>CAYXGN010000079.1:0-3657 GCA_964464505.1 uncultured Prevotella sp.
TTTCGGTTTCCGTTCCGTTATTTCACAACCACCTTTTTCGCTCCCAGTGCAGTCTTTACGACATATATCCCTGCCGCGAGTTGCTTACCAATGGGTTGCGCCTGACCGTTGTTGGAGTAGAGACGATAAGGCCAAGAACACACGATGCGGCGGTTTTCCACACGCACATCGGCATCTGCCACAGTGCTGTTGATACTCGCTGTGGGATGACTTTCGTGTGCAACGAGGTAAAACATAAACTGACAACCAGTGTCAGAGGTATTTGTTCCCTCACCCCAATTGAACACTTTGTAGTTGTGGACGGCTCTTGTTTGGTTCATTTGCGTTGTTCCGCTGGTGATGGTGAAGTAGCCTTTGTTGCTTGCTTTGTTGAAAGTCCATCCCACATTAGGCTCTGCTGCCACCATTTTCAGGGCTGTGTCGTCATCGGCAACGGGCGACACGAAAGCACCGTCGGAGCGGTTTACGATATTGAAGTTGCCGTCCTCACGTTTCTGAAACTTCCATTCCGATGCCGTTGTAGGACTCGCCAGGGCGTAAAGGTCATTGCCAACACCAGCCGATGTCGGGTAGTAGCTGTCGCGAAGAGGCGTATTGAACTGATACCAATAGGTGTCGTTCTCGTCGCTTAGCGTTGGGGCTGCAACCACATCTTCCTTTGGCGGTTCGAAACTTTTGTCCGGAGAGTAGGTCAATCCGTCCACCGCGTTGATGCCATCGGTGTCGGTTATGACAAAGGTAAACTGCCATTTGTCGCGCTTTGTTCCTCCGCTGTTCACATGAGGGAGTTTCATGAACACCTTATTCCAGCCTTGGTTGAGATGAAGTGCCACCACATCGCGTGCGGTGAGATTCTCGTTTTTCAGTCCTTTTTCGGCATCGTCCTGCGGTATATCGCAGTCGGTCTGTTCCCATTCTGGTGCCGGTATCTCCTTATCGTTGAGCCAAATGCGCGACCCGCGACGGTCCCATTGTCCGGCTTTCGGTGCATATTCGCTGCCCGAACGACTGTAAGTGTAGAATTCTATCTGCGCTCCCACTTCCTGCTCAATGGGCGAATAGACGTAAGTCCAGGCATAAGCGGTCTGGTTTGTCGATGGGTTGGCGAAGAAGGAAGGCACTGTCGGGTGCCAGATATGGCGAAGATAGATTCCGGCGCCAGTGGCGATGGAAGTCTTGTAAGTCGTCCCGTTGTAAGTGAATGCCTGTGGCAGGATGTCATCGGTGTTCTGTTCGGGAGGCAGAGTGAGCGAGGCATCGCCGCCATTGGGGAACGGTTCGGTGACACGCCAGTGCACATTGCTCTGCTTAACGTATGCTATCGGTTCGTCTTTGAGCGAGTGTGCCTTGTGGAAGAGGAATCGTTGTTCGAAGTCGGCAAACTCATCGTACTCGTCACCACTGCTTGGCAGACTCGTACCACCCTGTTCTATGTATTGCTCTCCGCCGCCTTTCCAAGCGCGTTCGGCAGAGGCGAGGATGTTGGCATACTGGTTATTCTGCCTGATGATGTCGGTTTCGGTGTCCGTTTTGGTGTCGTTCCAAGTGGCAGTGACGGTGCCTGCTATCTCTTCCGAGCCTTGCTGGGCGTAGTAGATGCTGCTTTTATAGATTCCCACAAGGTCGGCATACACATCGAAGTGGTTGATGTAGTTGTAGCGGCAGTCGATGTTTGGCATGCCACTGACAAGTTTTCCATTCGTCGACCACATCTGTGTCATGTCGGCGATGCTGCTTGTTATGCTCTGGTTCACAAGCGGATTCCACAGCAACACCTTACGGTTGAGAGAGGTTCGCACATAGTTTGACATCTCATTGAGGAACCCTGACTGCAGAGTCACCTCATCGCCGCCGATGTGAATGTACGGGGCTCGCGTGAATGTGTTGCCCACTTCGTCGAGAATTTTCTTCAAAGCGGCGCGCCCTTTCGTGCTCTGCATGTCGAAACCCATAGCTTTTGTAAACACGTCGCTGTGTCCCGGCATGTCTATTTCGGGTATGACGATGATGCCATAATCGGCTGCGTAGTCCTCAATTTCGCGGCATTGGGCTTGTGTGTAATACTTGCCGGGGAAGCGGGTCATATTCTCGTCGGCAGTGAGTTCGGGATAAGCGTTCACCTGAAAACGCCAAGCCAGTTTCTCAGTGAGGTGCCAATGGAACACGTTTACCTTGAAACGCGACAGCAAACGTATCTCTTTCTTCAACTCATCGACCGAGAGGAACGAGCGACCAACGTCCTGCATCCAACCGCGCAACTTGAAAGCGGGCCAGTCGGTGATGCTGACGAGTTCCAATTCTGGGTTTGCTGCGTCGTCATATCCCTCTGCCAACTGCGTCAAAGTCTGTGCGGCGCGGGTCACTCCCGTCTCCGTCACTGCCTTTATGTCGATGCTGTTGCCTGTGATGTCGAGTTGATAAGCCTCGTTTTCGAATCCTGCGAGGGTGTAATCGTACGCTCCTTCGATGGCATTGACAATCGTTACATTTACCGTTGCTGCTGCGCCAGCACTCACTTCGCATCCGTTTTCATCGAGAAAGCGTTGCAATGACTTGTTGTTGGTGGCATCGAGGAGTTGCACTTTTCTGTTCAATGCGAAAGAGCCTTGCTTTTGGCTGATGACATGGGGATAAGGAAGGAGATTGCTAACCTTTGCTTCGACATTGCAAGGCAACAAGCAACTGGCTCCGAAAAGAGCCGTAAGGAGTAGCGTTGACAGTTTTTTCATTTTCTCGTTTATTGATAAAAGGTGAGTTATAAAGGTGTGTTTGTCAGTCGATGAAGCGTTTTGTGATGTCTTTGTAGGCATCGATGCGGCGGTCGCGGAGGAAGGGCCACCAGCGGCGTACTTCCTCGCTGTGGGCGAGGTCAACCTCAATGACAGGGCTTTCCTCTTCGTTGGAGGGTGAGCGGTGGAGCAATTCGCCCTGCGGTCCCACAACCATTGACGAGCCCCAGAACTCTATTCCGGGAGTCTGTCGACTCGGGTCGGGTTCGAAGCCCACACGGTTTACTGCCACTACGGGCACTCCGTTAGCCACGGCGTGACCTCGCTGCACCGTTGTCCACGCCTCGCGCTGCCTCTGTTGTTCGTCGGGGGTATCGCCGTCGGCATAGCCGATGGCAGTGGGATAGATGAGGATGTCAGCCCCTTGCAGAGCCATCAGGCGCGCTGCCTCGGGGTACCACTGGTCCCAGCAAACCATTACGCCGAGACTTCCCACGCTGGTCTGAATGGGACGGAAACCGAGGTCGCCGGGCGTGAAATAGAATTTCTCGTAGTAGGCAGGGTCGTCGGGGATGTGCATTTTGCGGTATTTGCCGGCGATGGTGCCGTCGCTCTCCATCACGACAGCGGTGTTATGGTAGAGTCCGGCGGCGCGCCGCTCAAACAGCGAGGTGACAATCACCACGCCACACTCCTTTGCCAACGCTCCGAAGAAGCGGGTGGAGGGACCCGGAACGGGTTCGGCAAGGCGGAAATTGTCCACATCCTCTGTCTGGCAGAAGTAGAGCGAGTTGTGCAGTTCCTGCAACACTATGAGCCCGGCGCCGCGCTTTGCGAGAGTCCTTATGCCTTCGGCGAGTCGGCGGAGGTTGTCGTTGGTGTCGGGGGCGTTATGCTGTTGCAAATAGCCTATTTTCAGTTTGTTCAT
>CAYXGN010000079.1:3757-7004 GCA_964464505.1 uncultured Prevotella sp.
GGGCGCGTCTCGGAGATACGCGCCTACTACGGTTTGCAATCTCTTTCAATGGGCGCATCTCGGCGATCTGCGCCTACTACGGTTACCATTGCGTTTTCGTGCAATTCGTGTAATTTGTAGTTCGCAATTCCTTTACGATTGCTTAAGGGGGTTCCACCCTTGCGCTTTGAGTTCAAACTCCTGGTTGTCGCGTGTGATGAGCATCGTTCCGAGTTCCTGTCGAGTGATGTGGCCGATGAGTTTCACGCCCTCCATGGCAGCCACTTTCTCGTGGTCGCCGATAGGGACGGTGAAGAGGAGTTCGTAGTCTTCGCCTCCGTTGAGGGCGCAGGTGGTGACATTCATGTTCATCTCTTCCGCCATCACCGCCGTCTGGTAGTCTATGGGGATGTTCTTCTCATAGATGCGGCATCCGCAATGGCTCTGTTCGCAGATGTGAAGGAGTTCGCTGCTGAGTCCGTCGCTGATGTCCATCATCGCCGTGGGGTGCAGGTTGATTTCGCGGAAGCGGGCTATTATGTCGCCGCGCGCCTCTGTCTGTATTTGCCGTTGGATGATGTATTCCTTTCCGGCGAAGTCGGGTTGGAAGTTCTTCAACTCTTCGAGTCGCTTCTGATCGTTCTTCTCGCGCGCCTCGTTCACCATCTGGTAGTAGACGCTCTTCTCGCGTTCGAGGAGTTGCAGACCCATATATGCGGCACCGAGGTCGCCTGTCACGCAGATGAGGTCGGTGTCTTTGGCTCCGCTGCGACGGACTATTTCATCCTTTTTCGCCTCTCCGATGACGGTGATGCTTATTGCGAGGCCGGTGTAGGACGCAGTGGTGTCGCCGCCGACAACGTCCACTCCCCATTTGTCGCACGCCATACGGAGTCCGCTGTAGAACGCTTCCATGTCCTCCACGTTGAAGCGTTTGCTCAGGGCGATGCTCACTGTGAGTTGTCGCGGCGTGCCGTTCATAGCGAAGATGTCGATTATGTTGACCATCGCCGCCTTGTAGCCGAGATGCTGAAGGTCGATGTAAGTGAGGTCGAAATGCACCCCTTCCATGAGCATGTCGGTGCTTACGAGCACCTCACTGTCGGGATAATGCAGCACGGCGCAGTCGTCGCCCACACCAAGAAGTGTGGATTTGTTCTTGGGCTGATGGCCGTCTGTGAGCCGGTGGATGAGTGCGAACTCTCCGAGTTTTGATATGTCTGTCATAGGGTTTACGCTCTTTTTATCATTTCGCGCATTATCTCCGTCATGAGGGGTTGCGCGTTGTTGGCTGCTGTCTGCACCTCTTCGTGGCTCACCTCCACCGGTGTGTCTTCCAGCCCGAGGTCGGTGATGATGCTTATGCCGAAGGTCTTGATGCCGCAATGGTGCGCCACGATAACCTCAGGGACGGTGCTCATGCCCACAGCATCGGCTCCAAGACGGTGGTACATCTTGTATTCTGCCGGTGTCTCAAAGGTAGGTCCCTGCACGCCCATATAGACTCCGTGCACCACTCGGATGCCCTTTTCCCTGGCGATGGCATCGGCTTCGGCGATGAGGGAGCGGTCGTAGGCCTCGTGCATATCGGGGAAGCGGGGACCGGTGGGGAAGTTCTTGCCCCTAAGAGGGTGCTCGGGGAAGAAGTTTATGTGGTCGGTGATAATCATAAGGTCACCGATGCGGAAGTCAGGGTTCATGCCTCCAGAGGCGTTGGACACGAAGAGAGTCTTGATGCCGAGTTCATACATGACGCGGATTGGGAACGTAACCTCCTTCATGGAATAGCCTTCATAGAAGTGGAAGCGGCCTTCCATCGCCATGATGTCCTTCCCTCCGAGTTTGCCGAAGATGAGTTTTCCGGCGTGACCCTCCACTGTCGAGACAGGAAAATTGGGTATTTTTTCGTAAGGAAAGGCGTAGCTGTCGGTGATTTCCTCAGCCAACTGTCCCAAGCCTGTGCCGAGAATTATTGCCGTCTCAGGCTTTGTTGTCATTCTTTCTCTTAGCCAGGATGCTGTTTCTTGAATTTTTTCGTACATAATCAATGATTTTTTTGTTG
This sequence comes from uncultured Prevotella sp., assembly GCA_964464505.1. Lineage (GTDB taxonomy): Bacteria > Bacteroidota > Bacteroidia > Bacteroidales > Bacteroidaceae > Prevotella. Next base: position 5,799 of record CAYXGN010000079.1, read on the forward strand.
AACACCTTCTCCCCTTCGAGGAGGAATTTTATCTCCATTGTCAGTGCGAAGGTGCTGTGACGCACCTCGTCGCTGAGCATTGTGGTGTGCTGGAGGCGTGTGCTGTCCTTCTCCGTTGTGATGATTATCTTCGGCGAAGGCAGTGCCTTGAATTCGCTGTTGATGCGCTCTTCGTCGGCAGGGGTGAACCTATGGTGGTCGGCGAAGGTAAGTGGGGTGATGTGTTTCGACACTGTCTGCAGGTCGACAATCATCTGTTGTGGCGACGCGATGCCCGTAAGCAGCAGTATGTGGGTGTCGGGCGTGATGCCGGTGATGGGGCGACGGGAGTCGCCGAAGACGGCAGCGAGGTCGTTGTATTTTATCGTCGTGAAGAAGAGTTGCTGGAAGGGGAACGGATTCATGGCGCGTTTGAGCACCCGAAACTCCATCGGCTTGAGGTCGGTGGGGCATTTTGTGACGATGATGATGTCGGCTCTCACTGCCCCTTCCTTCTGTTCCCGAAGACGGCCGGCAGGCAACAAGCGGTCGTAGATGATGAGTCGGTGGTAGTCCACAAGCAGGATATTGATGCCAGGCTTTACATAACGGTGTTGGAAAGCGTCGTCGAGGAGAATCACTTCCACATCCTTTGTCGCGTCATCGTGCTCCAAACGGTCGATACCGCGGCGGCGGTTCTTGTCGACAGCCACATAGATGTCGCCGTATTTGCGGTGTATCTGGAACGGTTCGTCGCCAATCTCCGGCATGGTGGTGTCCTCATTGGCGAGCACATAGCCCTTTGTGTGGCGTTTGTAACCGCGACTGAGCACTGCCACTTTGACGGTTTTGTGCAGCAGACCCGCGAGATACTCCACGTGGGGGGTCTTTCCCGACCCTCCCACGGTGATGTTGCCGACGGAGATTACGGGCGTGTCGTAGCTCTGACTTTTCAACAAGCCGATGTCGAACAGCCAGTTTCTCACCTTCACGCCAATGCCGTAAAGCCAGCTGAAGGGCAGCAGCCATTCCGTTATCTTTATGAAGTCGCCTTCTGTTCTCATTCGGGTTGTCGGGTTTGTCAGATTTTATATTAGTGTAATGGGCGCGGAGCGGGTAATCGTAGTAGGTGCGGATCGCCGAGACGCACCCTTTGATAGAGGAGGCTGATCTCCTGTTGCTTGCTCGAGGGGCGCGTCTCGGCGATCCGCGCCTACTACAGTTTGC
>CAYXGN010000079.1:7104-9295 GCA_964464505.1 uncultured Prevotella sp.
GCCTGTTATTTATTGTCGAGCGGGGACGTTCGACCTCCTATTACCTTATATTAATAATAAAAGGTACGCGCGCCTGCAAGACTTCGTGGTTGTTGAGGTTCTTGAGGAACATGTATGGCTCGTAGAACTCGGCGAGGTTGAGGCGAATCTGCTCGTCGAGGTAACTGCCGTTGGATGTCTTTTCAAGCAGTTGGGTGGTCCATGATGCAGGTTTTGGATACTCCATGGTGTGCCATTTGTCCATCTTTGCCAGTTTGGCAGCCTTTGCCACAGCCGCATCGAGACCTCCGAGTTCATCGACAAGCTTTATCTTCAAGGCGTCGGTGCCGAGCCACACGCGTCCCTGTGCGATGCGCTCCACCTCTTCCGTGCTCATGTGTCTGCCGTCGGCGACACGCTGGCGGAACAGTTTGTAGCCCCTATTGACATTCTTTTGCAGCAGCGCCGTCTCCTCTTCGTTGAACGGACGCGCCATGATGTTGCCGAAACCACTGTTGCGGTTGGTCTTCACCTCGTCGAACTTCACGCCGAGTTTCTGGGTCATGAGTCCGCTGAGGTCGGGTATTGCGCCGAAGATTCCTATGCTTCCCGTGAGCGTGTTAGGCTGCGCCACAATCCAGGAGGCGCAAGCCGACATGTAATAACCGCCCGAAGCGGCGTAGTCGCCCATTGACACCACTACGGGTTTCTTGGCTTTCAACTCGCTCACCTGATGCCAAATCTGCTCCGAAGCGAAGGCGTCGCCGCCGCCGGAGTTGACCCTTATCACCACAGCCTTCACATCGTCGTCGTTCATGAGTTGCTCCAAGTCCTTGCAGACTGTCGTTGCCACGATGCTTCTGCCTCTCTTGACGGGAGACTTGCCGGCTGTCTGGACGATGCTGCCGGAGGCGTAGTAGACTGCAATCTCGTCGCCGTCGCGACTCTCGTCCTTCACGTTCTGCATGTCGCTGACGGAGAGTTGGGCGATGTCGTCGTCTTCCTCTATCTTCAAAAGTTTCTTCACAACGCCCTTCATCTGGTCGGCATAGACGAGACCGTCAACAAGACGTGTGCGCGTCAAAGTCTCCGCGCCGTCGAAGATGATGCAGCGGTCAGCCCAGGCGTTGAGGGAATCGACACTCACTCCACGACTCTTTGCCACCGCCTGACAGATGTTATTCCATGTGCCCCCGATGAAAGCGGACACCTGCTGGCGGTTGGCGTCGCTCATCTTGTCCTCCGTCAGTGTCTCTGTGGCACTCTTGAAGGAGCCCACCTTCACCACCTGGAACTTCACTCCGAACTTCGCCATGAGGTCTTTGTAGAACATCGGCTGCGAGGCGATGCCGTGCCAGTCGAGCATTCCCTGCGGGTTGATGTACACCTTGTCGGCTACCGACGCCACATAATAGGTCTCCTGCTCGTAGTTGTCGCCGTAAGCCACAATCCATTTGCCGCTCTTGCGGAAGTCGGCGAGGGTTTCGCGGATTTCCTGCAAGGTGGCATAATCGCACGACATGGAGCCTGCTTCGATGTAGATGCCCTTTATCTTGTCGTTGGCTTTCGCCTTCTTTATGGCACTGGTTATCTCGTTGAGACCCGTCTGCCCGGCTCCGTCGCCGGTGAAACGGTCCATGATGTTCTCCTGTTTCTGGTCGGTTATTGTTCCGTTGAGTTGAAGAACCATCACCGAATTGTCCTTAACCTGTGTCTTGGCTTGCCCTGAAGCCATGATGCCCACAAGGCTCATCATCCCGAAAGCAGCCATCACGACGCAGAAGATTATCAGTCCTACGACGGTGGCGGCAGTGTACTTGAGAAATTCTTTCATCTTTAATAACTTTTATTCCTATTGATTTTATGCGACCTTTCACGCATTATAGTACAAAGATAGACGATTTCTTCAGATTATCCACAACTTTTATTGACATTTTTTCTTCCGAGCATTCATTTTCTCATTAGAATAGAAGAAGGAGGGCGTTTTTGGGCGTTGGAAGTGTAATAATAGTAGGAGCCGAGCTCCGAGTGGCGCCCGTCGCTTTTTAACGGGCGCGCCTCGGAGATTCGCGCCTACTTCAATTTGCTGCCGACTTGCTCAAAACTTGCTTACGAAAGCGCGCCCTTTTTCACATATTTTCACTAAAATCGGGCTCTAAAAAAGTTCGACCTGAACTCTCATTCTAGAAGTTTTGAAGCCCTCGAAAATGGG
>CAYXGN010000080.1:0-3137 GCA_964464505.1 uncultured Prevotella sp.
CATAAAGCAAGAAACACTGCCGTTTGACAAGAAAAGGTCGTGTTTTTGTTTGCCAATCAAATACATTTGTTAATTTTGCAATGCTGTTCCCCTCACGATGCCGAGGAAAGGTTTTCGGGGGTGCGGCGAGGCGTACAGGCAAAGGCGTCTTCATGAGAATGGGCTCCGCGCACTTTGCTTTCCCACATTATTATAATATCATTAACAGCCGACAGGAGCCCTTGGCGCGAATAGAACACTACATCGATGAAAAAGTTCTGTTTATTTATAGCAATGTTGTTATCGGTGCAATTGGCATCGGCACAACGCAAAACCGTCATCGTGGAAAACCCCGACACCATTGTGAAGGACGACGGTATGACCCTCAAACGAAAAGTTGCCATAGGCCGTTTCACCAACGAGACGCAATATGCAAAGGGCATTTTCTATGACAAGGAGAACGACCCGATGGGCAAGCAGGCCTTGGACATCCTCTCGTCGAAGCTCGCCTCTTCCGGCAAATTCATCCTCTTGGAGCGCAGCGACCTCAACACGCTGCTGGAAGAGTGCCAGAAAGGCGGCGGAGGTGCGTCCACCATCGGTGCCGACTACATGATAATCGGTTCCATAACAGAGTTCGGCCGCAAGAACACGGGCAAGAACGGAGTGTTCTCTTCGCAAAAGACGCAGACCGTAGAAGCCGCCGTTGCCATCCGTCTTGTGGACGTTTCCACAGGCCTTATCATCTATTCCGATGAGGGAAAAGGCTCTGCCGAACTCACCACAAAGACGACAATGGGAGTGGGAGGCAGCGCAAGTTTCGACGCGACACTCAGCGACAAGGCCATCTCGGAAGCCATAGGACAGTTGGTGGAGAACATCATCAACAAGTGTACCAACACTCCTTGGAAAACCTATCTCATCTCTTGCGATGCTGACGGCACCATTATCGCCGGCGGACAAAGCCAGGGCATCAAGGAAGGCATGACCTTTGCGCTCCGCACCAAAGGCAAGAAGGTGAAGAATCCGCAAACAGGCATCATGATAAACCTGCCCGGCAAGCAGGTGGGAACAGCCACAGTGCTCGCCACCGGAGGCGACACCCCGGAGACGGAATACTCGTTTGTGGAACTCAACACCACCGAGACAATCAACGAAACGAATTTAAGTAATTACATAATAGAGCAAGAAAAATGAAGAAACTGATGATTCTGTGCGCCCTTCCCCTCTTCTTGGCAGGGTGCCGCGCCCATCTTCCCGTAGCGCAGGAGACGGGAAAGGAAGACATGGCTTACCTCCTCTTTGTCAGTCCGAAGCAGTATGCCGGCAGAGACGTGCAGGTGAAGGTGGACAACAACGCCCCCTTCCCGGCCCGGGTGGTAAAGCAAAAGAAGTCGAACCGGCGCGGTTCGCAGTACGGAATAGGCACAGGCACGAGGACTCTCTCCGTCAGTTGCGACGGCAAAGACCTCTACAAGAAGAAGATATTCGTGTCCACGCAGGAAGTAAAACAAATTGTATTACCTTAAGGTGGGTTCTAAAAATTCCCACCGTAACAAATAAAAATGAAAAGAAGATTTACGTTTTGCTATCTTGCGGTCTCTTTTCGGCTCAATTAATTTGTTCGTTCAGTCGTATAGCCCGCTATACTCCATCACTCTCAAATGAATTGACACTCGAAAGATAGTGCAAGCGAGAGCAATGAAAACTTGTTTTCTTATTGCCGAGTGCAGCCTATCTTATGTAAAATAGCCTCGCAATATAACAAAGCCAATTTTTAGAATCCACCATAAGACAATGAAAAAAATGATTCTCGCAGGAGCCTTCGTTGCGCTCCTCGCCTCATGCGGCACGTCAGCCCCCAAGGATCTCTACTCGTGGTACGACTATGAGGATGCCACCTACAACTACAGCAAGAAGCAGACCGATGAGCTGAAACTGAAGATGACTGAGCAGTATCTCAAACTCATAAAGAACCAGAAAGGCACACGCAAAGTGGTGCCACCGGGACTCTATGCCGAGTATGGCTACATCCTCTATATGGGTGGAAAGAAAGACGAAGGACTGAGTTTCCTCAAGCAGGAAATACAGCTTTACCCCGAGTCGGAAACTTATATCTCACGAATAATAAAACAACTTGAGAAATGAAAAAGACATTATTGCTTTTAATGACAGCCGCCATCGTTGCCTCATGCTCGACAACAAAGACAACGCTCGGCGAGCAATATCCGGCGATGTACGAAGAGAAACCCCTCACAATTGCCATCATGCCGCCAATCAACCAGACCACACACGCTGAGGCAAAGGACTATTTCTACACCACGATGTACCAGCCGCTGTGCGAGAAGGGATATTATGTCTACTCGCCTTACCTCACGATGGAACTCTTCCAGCAGGAGAGTGCCTACGATGCGGAGCAGTTTCTCGAAGCCGACCTCTCCACATTCCGCACCGTCCTCGGTGCTGATGCCGCCATGTTCACCATCATAAAGAGTTGGAAACGCAACAACGTGGGAGGCTCAATCTCCGTCGATGTGGAATACATCCTGCGCTCTACGAAGACAGGACAGACCCTCTACACACGCGAAGGCAAAATCAAAGTGGACAGAAGCATCAAGGCAGGAGGCGGCATCTTCGGTGCCATTGCAGGACTGGCAGCCACTGCCATCAACACTGCCACAACCGATAAGGTGGTTGCAGGAAGGAAATGCAACGCCTTTGTGCTGTCCGATTTGCCCGCCGGCAAGTACTCCACGCTCTTCGGCAAGGACTCGACAAACCCCGCCGGCAAGAAGTTTGTCACGGCAACGGTGAAATAATCTTACCACAGCATAGACACACTCACGTCCCTCACAATGCGAGGGCGCGAGCCCGGTTAAATCACCCTCGTTTTTCAACGGTGCTTTAATCGGTTTTCAAACGAGGCTTGTTTGCAACCCAAACAAGCCTCGTTTGCATTCCAATCAAGACTTGTTCGCGCTGCAAAGGAGCCTTGTTCGCAACGCTTTCTAAATCAGTGCGATACGGAGACAAAATTTAGAAGGTCGAGCGTCCCCGCTCAACACTGCGAAGCTTGATGAAATCCGCATATAATAAATAATGTGTGAATAACAATCAACAAAAACAAACTGCGCCCCGAAGGGGCAGCCTGCTCCCAG
>CAYXGN010000080.1:3237-9294 GCA_964464505.1 uncultured Prevotella sp.
AACGCCCCGGGTAAACGGACGACAACCAATCACGCCCTGACAGGGCAAAAGCATCCTCGCAACAATGCTTTTGCGCTTACAGCGCGAACCTACCACGCGACCGTATAACCCAGGGCGCTGCCCTGGGCTGATGGCTTTTGCGCTTTCAGCGCGAGATTTGTTGGCTTTCAACGGGCGCGTCTCGGCGATCCGCGCCTACTACAAAATCCCTCTCAAATTGAAAAATAGGCTCACCAAAAGCAAACTAAGCCCTCCCTGCGGGGAGGGTTGGGAGGGGCTTTTCCCCTTCTTCTTTTTGCCTAAACGTACATTTTTTTTTGCCTAAACGACAAAAAATGCGGTTTTCGGGGCAATCTGCTTTCACGTTTGGCAAGTTTTGCTTAAATTTGTGGGCGGTGAATTTGGATTCACATCCAAATGACACCAATTTTCGAATTAACCTATTACGAAACAAGAAAAAATTATAAACGAAAAGCTTATGAATAAGAGTTCTTCTTTTGTGCGCCCACGCTCGGTGGGCAGCAAGGCTAAAAAGACTCGCCTCTGGCAGGCTTTTGTCACGGCATTGTTGCTCTTTGCCGCGCCGTGTGCCGCCATTGCTGACGGCGAGGAGGGCGTTGCTCCGCACAAGGGATGGTATTTAGGCGTTGAGGGCGGGGTGCCTTTTGGCTTCAGCACGTTCTCCAGTTTCGGTCACGACAAGGTGCATCCCGGTTGGACGGGAGGCCTCTTCGGTGGCTATCGGTTTAACCCTGTGCTGTCGTTGGAAGCCACGGCGAAATACGGGCAGACCACGCTCACGGCGCGCGACTGCTGCGTTGAGCGCGACTACTGGCTCGCTGCCGACGGCGTCCGCTACAATGCCGCTGTGCTGGGCACCGACTGTTGGAACTATGCCGACCTGCGCAGCCGCGTCAATGTGGGTCAGTATGGCGTGCGCCTCAATGTCAATCTGCTCGGACTCTTTAATAAGACAAGGAACAGCCGCTGGTCGCTGGCGCTCTCGCCCCATGTCTATGCCGTCAGCACCAAGACGAGCATACAGACCCTTGCCGACGGAGCCGACTGCCTGAAGGGCAGCACCAAGTGGCATGTGGGCTATGGCGGCGACCTGCAAGTGGGCTGCCATCTCACGCGAAACCTTCAACTCGCCCTTTACTCCGGGCTTACTTTCGTGAGTGGAAGCAAGATTGACGCCATGCCGAAATATCTCCATAAGAACAACTTCCTGTGGGAGAGCGGCTTGCGTCTCGGTTTCGTCTTCGGCAAGGCAAAGAAGAGCGTGGTGAAGGCAGAGCCTCTGCCCGAGCCCACGGTATGCCCCGAGGAGACCGAAGCACCCACCATCGCCGAGCCACAGAAGGAGCAAGTCACCGTCACTACAACCACAGAGCCGGCAGTGCTCACCTTCCCCGACATCTATTTCGGTTTCAGCCGCAAGGACATCACGCCATCGGAGCAGACGAAACTCGATGAGATAGCATCCACGCTGCGCGCCAACCCCGACGTGAAAGTGAGCATAAAGGGATGGTGCGACACACGCGGAAGCAAAGCCACCAACGACCGTCTCTCCGCAGAGAGAGCCAAATCCGTGGCGCAAGGACTCGTGGAGAGAGGCATTTCTGCCGACAGAATGGAAACCCTCGGAATGGGAACCGACTCCCAAGAACCCGATGCTGCAAAGGCACGACGCGTAACGACGGAAGAGAAAAAGTAATTACACCTTATTATATATAATGACAATGAAAAGAAAAATATCAACATACCTCTGGCTTCCTCTGCTCCTTGCGTGCTTCTCGCTCGCCCTTACGGGTTGCGAGAGCGATGTGCATGAGAGCGAAGAGGGCGGACTCTCCGTTGCCCTTGCCTGGCAAGACGAAGGCGACAGAACCGATGTCAGCGACATCCGCGTGTGGATTTTCGATGCCGGTGACGGCTCCCTCGTCAAGGCAATGCATTACAGCGACGTGCGCACAATGGCAAGTGAGCGCTATCATCTCGCCAGCGGCGACTACAAAGTGGTGACTGCCGTCAACCTCACCTCGCCTTTCTCCGCCAACGATGCCGCCACGCTCAACGACCTTCTCTTGTCCCTCGGCGAGGCAAGTGCATCGCCCGAGCACGCCTACTATGGCGTGGTGGAGGCGAAAGTGAGTAGCGAAAGTGCCGTCGTCTCCGTCACCGACTATCTCCATCGGCTTATGGCTGAACTCACAGTCACTGTCAGCAACGCTCCGGAAGCGGCTGTATTGACAGGCACCGTGGACAATGCCGCGACAGGGTTCTACCCCGGCACGTCGATGACGAACACCGAAAAGGCTGTCGTCACCATCCCCTCCGCCACGGCACAAGGCGCTGTCATCGAGACAAAGGCGCTGCGGCTGATGCCCACAGCACGCGGAGAAGGCAAGACAATGCTGTCGCTACGGATAACCGACAAGGACGGCCACGCGAACGATTTCGACATCGTGGGTCCCGAGATGTCCTCTGGCGGCAAGTATAACATAACCCTCGACTACCGCGAAATGCGCGCCTTCATGGACCTCTCCTCGTGCACCGTGGACACATGGACCGACGGTTCCACCGAAAGCGGAGAAGTGCTCAACCCCAATTGATGACCCGCAAGCAACCCAAAGCAAATTATTAAAAACGAAAATACAAACAATCTAAAAACAAGAATTATGAAAAAGACAACCCTCTCTCTCGCTTTCTTGGCTCTCGCCATGGGCTTGAACAGTTGCAGCAACGACAATGAAAACGAAGTGGCAGCACCCAAGTGCATCACCGTTTCCACCGAAATCGGAAGCATGACGCGCGTCGCTACCGATGCCAACGGCGCTCAGACCTTCGTGAACGGCGACCAAATCAGCGTGTATGCATGGACAGGCGATGCCACAACGGCACCCGGTGAAGGCCGCGTAGTGGACAATTCCATCAACACTTATGATGGAAAAACGTGGACAGCCAACCCACAGATGCTCTGGAAGAACACCAGTGACAAACATTATTTCATCGCTCTCTATCCCAAAACAGAGACAAGCGTAAGCGACCTGGAAAACTTCGACTACACCCTCGATACGTCAAATCAGGAAAAGAGCGACCTCCTCGTGGCTACCAACCTTACCGGACTGACATCGAGCGACAACCCCGTGCCTCTCAATTTCAGCCACGTCATGGCGAAAGTACAAGTAGGTCTGTCGTTCCGCAACCAGTGGGGCACCACCCCAACAGTGGAGAGCGTGATCCTCAAGGATGCAAAGACAGCGGCTAAGGTGAACTGCCTCACAAAGGAAGTGACAGCGTCTACGCCTGCCAACCTCAATCTTCCGAAGGTCAATCAGAATACGCTCTACTCCTCAATCGTCGTTCCTCAGACCGATGTGCAAAGCATCATCATCCGCATCGGAAGCAAAGACTACAAGTACAACAACCCCGACGGCATACGCTTTGAGAGCGGAAAGATTACCAGAGTGGACCTCATCGTAGGCCGCGATGAAATCACTCTCGGCACCGTAAGCATCGATGACTGGGAGACTGGAAGTGTAATCAGCGACGGAGAGGCACAGGAATAACGATGAAAAGTAGAAGGCGAAACATCCTATACACCATAGCGGCTACGCTCCTTGTCGGCTGCTCTGGCGACGGTGATTTGACGCAGGAAACCTGTCCTGCTGACAACATTGTGCGCCTTACAGCCAGCGTAATCGACTCGCCGACGCGCTCTTCCTTTACTGAAAGCACCCTCAGCGAGTTTGGCATCAGCATAAATAACAAAAAGAACGAAATGTATTGCTACGGCAACTACAAAGTGACAAAGCAGGGCGACGAGTGGACTCCTGCCGTGCAGATGCTGTGGGAGAAAAAGAATCAGAGCGTGGACATCTACGCCTATGCCCCTTACAACAGCTCCTATACGGGCAACATCTATCAGGCTACGGACTTCCCCGTGACCGTTTCCACCGACCAAACGAACGACACGAGTTTCGACTTCCTGCTTTACAAGAGGACTGATTTCAATCCTGAAACAAACTTGAGAAATGGTCGTGTGCCCATATCTTTCAAGCATGCGCTCTGCAAACTGAACATAAAGCTCACGTTCAAGAATGAGTTTGGCGATGGCGGTTTGCTGGCAGCAAATCCCGTTTCGAGTGTAACGGTAACAGGCACAAAGGTCAATGGCGAATGTGACTTTGCAAAACAGGAGGTCAAAGCCAGTTCTTCGGCAACGGCAACGCCTGTCGCTGCGTGGAAGGAAAACTTCACTGCGCAGACCGACAATGCTGCCGCCACCGCCGAATATCAGTGCGTCCTCATCCCGCAGACCGTTGCATCGGGCGGCTTTAAGATAGAGATTAAAGCGATGTCGGGCGGAAAGGAGAAGACGCTTACGTGGACTTCCTACAGCGACGTAACCTTAAACCAGGGTCAGTGCCAGCAAATCAATCTCGTTGTGGGAAAAGACCAGGTTTACGTTGGCGGCATCACTGTGAAAGGGTGGAACAACGGTGGCTCCATCGGAGGTACGTTCTAAACATAATGGCTTTTTTTAGAACCCACCTTAACACATTTTAGAAAACTTCGAAGATTATGAACAAGAAACTATTCGCTTTCATTGCTGTTGCGGCTGCCATACTGACGGGGTGCGCAGGCGACGGGGTGCTGACAGACCTCTCCGAGCCGAAGGAAATACTCTTCAGCGTGTCGGAGGCAGGCTCGGAGACGCGGGCAGGAACGACTGCCGACAACATCACCGACTTCGGAATATCCATCAGCAATCCGGTTTCCTCCAATTACTCTTATAATAATGTAAAGGTGGAAAAGGCTTCCACCAAGTGGACCCCGGCGGAACGACTGCTGTGGCACAACCTCAATGACACGGTGGACATAGTGGCCCTGTCGCCTTATTCCTCCAAAGCCGGCAACCTGTGCGGCGTGAGCAATTATGAAGTCTCGGTGGAAGCAGACCAAACGAAAGGCTTGGAAGACTCCGATTTGCTCGCTTGGAAGGCCACCGCTCTTGTGCCCGAGAGAGACTTGAACAGCGACGGAACGCTCGACATTGAGTTTCAACACATGATGAGCCAACTCAACATCGTTGTGGTGTTTGACAATAGCCTCGATAGTGAATATCTGAAATCAAATCCCATTCAAAGCCTCTCTGTCAATGGCACTATGCTTAATGGCACATGCAACTTCACTGCTGCTACGCCCAAGGTGACGGCAACTGGCGGCCGGGGGACAATTTATGCCCAAGAAAGCCAAGCCTTCGTTGCAAAGACAGAAGGACAAACGGCAAAGGCTTATTACAGTTGCCTCATTCTCCCGCAAACCATTGCTAAATCGAGTTTTGACATTGTCTTGACTGTCAAGGGAACCAATGGCGGAACTCAGAAGTATCAGTGGACTCCCATTAGTTTAACCAAATTAAGCGCCGGCAAAACCTATACCGTCACGTTGTCCAACTTCAGTCCAAAGTAAAGGCAAACCCAGACAAGAAACAAACAAGCCACATAGCGGAAAAGAAACAAAACAACGAATTATGAAATACAACAATGCAATTACAGCATTCGCAGCCTTTGCCTGCGCAATGCTTGTGGGCTGTTCAGCCGATGAAGAAGTGACAAAGAGCACCCTCCCTGCCGACAGTGTGGTGCGCATCAATGCCAGTGTGGGCGACATGCAGACCCGCGCCGTCTACACCAATGACAACTTTAAGGAGTTCGGGTTGTTTATAGTAGGAGGTAACAGCGACTACTATAACGTGAAAGTAGAAAACATTTCGGGCACATGGACGCCCGGATATCAATTGCTGTGGACGAGTCCTGAACAACAAAGGAAAGTCCTTGCTTATGCGCCTTATGATGAATCAATTCATGAAGACCTAGAACAAGCTATGTATAGACATGATATTGGTCGAGCAGTTACACGAGCGATGTAATTTTATCTTACGCCCTCAATGGCAATGATAACACCACCATTGGCATCGCCCCCACATCTCGTGCGATAGGGGCTTCCATCCGTCCAGTGGCTGACCCATAAGAGCACAGTCCCCGCTTT
>CAYXGN010000081.1:0-9077 GCA_964464505.1 uncultured Prevotella sp.
GAAAGACCTCTCCCTGTCGCTCTTCGATTAAAAGATAGTGCAGCCTATCTTATACAAGGGGGCATCTCGGCGATCCGCACCTACTACATTTACCCCGCAATGATAGTGTAAACCGAACGCAAGAAAAGATTGCGCAAACGAGTGCAGCCTATCTTATCAAAATTTCTTCCTCGAATGAAATTGCTTATCTTCAATCCGGAACATGACATAGCTTTGGCTATAAATAAAGACCGCTTTACTCCTCCCCATGCCGGTAGGCAGTTGCGTGCCGACTTGGGCTTCCTTCCTTCCCTGTGGGCGGAAGAGGGCGACATGGTGCTCGTTGATGATGTGGAGGCAGCGGCGGAGGCAGTAAGACACTTAACGAAATATGCCATGACGGTGAAGTTTGTGTCGTTAGCCGATTTGTCGAAGGCGGACATTGCATCGTTAGCGGATTTTGAAGTGGACCCGTGGGGATGGGACTCTACCATTCGTCGCCAACTCCTTGATGCTAACCCGAATCTTCGTCCTTATCTCCCAACTGCGGAACGACTTGACGAAATGCGAAGACTGAGTAGTCGTCGCTTTGCTGCAGAGCATCTCTTGCCGCAACTTGTGAGTATGGACGAAAGACTTATAGGAAGGAGTCACTACTGCGAGGATTTGCCTTCCGTCGTGCAAGCGATAAGTGAGAATGGCAAATCGGTGTTGAAGTCGCCGTGGAGTAGTAGTGGGAGAGGGGTTCGTTATGTTGATGGCACGCAATTGACTGACCATCAACAAGGTTGGGTGAACAATGTTCTCAGCCGGCAAGGGGGCATCATGGTAGAACCTCTTTATAGGAAAGTCATGGATTTCGGTATGGAATTCATGGCGCAAAAGGATGGCACGGTAGATTTCTGCGGACTGTCAATGTTCGACACACTGAACGGTGCTTATACGGGGAGTATCCTTGCCACCGAGGACGACAAGCGCGAGATGCTGTCGAGATATTGTGAAATGGCGTTGCTCGACAAGGTGTGTGAGAAGATAAAAAGTCTGCTTTCTCCTTTGTTTGCCGGCAACTATCACGGACCTTTTGGCGTGGATATGATGATTGTGGCTACCGACAATGCCGAGACATTCCTGATGCATCCGTGTGTCGAGATGAATCTGCGGCGCACCATGGGTCATGTGGCTTTGGCTGTTTCGCCCTCAAAGATGGAGTCGCAAGGCGTGATGACCATCTCTTTTTCGGGGAAATATCATCTGCGCATCCACAAGACAAACGCCAACACGCTGAAGCAAAGGTTGGTGTAAGGAGGTTTTTACTTTTACTTTTTTACTTTTACTTTTACTTTTACTTTTACTTGTATTTCTCCATCATCGCTTTTGCTCTCTCGTCGCCCAGTTCGTCGGCTTTCTTCAGGCATGGAATTCCTTCCTCTTTCTTGTTGTTCATTGCCAGAGCCACACCTTTTATTATAAGGGCATCGGTGTTCTCGGGAGAAAGTTTCAAACATAAGTCGGCAGCCTTGACTGCCTCTTCCAAGCGATTGACACGCAACTCCAACGAAGCCATCTCGGCAAAGTAAAGAGGTTCTTGCGGATTGATGTAGGCGGCGTGGACGATGTCGTTAAGAGCCTGCTGATATTGACGGATGTTGAGTTCGCAGCGGTAGCGGGTGTAGTAGAACTCGGCACTTGCCCTGCCGAGCATCAAGGTGTCGTAGGCGTTGTAGTCAGCCAACGCCTTGCGATATTCCTTCATTGCATCGTAGGCAGCGGCGCGCGCAAGGATGTAAGGCGCAGACACGTTTGTCAGCGGTTTGGGGCATGCTGCCACGGCGCTGTCGAGCAGAGCGACAATCTCTTCCTGTGGGGCTTGAAGGTGTGCCTTGCACTGTGCCGCCTCATAATACACTTCTCCGCTGCGCAAAGAAGTGTTGGTAAGGTCGATAAACATGTCATAGGCTGTGGCGTATTCGCCTTTTGAGAAGTTTATCTGTGCAATACGGTGCTTGTAAGAGGGTTGGGCGTCTATCTTATATGCAGTCTCCGCTTCCTGCAAAGCCTTGTCGAAAGTCCATGCAGTAAAAGTGGTGTCGGCATTATAGACGAGTTTATGATACATCACACGGGCATATTCGGCGTGGGCTTCCGCCTTGTTTGTCGCCTCTTTCAATGCCGTCCTCATATCGGCATCAGCCCCGGCGAAGTCGTTGTTTGCCACTTTGTTGAGAGCCCTTGTGGAGTAGCCGTCCACCTCGTGCGGGAACTTCTCTATGAAGTCGTTCATGTAGTTGGAGTATTTCACTGAGTCGCGCTGCTCACTCGACATCATAAGCAGCAGCAAGGCTTGGTCTTTGTCGTCGGGCAACTCCATCCTTATGCCCGTCTTTGTCATCATCGGGGTGTTCAGAGCCATTGTTTCTAGTCGGAGCGAGAGGATGAATTGCGCGTCGACGGCATGGATTTCGTTCGCTGTTTCAGATGCTTGCAACAGACCGATTACTTCGCCTTTTGCATTGACAAAAGGACTTCCTGTCTCGGGAATTTCGTCATTATAGGAGAATATGTAGTAGGAGTATTTGTCCATGAAGCTTTCGTTGCGCTGCACTTCATATTGCTTCGCTGCGGCTTTCTTGTCGGTGCCGGTGAGAAGCCACGCCTTTGTGCCTACTGGTTGCGCTGCCGATGCGAGGTTTGCCGGTGTCGTCTTACCCGTCGTTGCGACTTTTATCTTGCAGACATCGTAGAGAGCGTTGGCTCCAATGATGGTGTTTACCTCGTATTTACGCCCATTGCAGTCGGTTATCTCTGCCCTTGCAGCATTGGCAAGTGGAGTCCATGTACACACTCCTTCGCCATTTGAGGAAGTGAAGATGCCGTTGGTGGTGGCTATCGTGTTGCCATCCTTGTCGAAGGCCTTGAGCGAAAACATCGATTTTGTGATGTTTTTCACTGCCGAAGGTTGGGCATTGGCACTCAATGCGAGCAATATTGCTGAAAGAAGGGTGGTGAAAACTTGTTTCATTCTGTTTGTATTCATTAGTTCTTTATCTTCAATAGTGTTTTGGCATTGTCGATGGCAGCCTTGCTTATGTCGTTGCCGCTAAGCATTTGGGCTATCTCGTTGATGCGCTCCTCCGCGTTGAGTTGCTTCATCATGCTGACAGTGCCTGCTTCCGTTTCCTCCTTTATTACCTTATAATGTGTTGTGCCGTAGGCGGCTATCTGTGGCAAGTGGGTGATGCAAATCACCTGTCGGTGGGTGTCGCCCATATCGCGCATGATGCAAGCCATCTGCTCGGCGACGCGTCCGCTCACTCCCGTGTCTATCTCGTCGAAGATGATAGTGGGCAGTCCTATGGCCTTACTTATCATTGCTTTCAGTGAAAGCATGACGCGGGCAATCTCGCCTCCTGATGCCACTTGCGCCACGGGTTGCATCGGCGTGCTTGAGTTGGCACTGAAGAGGAACAGCACCTTGTCGGCACCATTCGCCCCGAAGTCGGTTTCTTCAATTCCAACCTTGAACCTTACTTTGGGTATGCCAAGTGGGATAAGCAACTTCTGCAACTCCTCTTCCACTTTTGTGGCAGACTTCTTTCTAAGTGCTGTCAGCGTCTTCGCCTTTAGCGTGCATTGCTCTTTCAATCTGCTTACCGCCTTCTGGCATTCCTCCAGTTCCTCATCGCTGGTGTCAATGCATTCGAGTTGAGTGTTTATGTCGTTCTGCTTGGCAAGGAGTTCGGCGATGCTCGCCACATGATACTTCTGTTGAAGCGAGTAAATGGTGTCAAGACGCGCAGTGATTTCATTGAGTTGCTGTGGGTCGAACTCCACCTTCTCCATATCATTGGAGATGTCGCCTGCTATGTCTTTCAACTCAATGAAAGTGCTTTCAAGCCGGTCGTACATCTCTTTCGCCTTGGGGTAGATGTCCTTTATGCCGTAGAGAAGCGAGGTTACGGTCTTGAGTTGGTTTACCACTCCTGTCTCCTCGCCGCAGAGCAAGGTGTCGGTCTGGTGCAGCGCACTCTTTATCTCCTCGGCATGACTCATCATGTCGTTACGCTTCTCGAGTTCTTCCTGCTCGCCGTCAGTGAGGTTGGCTTGATTGAGCTCGTTCTGTTGGAAGCGGAGGAAGTCTTCGTTCTCGCGACTTCTTTCTATTGCCGCTTTCAATTCGGCAAGGCGAGTGATGGCATAGCGGTAGTCTTTGAAGGTGGACTGATAGTCTTCCAACTCCTCTTTGTCGTGCGCCATGATGTCTACGACACTGAGTTGGAAGTCTTCTTTGTTGAGCAACAGGTTCTGGTGCTGGCTATGCACGTCGATGAGTTGGTCGCCGAGTTCACGCAATGTGGCGAGGTTCACCGGGGTGTCATTGATGAAAGCGCGGCTTTTACCGTTGGCATTCACCTCTCTTCTCAACAGACATTCGGGTTCGTAGTCGAGGTTGTAGGTGCAGAAGAAGGCTTTGAGAGCGTCCGATTGGTAAAGGCTGATGTCGAAAGTGGCTTCCACAATGCATTTCTCTGCCTCGTTCTTCACCTGCTTGGCATCGGCCCGGTTACCCAAAAGGAGTCCGATGGCACCGATAATAATACTCTTTCCCGCTCCCGTCTCTCCTGTGATGACCGAAAAACCAGGATAGAAGTCGATGTCGAGAGTGTCGATGAGGGTGAAGTTGCGTATGTGTAGGTGCTTTAACATAATGGTTTCGTGCGATGTTGGGCGTTATTCCTTTATCTTCTCCCAAGCCGTGTTCTGGCTGGCGTTGATGGAAAAGAGAATCTGATAGACCGACTCCTTCTCCTTTTGCGTGCCTTTACCTTTATATATGTTGCTCAGTTCGTCGCGCTTATAGTCGGTCCATATCTGCGGAAGCATACTCAATGGTCGGTCCTCATGACTCTTTTTGAGGTCATTCTCTATTGCTGTCGTTATGTTTGTGCGCCCACGCTCCGCGTTGTTTGCCATCTCATCGAGACCGGTGCGGTAGTAATCGTATTGCAACTGGCGGAAGGGTTTCATCGCCCCGTCAAGATAATCGTTGATGATGGCAAAGCGGTTGCGACTGTCGTCAAAGGCTTTCCACCCTGGGAAGTTAAGGTTCTGGCTGTTGTTGGCAAGATACATGCACCGCTGAAGGATGTCCTCTCCACCCATAGGAGCGAAGGAGTCGAGGTTGATGCCTATAATGAGATAGGCATAATAAGCCATGAGGGCAGTGAGTTGGTTGTCCACATTCTCCTCATTGAACTGCAACTGGTCGAACTGTGCGTACTCAAAACTGAAGTCATTGTCGGTGTTGTTGTAGAGTGTTGAGGTGTAGGAGGAGTTGTAGACGGGGCGTGTCGCCTGTATTATTGCCTTGCAGGTGAACGTATTTGTGGAGTTGTCGTATTTCGTCACAGTGATGTTGAAGTTGCACGGTATGCGCTCATTCTTCTGAAACTGGTATTGTGTCCATTGCTTGTCGTTCATAAACTGAGTGAGTGTCTGCTCCAAATCCTCGAAAACACTTGCATCGGTGCCTTGTATCTGACTGTGGTTTATTGTGATACGGGCATTCAGTTCCTGCGCTGTCGCTTTGCAAAAAGATGCGCAAAGCGTCATAAGCAGCAATGTCTTTATTATGAAAATTCTTGACATGGGCAATGGGTTTATGGCAATAAAACTCTTTGTTATTGCGGTTTCTTCCTGGCAACAACTTCTGTCAAGGCATCAACGATGTCGCAAGCCACTTCCACTTTCGGTTTCTTCGGGAAGGAGAGTGTGCCTTCCCGTGAGATGATTTCTATCTTGTTGTTGTCATTCTGGAAGCAAGTGCCTTCGTTGCGCAGACTGTTGAGGACGATGAAATCGGCATTTTTCTTCTCCAATTTCTTCTTTGCGTTCACCTCTTCGTCGTTGGTCTCGAGGGCGAAGGCTACAATGGTCTGACCCTCCCGTTTCTGTTTTCCCAAGGCTTCGGCTATGTCATGCGTGGGAGCGAGACTGATTGTAAGGTCGGAGTCATGGCGTTTTATCTTTTGTGAAGACTCTGTCTGTGGCTTGAAGTCGGCGACAGCGGCAGCAAGGATGGCGACATCTGCATCGGCAAAAGCCTGTGTCGCAGCGTCATACATCTCCTTGCAACTCTCCACATCAATGCGATTGATGGCTTTTGAGCAGGAAAGAGTCACCGGTCCTGCCACAAGAGTGACATCAGCACCGCGCCTCAGACATTCCTCTGCTATGGCAAACCCCATCTTTCCGCTTGAATAGTTGCCGATGAAGCGCACAGGGTCAATCTTTTCGTAAGTCGGTCCGGCAGTGATGATGACACGCTTTCCTTGCAGTGGGTTGCCGAAATAATGCTGCTCGTCAAAGTAACTGTCGAGAGCATCGACGATGGTTTCAGGCTCTTCCATCCTGCCTTTCCCCTCGAGTCCACTCGCAAGGAAACCGCTTGCAGGTTCTATGATGCGGTTGCCGAAGGATTTTAGGGTCTGAAGGTTACTCTGAGTAGTGGGGTGAGCATACATGTCAAGGTCCATTGCAGGCGCGATGAATACTGGAGCCTTCATCGACAAGTAGGTGGTAATGAGCATGTTGTCGGCAATTCCGTGAGCCATCTTTCCCAAGGTGCTTGCCGTACAGGGGGCGATTAGCATGGCATCAGCCCACAAGCCAAGGTCCACATGCGAATGCCATGTGCCGTCGCGCTGCGAGAAGAACTCGCTGATGACGGGTTTATGGGTCAGTGCCGACAGAGTGATGGGAGTGATGAACTCCTTTCCTGCGGGAGTTATCACCACTTGCACCTCCGCTCCGCGTTTTATGAGTGAGCGGATTATGAGGCATGCTTTGTAGGCTGCTATGGAGCCTGTGATGCCTAATACTATTTTCTTGCCGTTAAGCATTGTTATTTCTTTTTCGCAAATTCGCGCAAACGGATGCGGGTAAGCACCTGTTTCGTGTTATTGGTAAACTCGCCTCCTAGCATCCAACTGAAGTAGCCAGGGTCTTGGCGTACCACATCGGCAACGGCGCGGCCTTTATATTTCCCGAAGTTGAAGGTTTCCACCTTTCTTGTGTTGCCGTCTTTGTCGGTGAGGGGTTTGTTGTCCTTGTCGAGCATGGTCTTCCAAACTATGCGTCCTGCAAAGTCAACATTGTCGTTTACCTTCGAGAACTCCGCCAACGTGTCCATATCATTGGGAAGATGACGGTTGGGGTCTTCCTGCGTCTCCGGGTTGTACTTGTCGAGTTCGCCCATAAGCACACGGTAGGTGGCTTCCGTGTCGTTGTCGGCACGGTGGGCGGTGAAGTCTTCTTCCATTTCCCTTCCGCAATAAAACTTATACGCTGCGGCGAGATTGCGGCGTTCCATCTTGTGGAAGATGGTCTGTGCATCGATGAGTCGGCATTTGGAAAAGTCGAAGTCGATGCCCACACGCAGGAACTCTTCCGCCAGCATGGGTATGTCGAAATGATTGGAGTTGAAGCCGGCAAAGTCGCAACCCTTGAATGTCTCATTGAGATGAGCAGCAATCTCCTTGAAGGTCGGGGCTTCCTTCACATCATCATCGGAGATGCCTGTGAGTGCTGCAACATCGGCAGGGATGCTCTTTTCAGGGTTGACGAAGAGGTTTTCGCGTTCTTCTGTCCCGTTGGGCTGAACTTTGATGTAGGAGATTTGTATTATTCTGTCTTTCACCATGTCGAGACCTGTCGTTTCCAGGTCGAACACGATGATAGGCTTTTTAAGATTGAGTTTCATTGTGTGTTAGTCGTTGAGCAACATCGGCATTATGAGCATGAGGATGTTCTGGTTCTCAGGCTGTACCGTAGGAACGATAAGTCCTGCGCGACTTGGGTCAGCGAGTTGTATCGTCACCTCGTCGCTGCTCAGGTTGTTGAGTATCTCGTAAACGGTGCTTCCCTTGAAGCCGATGTCCATAGTCGTGTCGTTATACTCACATGCGATGTCCTCCTTGGCACTTGTTGCGAAGTCGATGTCCTCCGACGACACTTCAAGTCTGCCCGGCTCAAGGTGGAGTCGGATTAGTTGGCTACTCTCGCTGGCGAAGGGGATGACACGCTTCACTGCACCCATGAGCGACTTGCGGTCGATGTTGAGCACATTGGGATTGTCTTTCGGGATTACCGATTCATACTTGGGGTAGTTGCCCTCAATGAGTTGGCATTTGAGTTTTCCCTCGGCGAAGGTCACCTCTGCGCTGCGTGTTGTGAAGCGAATCACTGCGTCGCCCTCGCTGTGTGGCAGCACGCCTTTGAGCAACTGTGCAGGTTTGGGAGGAAGGATGAACGACGCAACGCCTTCCTCTGCCTTTATGTTGAGCAGACGGTTGCGCACAAGTTTATGGCCGTCGGTAGCCACGATGGTGAGACCTTCGGGATTCATGTCGAAGTAGAGACCGCTCATCACAGGGCGAATCTCGTCCTGCAATGTGGCAAAGAGTGAGCGACTGATGCATTCTGCCAGCAATGCCGAGTCGATGGTTATGGCAGAAGCCCCTTCTTCAATGCCTTGCGCGATGGGGTAGTCCTCGGCAGCCTGACCTGTGAAGTTGTATTTTCCGTTCTGATAGGAAATCTCGATGCTGTAGTCCGTCTCGTTCACGATGAAGGAAAGAGGCTGCTCGGGGAGTTCTCTTACGGCGTTGATGATTGTCTTGTTGGGCATGGCAAAGCGTCCGTCGCCGCTGCATGAATCGAGGGCTATTGTCGATTGCATCACATTTTCGTTGTCACTTGCTGTGATGGTGAGTTGGTCATTGGCAACTTCGAAAAGGAAACAGTCAAGAATGCTGATTGTGTTCTTGCTATTGATGACTCTTACAAGACTTTGAAGCCTGTTGTTAAGAGTGCCGCTTGATAATGTGAACTGCATTGATTTTATTGTTTAATGTTTTATTGTACAAAGATACGAAAAAATCACTGACTGAAACAAAAAACTCCTTTAAAAGTTTTCCCTGTTACAACAATTTTGTTAATTTCGCAATTGCATTTAATTTCGTTCACGTTGTGCGCACGTTTCGCTATATACAAGAATGTGCCTTGTGAATGTCTTTTTACGAAAGTAATTAACAATAAAA
>CAYXGN010000082.1:0-2595 GCA_964464505.1 uncultured Prevotella sp.
ACATGACTTACACTATTGAAAAAGTGACTACGCTCATCGGCGCGCGCCGCTTTGGCACGGCTGATGCAAAAATAGGATTTCTTCTCACCGACAGCCGGTCACTCTGCTTTGCCGAAGAGACCCTTTTCTTCGCCTTGAAGTCAAGCAGAAACGACGGCCACAACTACATTGCCGACCTCTACCGCCGCGGAGTGCGCAACTTCGTGGTGCAGGATGTGCCTGCCGAACGCAGCAAGGCATACCCCGATGCCAACTTCCTCAAGGTGGCAGACTCACTCGTTGCGCTGCAACGCCTGGCAGAACGCCACCGCGACGAATACGACATCCCCATCGTGGGAATAACGGGAAGCAACGGAAAGACAATAGTAAAGGAATGGCTTTACCAAATTCTCTCACCCGAGATGAAGGTCACACGCTCGCCGCGAAGCTACAACTCGCAGATAGGCGTGCCCCTTTCTGTGTGGCTACTCAACGAGCAGAGTGAGGTGGGAGTGTTCGAAGCAGGCATATCGGAGCCGGGCGAGATGCTCGCCCTGCGCGACATCATCCAACCTTCCATTGCCGTGCTCACCTTCATCGGCGATGCCCATCAGAAGAACTTCAGTTCGCTGGAAGAGAAATGCCGCGAGAAGGTGACGCTCTTCCACGATGCCAAGACCATCGTCTACTGCAAGGACGACGACATCGTGGACAACATCGTAGCCCAGTCGCATTATAAAGGCGAGAATCTGGCATGGTCGATGAAGGACAACAGTGTGCCGTTCTTCGTGGAAGAGGTGGAGAAAAAGAACCTCAACTCCGTAGTCCACTACACGTGGCGGGGCGAGGAAGGGGAATACACGCTGCCGTTTATCGACGATGCCTCGGTGCGCAACTCCATCACGACAGCCGTCGTGGCACTCCACTTAGGACTCTCCAAGACCCTTCTGGCAGAACGGATGCAGACACTGGAACCCGTGGCCATGCGACTGGAGGTGAAGGAAGGGCAGCACGGATGCACCCTTATCAACGACTCCTACAACTCCGACATCAACTCGCTCGACATCGCCCTCGACTTCATGAGTCGCCGTCCCGACCACAACGGACTCGGACGAACTCTCATCCTGAGCGACATCTACCAGACGGGCGAGCCACTCGAAGAACTCTACACCGAGGTGTCCCACCTCGCAGTGCAGCGCGGTGTGACCAAGATAATAGGCATAGGGCAGCAGATAATGGACCATGCCGACCTCATAGAGGTGCAGGAAAAGCACTTCTTCCACGATGTTACATCGTTTATTCACAGCGACGTGTTCAAGGCGTTGCACGATGAAGTGATACTTATAAAGGGTGCGCGCCGCTTCGGTTTCGACAGCATCACCGAACTGTTGGTAAAGAAAGTGCATGAGACCATCCTCGAGGTGAACCTCTCCAATGTGGTGAAGAACCTCAACTTCTACCGCTCCTTCTTGCGCCCCGAGACGAAACTCGTGTGCATGATAAAGGCGGACGGCTACGGAGCAGGGGCAGTAGAGATAGCCAAGACACTGCAAGACCACCGCGTGGACTACCTCGCCGTGGCTGTGGCTGACGAGGGCGTGACACTGAGGAAGAACGGAATAACATCGAACATAATGATAATGAATCCCGAAATGTCGGCTTTCAAGACTATGTTCGACTACGACCTCGAACCCGAGGTCTACTCCTTCCGTCTCCTCGACGCACTCATCCGCGAGGCACAGAAGGAAGGAATAAACAACTTCCCGGTGCACATAAAACTCGACACAGGCATGCACCGCCTCGGCTTCGACCCCATGCACGACATGCCGGAACTCATAGACCGACTCAAACGGCAGTCGGCACTCATCCCGCGCTCGGTGTTCTCCCATTTCGTGGGTAGCGACAGCGACACGTTCGACGACTTCTCCGCCGTGCAGTTCGAACGCTTCCGCCACGGCAGCGAACTCCTCTGCGCTGCGTTCCCACACAAGATTTTGCGCCACATGGACAACTCCGCCGGAATAGAACACTTCCCTGAGCGGCAACTCGACATGTGCCGTCTGGGTCTGGGACTCTATGGTTACAACCCGCGCGACAACGCAATGATAAACAATGTCAGCACGCTGAAGACAACGATATTGCAAATCCACGATGTCAAAGCCGACGAAACGGTGGGATACAGTCGCCGAGGCACACTGACAAGATACTCGCGCATCGCCGCAATACCGATAGGTTACGCCGACGGACTGAACCGGCACCTGGGCAACCGCCACTGCTATTGCCTTGTGAACGGACAGAAAGCGGAGTATGTTGGCAATATCTGCATGGACGTGGCGATGATTGATGTCACCGGGATTGACTGCCGCGAGGGCGACCAAGTGATTGTCTTCGGCGAGGAGCTCCCCGTCACCGTCCTCTCCGATGCCATCGACACCATCCCCTACGAAGTGCTCACGGGCATCAGCAACCGCGTGAAGCGCGTGTATTACCAGGATTAAGCAAAGCCCCACCCTGCCTCCCCATCGGGGAGGAGAAGGCTAGCAGCAAGGTTAATGCCAGTGGTACCCACGCAAGGGGGAAAGGAATATTGTAGGAGGTCGAGCGGGAACGCTCGAC
>CAYXGN010000082.1:2695-8763 GCA_964464505.1 uncultured Prevotella sp.
ATCCGCGCCTACTACGATTACCTTTGCTAATAAAAAAGCCCTCCCCGACGGGGAGGGTTGGGAGGGGCTTTATACGTAAGTCTCGAGGAATTTAAGCGTGCCGTCCACTTTGAGGGTCTCTGTCGTTGCAGGCACGAGCATGCTTTCGCCGGCACGGAGGGAGACTTCGTTGCCCTCGTTGTCGGTGATTGTTGCCTCGCCCTTAAGGCCGATGAGGATGACGAAACTGTCGAGTTCGGAGTAGTCGAGGGTCATCGGCTCGTTGAGGTCGTACACGGCAGTGTTGAAATAAGGACACTGCACGAGTGCGATGCCACGGTTTTTGGCAGGGATATAATCGGTGCGGTAGTTCGCCTCGACATTATAATTGATGCACTCTGCGGCTTCCTTGGTGTGCAGTTGGCGGTAATTGCCGTCCTTATCCTTGCGTTTGAAGTCGTAGATGCGGTAGGTCACATCGCTGGTCTGCTGTATCTCGGCGAGGAAGCAGCCTGTGCCGATGGCGTGGATGCGCCCTGCGGGGAGGAAGAAGCAGTCGCCTTCCTTCACGTCGTAGCGTGCTATGGCGTCGCAGATGGTGTCGTTCTCCACCATCTTGGCATATTCCTCAGGCGTGATTTTCTGTTTCAGTCCACACAGGAGGGTGGCATTTTCGTCAGAGTCGAGCAGATACCACATCTCCGTCTTGCCGCGTTCCTTACCCTGCCGGCGCGCTATCTCGTCGGTGGGATGCACCTGGATGGAGAGGTCCTGACGCGCATCGATGAACTTGATGAGCAGCGGAAACTCGTCGCCGAAGCGTCGGTAGTTGTCCTCACCCACGAGTTTTCCTTTCAGTTCTGCCACGAGTTCATTGAGTTTTTTGCCTTCGTAAGGACCGTCACTCACCGTTGTCTCGTTGCCGGGGACACCCGAAATTTCCCAACTCTCGCCCACATTGTCTTGCGACACGTTGAGATGCTTGAACGGAATGATTTTGTCGCCACCCCAGAGGGTGCTTTTCAGTAGTGCATTGAATTTAAATGGTTTCATGATTTATATGTTTTTAATCGTTTCATTAAATGTTGCCCACCTTTAATTGTCCTTCCAGAACTGCGGGGTGAATATCACCAGCACGCTGAACACTTCAAGACGGCCGATGAGCATGAGCGTGCAGCAAATCCATTTTGCCGCTGTAGGCAACACACTCAACGACATCGTGGGGCCTATCTCCGTGCCGAGAGAGAGTCCCACATTACCCAGACTGCCCAGCGTGAGCGTTACGGCATTGCTGCTTTCGATGCCCATTGCTATCAGTGAGAACGAGCAAATGAGGGTGAGGATGAGGTAGATGGTGAGGAAGGCAAGCAGTGTGACACGCTTCGACGACGGCACATTGGTGCCGTCAATCTTCAATGGCAGTACGGCATTGGGATGGAGAATCTGCCGAAACTCGTTCTTGATTATTTTCAACAGCATCACACCGCGCACGCACTTAAAGCCACCGCTCGTGGAGCCGGAGCAGGCTCCGAAGAACATGCACACCGCCAACGCAGCCCAGGTGACGTGGGGCCAGACAGCAGCATCGTCGCTGACGAAACCCGAACTCGTGGCGAACGCCACCACCTGAAACACACTGCTGCGGAAGGCATGCTCCCAGTCGTAACCGTTGCGGGTTACAAGTTGGAGCATAATAAATAATGTGACGACGGAGATGAGCGTGAGATAGAAGCGGAACTCGTCGCTTTTTAGCAATGTGCCAAACCTAAAGCGCGACACCGACACATAGAGCAGCGTGAAGTTGATGCCTGCCACGAAGCAGAAGAAGGTGAGGATGTATTGCATCAACGGTGTCAATGCGCCGCTGCAATTAAGAGTTGCGAAACCGCCCGTGGCTGCTGTCGTCATGCCGTAGTTGAGACTGTCGAACAAGCCCATTCCTGCCAGATAGAGGGAGAGGGCGCACAGCAGCGTGATGATGATGAGCACCATCCACAACCATTTTGCACCCGTACTCAGACGGGGGTGGAGTTTTGTCTTCAGCGGACCCGTGGCCTCAGCCGCGAACACCTTCACCGAACCTCCGACAAGCGACGGCAGCAGGGCGATGGTGAAGAAGACTATTCCCAGTCCACCTATCCACTGCATCAGGGAGCGCCAGAAAAGGAGTCCGTGGGGCAATGCTTCCACATCGCTGAACATCGTGGCACCGGTGGTGGTAAAGCCCGACATAGTCTCGAAGAAGGCATCGGTGAATGTGGGCAGACTGCCGCTGAGGATGAAAGGCAGCGTGCCGAGCAGCGAGAACACCACCCATGTGAGCGTGACTACAAGGTAAGCGTCGCGCCGGGAGAGCGAGTTGTCGCTGCCGCGACCCTTGAAACGCATAAAGGCTCCGCTGAGTGCCGTCGCCACGACAGCCACGGCGAAGGCGAAGGTGTCGTTCTCATGGAAGTAGAATGCCATTGCCAGGCACACCGCCATGAGCGCAGCCTCGATGAAAAGCAGCGAACCGATAATCTTATATATGAGTTTCAGGTTAATCATAAAAACAGTTTCTCCACCTTCTTCATGTCGAGTCCGTGACAGAACACCATCACTGAGTCGCCCGCCTGTATCTGCGTGTTGCCCGAGACGAGCAGTCCTTTGTCGTCGCGCACGAGTCCGCCGATGGTCATTCCCTTTGGCAGTCCGAGTTCGCGGACAGGTTTTTTCGTCACCTTGGAGCCTTCGGAGGGGATGAATTCAGCCACATCGGCATTGGCAATCATAAGGAAGCGCACGTTGTGCACGTTGGCATCGAGCATCATCTGATAGATGCGGCTCGCCGCTATCGACTTCTTGTTGATGATGGTGCCGATGTCGAGGCTGTCTGCCATACTCACATAGTCCATGTTTTCCACCATCGCCACGGTCTTTCTCACGCCCAACCGCTTGGCGGTGAGGCAAGCGAGGATGTTTGTCTCGGCATTTCCTGTGAGCGCAACGAAAGCCTGGGTGTTCTTGATGCCCTCCTCCATAAGCAGGCTGAGGTTGCGTCCGTCACCGTTGATGACGAGAGCGTCCTCGTCCTCGAGCAGCGTGTTGAGGCGTTCGCAGCGTTCCTCGTCCGTCTCGATTATCTTGACATCCATGTAGGCAGGCATTGTCTTCACCGTGCGCACTGCCGTTGCGCCGCCACCCATTATCATTACGTTCTTCACATCGACATAGTTCTCCTTGCCGACAATCTTGCGAACATGGGG
This sequence comes from uncultured Prevotella sp., assembly GCA_964464505.1. Lineage (GTDB taxonomy): Bacteria > Bacteroidota > Bacteroidia > Bacteroidales > Bacteroidaceae > Prevotella. The sequence continues at coordinate 5,920 of CAYXGN010000082.1, forward strand.
GATGAACTGCCGTGTGGTCATGAAGTAAGCCAAATCGTAGAGTTCGAGGGTGTCGTTGCCGCCGGGGATGATGGTCTCGCCGTCGCGCGTTATTGCCACGATGTGGTAGGGGTCGTCGGGTCCGCAGAGGTCGCGCAGGGGCTGGTTGAGTATCTCGCACGTCTCGCGCAGTTTTATGGCGAGCATCACCAAGGCGCCGTTGTGTACATCCCAACGCTGGCGCACCCACGACATCTTCAGACTGTTGTTGATGTCCTGCGCCGCGAGCATCTCGGGATAGATGAGTCGGTTGATGCCCATCTTGGCGAAGAGTTCCTGTGCTTCGGGTTCTATATACTCCGCTTTGTCAATCTTCGCCACTGTCTTCCGTGTGCCGAGTGCCTTTGCCAGCAGGCACGCCGCAATGTTCTGGTCCTCGTCGGGGGTCACTGCCACGAAGAGGTCGGCATGTTCTGCCCCTGCCTCTTCGAGCGTTTTCAGACTCGTGGGCGATGCCTCCATGGTGAGGAGGTCCACATCTGCGCCTACGGCAGCGAGCCGGTCGGCATCGGTGTCGATGATTGTTATGTCCTCATGGGCGCGGGCAAGGAGTCGGGCGAGGTGTGTTCCGATGGCGTAAGCGCCTGCTATTATTATCTTCATGGGCGGGAGATTGCCTTTATTGTGTTCTTTATTGATTCTACGTCAAGCCCCACTATCTTGTGGAGTTCTGCCACGGTGCCGTGCTCCACGAAGTTGTCGGGGAGACCGAGGCGTGTGATTTCGGGTGAGAAATGATGGTCGCTCATCCATTCCATCACTGCCGAGCCTACGCCTCCGGCTCTTGCTCCGTCCTCTATGGTGATGATGTGGCGGAAGCGTTGTGCCACGGTGGTGAGCAACTGCCCGTCGAGTGGTTTGGCAAAACGAAGGTCATAGTGTGCCACACTGATTGGACAACCCTCCTGTTGGAGTTCGTCGATGGCGCGTTCCACATCATTGCCGAGGGGACCGTAGCTGAGGACAGCCACATCGCTGCCCTCACGAAGGGTGCGACCCGTGCCCACCTTCACCTCCTCGAAGGGACATTGCCAGAAGGTGCGCACTCCCCTGCCACGGGGATAGCGGATGATGAAGGTGCCCTTGTCGGGCAGTTGGGCGGTGAACATAAGCCGGCGCAACTCGCACTCGTCCATCGGTGAGGCGAGGGTGAGGTTAGGCACAGCGCGGAGGGCTGCTATGTCGAAGGCACCGTGATGAGTGGCACCGTCCTCGCCCACGAGTCCGGCGCGGTCGAGGCAGATTACAAGGGGAAGGCGTTGCAGGGCAGCATCGTGGATGATGTTGTCGTAGGCGCGCTGCGCAAAGGCACTGTAGATATTGCAGAAAGGCATGAGTCCGTCCTTCGCCATACCTGCGGCGAAGGTGACGGCGTGTCCCTCGGCGATGCCGACATCGAAGGTGCGGTCGGGCATTTCTTTCATCATGATGCTGAGGGAGCATCCCGTCGGCATGGCAGGGGTGATGCCCACGATGGCGGGGTTGGCTTTTGCGAGTTCGAGAAGGGTGTTGCCGAAGACATCCTGAAACTTCGGCGGCTGTCCTGCTTCGTCGCTTTTGATGCGTTCTCCTGTCTCGGGACAGAACTTTCCCGGTGCGTGCCAGACGGCGGGAGTGGCTTCGGCAGGCTTGTAGCCCTTGCCTTTGACGGTGTGGAGATGGAGGAGTTTCGGTCCGCGCATGTCCTTAATCTGTCGGAGCACGCGCACCACCTGGGTGACATCGTTGCCGTCGAAGGGACCGAAATAGCGTATGTTCATGCCCTCAAAGATGTTCTGCTGATGGCTGAGCACCGACTTCAGGGCGTTGTTGAGGCGAATAAGACTCTTGCGGCGGTGGTCGGTGAGCAAGCCGCAGGAGCGGAGCCACTGTGAGAGTTTGAAGCGGAGACGGTTGTAGGTGGCACTGGTGTCGAGGTTGAGCAAATATTTCTCCATGCCTCCCACGGCGCGGTCGATGCTCATGTCGTTGTCGTTGAGGACGATGAGGAGGTCGTTTGGCGATGACGACACATTGTTGAGACCCTCAAAAGCGAGTCCGCCACTCATGGCACCGTCGCCGATGACAGCCACCACATGGCGGTTGTCGTTGCCCGTCCGCTTCGCTGCAACAGCCATACCCAGTGCCGCCGAGACGGAGTTGGAAGCATGTCCGCAGACGAACGTGTCGTATTCGCTCTCGTCGGGCGACGGAAACGGCCGCAAGCCGTGCAGCTTGCGGTTGGTGCAGAACGTGTCGCGGCGACCAGTGAGAATCTTATGTCCGTAGGCTTGATGCCCCACATCCCAGACGATGCGGTCGTAAGGGGTGTCGAAGACATAGTGCAACGCCACGGTGAGTTCCACGGCACCGAGCGACGAGGCGAGATGTCCGGGGTTCACGGAGAGTTCCTCTACGATGTCGCGGCGCAGGTCGTCGCACACCTCCGGCAGTTGTTCGACGGGGAGTCGGCGCAGGTCGGCGGGATATTTAATGTTGGCTAAGAGCCTAAACTTTTCTTTGTCCATCAGTCATTTATGCGATTTTCTTTCGGAAGTGTTGCAAAGATAATGGAAAAGCACGAAAGGGCAAAACATTAGCACGGGTTTTTGAGGAAGGAGAAGGCACGCCCAAGGGGATACAAATCGTAGTAGGCGCACATCGCCGAGGTGCGCCCCTCAAAGATAGTGCAAACCGAATGCAATAAAGCTTGCTTTAATTGCTGAGGTGCAGCCTATCTTATGCAATGAAGCGGATTAGGAGGTCAAGCGGGGGCGCGTCTAAGCCTCTCCCGACCTCCCCTATAAGGGAGGAGAACTGCATCCG
>CAYXGN010000083.1:0-8761 GCA_964464505.1 uncultured Prevotella sp.
TAAATCAATATAAGGTGGGTTCTAAAAATTCCCACCGTAAAGAATAGATAAAAATTTTAGAACCCACCATAAATGGAACAAGTGTCAGACAACGACATTATTCAAGACGGAATGGGCACTGCTCAGTTGGCAGTGAAGCGTGCTGTCGATGTGGTTTGCGCCTTGGTCGGCATGATTGTCCTTTCCCCTTTCTACCTTATCATAATGGTTCTGATGCGCTATCAGAACAACGGTCCGGTGTTCTTCCGCCAGGAACGCATCGGATACGGGGCTGCACCGTTCTTCATTTATAAGTTCCGCACCATGAGCAGTGTTATCGAAGAGAACGGACCGCAGCTCATTGCGAAGTGCGACGACACCAATTCCACACGCCTGGAGAGGTTTCTCCGCGAACACCATCTTGACGAATTGCCACAGCTTTGGAACGTCCTTCGGGGCGACATGTCGCTTGTCGGGCCCAGACCGGAGCGCCAATATTTCATCGACAAGATTATGGCTGAGGACCAGAACTATAAATATATCTTCAAGATGCGGCCCGGACTGACCTCCGAAGCCACTCTTTACAACGGCTATACCGACACGATGGACAAGATGCTGCGGCGTTTGCAGATGGACATCGACTATTATCGCCGCCGCTCGTTATGGCTTGATTTCAGCATACTTGCAAAGACCTTTGCAGGCATTATTACCGGTAAAAAAATCTAAACACAATATGAAGAGACTCATCATCCAACTCGTTTTCCTTGCGTTAGTGCCTCTAATGGCTGCGGCACAATCGTCGATGACCGACTCACAAGTGATAAAATACATCATGAAGGAGCGTGAAGCGGGCACGTCGCAAGCGCAGATTGTCACCAAACTGATGCAAAAAGGCGTTGACATCCAGCAGATACGCCGAGTGAAGAAAAAGTATGAGCGCGAGACAAAACAGGACGGACTGGGAGTCGTCTCCAACGACACCGAGAGTGCATCCGACTCGCGTCTTCGCACCAACAACGGCAAGACGCGTGACGAAAACACACGCACCGACTACGGACGCGAGGCTGATGCCAAGGCAAGCAAGTACAGCAGCATGCGCACAAAAGCCGAGCGCGACCGCAAATACAAAAACACCTACGACGAAAACGACGAGGAATTCATGGACTACCAAAGCGAGATGTTCGAGTTGGTGCCCGATACCGCGCAACTCCTCGAGCAACTCTTGGCAGAGCGTGATGCGCTCAAGAAGAAGGTGTTTGGACGTGATATCTTCAACAACGAAGAACTCTCTTTCGAACCAAACATGAACATTGCCACCCCGCAGAACTACCGTTTGGGTCCCGGCGATGCCGTCTTTGTCGACATCTACGGTGCTTCCCAGAGGTCGGAGCAGTGCACAGTGTCGCCCGACGGAAGCATCACCATCGAAGGTTACGGGCCTGTTCAGGTGAGCGGACTCACCGTCGACCAAGCCAATGCGCGCCTTCGTTCCACCCTCGGCAGCCGTTATGCCAACAGCAAAATAAAACTCTCTGTGGGTCAGACACGCACCATAATGGTTAATGTCATGGGCGAGGTGGAGACCCCGGGCACCTATACCTTGTCGGCCTTTGCCACCGTCTTCCACGCCCTTTATATGGCAGGCGGAACCAATGATATAGGTACTTTGCGCAACATCAAGGTCTACCGCGACAACCGCCTTGTCTCCGTTGTCGACATCTACGACTACATTCTCAATGGAAAACTTACCGGAAACGTGCGCCTTGCCGACAATGATGTCATCGTGGTGGGGCCGTATGACTGTCTCGTCAATGTGACGGGAAAGGTGAAACGCCCCATGTACTACGAGATGAAACCCAACGAATCGGTGGCGTCTTTGATTAAATACACCGGCGGTTTCACCGGCGACGCTTACCGGAAAGCCGTGCGTGTGAACCGTAAGGACGGTAAAGGCTACGCCGCTTACAATGTCAATGAGTTTGATTTCGCAAGTTTCCACGTTGCCGACGGCGACTCAGTGTCGGTGGATTCCATCACGCCACGCTACGCCAATACCGTTGAAGTGAAGGGTGCGGTGTTCCGTCCGGGCATGTATAACCTTGGAGAACAAGTCAATTCAGTGCGTTCTCTCATCGAGCATGCAGACGGAGTGACCGAGGATGCCATCACTTCCAGAGCCGTGATGCACCGTATGAAGGCTGACCGCACGCTCGAAGTGCTCAGCGTCGATATTGAGGGCATCATGAAAGGCACCGTTGCCGACATCCCGCTTAAAGAGAACGACGTACTCTTTATAGCCACAAAGACGGAGCGGATGAGCGACCGCACCATCACCATCCGTGGTGAGGTGCAGTATCCCGGAATCTATAAATACGCCGACAACGAGACCGTTGAGGACTTCATCATACAGGCAGGCGGACTCACCGACAAGGCTTCCTTGCTCAGCGTCAGCGTCAGCCGGCGCAGCAGCGATGTCAGAGCCACGCGCCCGGACAGCGTCATCGCGCACACATATCAGGTGCCGCTGAAGGACAACTTCATTGTCGACGGCGACCGCTCCTTCACCCTTATGCCCTTCGATGAGGTCTATGTGATGAAGAGTCCGGGCTACACCGAGTTGCAGAACGTGTCGGTTGAGGGCGAAGTGCTGTTCGCCGGCACCTACGCTATGGAGCGTAACAACACCCGATTGAGCGACCTTTTCAAGAAATCGGGAGGTGGCAACGGACTCGCTTACCTCAAGGGTGCGCGCCTGATGCGCCAAGCCACGGATGCGGAGAAGGAACGCATGCGCGCCGTTTTGCAGATGCAGAAGGAGGAACAGCAAAAGAATCTGTTGCAACTTGCAGCAAGCTCAAACAACGCTTCTTCCATACAGTCGGTGGCAAAGGATGCCACTGAGACCAACATCAATAAGTTTGCAGTGCCCAGTGAATACCCCGTGGGAGTGGACTTGGAGGAGGCCTTGAAGAATCCGGGGTCGGATGCCGATGTCGTTCTCCGCGACGGCGACCGCCTGATTGTGCCGCAATACAACGGTACGGTGAAGGTGAACGGTGCCGTTATGTACTCCAACACAGTGGCTTTCGAGAGCGGCAAGAAGGCAAGTTACTACATTGACCAAGCCGGAGGCTATGCTTCCGACGCCATGAAACGCCGCGCGTACATTATTTATATGAACGGCCGCGTGGCTAAAGTGGGTCACGGCGCGAAGGTGATGCCGGGTTGTGAGATTGTCGTCCCTGCCAAGTTGAGGCGCAAGATGACCGCCGCCGAGACCATGAGTCTTGGTGCCAGCATGTCGTCCATCGTTGCAATGATTACCACTGTGGCTAACCTCCTCAAGAATTAACTTTTCATCTGTCGAGAGAAAATTATGGAAACAGGAAAGAAAGTAAAAGCCATCGACCTGGTGGTGATATTCCGTAAGATGAAGGAGAACCGTAAACTCTATTACAAGGTTCTCCCCGTGGTCTTCGTTTTGTCGTGCCTTTTCATCATCTGCATACCCCGCGAGTACGCCACCGACACCACCGTCGTGCCCGAACTCGACAATTCCCAGTCAGGCTCAGGAACGTTGAGTTCACTCGCATCGTCATTCGGTTTGAACATGGACATGCTTCAAACGTCCGACGCCATCACCCCTTTGCTCTACCCTGACTTGATGCTCGACAACAAGTTTGTGTCGGAACTGTTCAACATCCATGTCCGCACCGCCGACGGAAAAGTCAATACCACCTACGCCAAATATCTCCGCGAGTACACCGAGCGCCCTTGGTGGGCTTATGTCTTCGGTGCCATCAAGTCAATCTTCCCCAAGAAGGAGGAACCCGTAATCGCAGGGAAGGGCAAGGAGTTTGACCCCTATTTCCTCTCGCGCGATGAAGACGGCCTCGCCAACGCAGTGCGGCAGTCCATCTCTATAGGCGTGGACAAGAAGACAGGAGTGATTGGCATCACTGCATCGGCGCAAGACCCGCTCGTCTGCAAGATGCTCGCCGACTCCACACGCGCCATCCTTTTGGATTACATCACCACTTACCGCACCAACAAGGCGCGCACCGACATGGCGTATTATCATAACCTCCTCGTAGAGGCGAAAGCCGACTACGAGCGCGCCCGGCAGTTGTATGCCAGTTACAGCGATGCCAACGCCGATGTGGTGCTCGCCAGTTTCCAGAGCAAGCAGGAGGACTTGGAGAACGAGATGCAGTTGAAATTCAACGTCTACTCCTCCGTAAGCGCGCAGTATCAGGAGGCAAAGGCACGCGTGCAGGAGCGCACTCCCGCCTTCACCTTGCTTAAAGGTGCCGCCATTCCCATCAAACCCGACAAGCCAAAGCGCATGTTCTTCGTTCTTGGCATGACCCTCTTGGCGGCCTTTATCCTTACGCTTTATTCCGTGCGCGACTATCTTCTCAAGGATTAACATTCTTTCCCACAACCCCAAATCATTGCAAATGGGCAGCAGCAACGACCACAATGCACCGGCACCGGCTGCGCAGTCGAAGCGAATAACAAAGAATTCGCTTGTGCTGTTCAGCCGCATTCTGGTGATAACGGCAATCAATCTCTATGCCGTCAAACTCGTCCTGCGCGGGCTTGGCAACGAGGATTACGGCGTGTTCAACGCCGTTGTGGGCGTGGTGATGACGTGCTCGTGCGTCTTCCCCGTGCTCGCCGTGTCGGTGCAACGCTTCTTCTCCTACGCCATGGGACTCGGCGACGAGGCCCGTCTGCGTGTGATTTTCTCCGCAAGCGTCAATATCATCGTTGTGTCTTTGGCTGTCCTGGTGGTGCTTTTCGAGACCGTCGGTCTCTGGGTGATAAGCCAAAAACTGCAGATTCCGCCCCAACGGCTCTCCCAAGCCATCGTTATCTTCCACTTCGCCATACTTACTTTCGCCTTCAGCTACATGCAGATACCCTTCACGGCAGCCGTCTTTTCCCACGAAGACATGAATGTCTACGCCCTCGTCTCGTGCATCGACTGCGTGCTGAAACTCGCTGTGGCGTGGCTTATAGGCTGCACGGCGGTCGACGGACTCGTCTTTTACGGTGCCGGACTGTCCGTTGTCACCCTCATCACGCTTTTGTTTTATGTCCTTATAGCGCGCCGCCGCTATAAGGAATGCCATTACATGAGGGTGCGTGGAGGCAGGATTTACCGCGAACTCCTTTCGTTTTCGGGCTGGACCATGTACGGAGCCTTTGCCGGAATAGGCTTGCTGCAAGGCAACAACATCCTCCTCAACCTCTTCTTCGGTCCCCTTGCCAACGCCGCCTTCGGCGTTGCGAACAACATCTACAATGCCTTCACATCGCTGACAAACAGCGTTGTCCTCGCGTTCCGCCCGCGAATGATTCAGCAATACGCCGCGCGCGAGTTAGAGAACCTCAACCGACTCTTCTACGCCAACAACAAATTCATCCTCTATCTGCTCTTGTGCGCCGCCATACCCGTGGCTGTAGAGATGCCCACCATCATGCATTTGTGGCTCGGCGACGGCGTGTCGGCAGACATGATAACCTTCTCCCGCCTCTTCATCGTCTACACCGTGCTGCTCGCAATGCACAATCCCATAACCACAATCATGCAAGCCTCGGGGCGCATCAAGGTCTATCACCTCGTCACGGAGACCATCCTCCTTTGCAGTCTGCCCCTCTCTTGGGTTCTGTTCAAAGTCGGCATGCCGTCTTACAGCGTCTTCCTTTCCATGATTTCATTGTGCGCCGTGGCTCACGTTGCGCGTGTAGTGTGTTTGCGCCATAACTTCGATATGTTCCGCTTGCGCCATTATCTCTTGCAGGTGCTGCTCCGTGGTGTTGGCGTTCTTGCACTGAGTGTGGCGGCAGCATGGGGTGTACATAGCGTCATTGAGGGCAGTGTGGCGCGCCTGTGTGTGGTGATGGTTCTCTCGCCGTGCGTCACTTGCGCTGCTGCCTACGCCATTGCTCTCCGCAAGGAAGAACGGAGGGCGGTGAATGTCGTCGTTAAAAAAGTAATAAAACGCTGAAATGGGAGTAATAATTTTCATCATATTCGCACTCGTTGTCGCGTTGTCGTTCTTGGAGAACAGTCTGAAGGAGAGCACAAAGCGAAAGCTTTATTGGTTCTTCGGCATTGTCCTTGTGCTCGTAGCCGGACTTCGTGAGGTGGGAGTTGACCCCGATTCGGCTAACTATGAATATGCCTTCCACCACTACGACGACGAAAACATTTCCGGCGCAATAGAATATTCCTATTTCCTTATATCCGAGATTTTGGGTCATCTGACCAATGATGTCCACATCATCTTCGTGTTCTACGCCCTCTTCGGTGTGTTGTTGAAGTTCAAGGCATTCCGAAAATATGTGCCGGAAATGTGGTTTTTGCCCATTGCAGTCTATCTTAGTTTCATCTACGAATTGCATGAAGTGACGCAGATTCGCACCGGAATAATGTCCGCCCTCTTTCTCCTTGCCATCCAGCCCATTGCCGAAAGGAAATGGATAAAGTCGCTTCTGCTCATCGGTTTGGGTATGTTTTTCCATATCTCAGCCATTGTTCTCATCCTGCTTATATTCTTAAGCAACAAGGAAATGTCGCTTAAATCGCGCATGTTCTGGACGGCAGTGATTCCTGCTTCCTATGTGTTCTATATGGTTGGAAGCATACTTCTTGTGAACATACCAATTCCTTACATCGAGAACAAACTTGAGAACTACGCGAAGACATCTCAAACAATGGAGTCGAGTCTCAATGTTTTCAGTCCGCTTCACCTCTTCACCATCATGTTGTTCCTTTATCTTATGTTCTTCTACAACACTATAAAGGAGCACAACAAGTATTTCCCGCTGATGATGAAAATCTTTGCAATAAGCATATTCTCGTTCACAGCGTTTGCCTTTCTCCCCGTACTTGCCAACCGCTTGAGTTATCTTTTCCGCATTGTCACCATTGTGCTTTTCTGCAATATTTATTACACCATCCGCCCGAAATGGGCTGCGATGCTTGTCGTCACAATGGTTGCGTTGGTATATATGGCTTACACGTTCTCCTATATCTTCCAAATTAAGATTCTACCCATAGGGTGATTTGGCGACTTATAAAAACAAATAATATGAAATTTCTCAAAGAATTATGTCAGATAGCAGGTCTTGGACTGTCGGTGATATGTCAGCCTGCATTGGGGAAACTGTGGAAATCGGTTCGCACCCACATATATACAGGATGGCTGAAACGCCGTTTTGCAAGTTTTGGCAAAGGCTCAGTCGTGGATTATCATGCGCTTAACCTCCTCGGACTCAAGTATATTCATATTGGGGGGGGTACAAAGTTAGGGTCGAATATTCAACTTACGGCATGGCAAGGAGATTATGGCACGCCGTTGATAAGGATTGGCGACAATTGCACCATCCGTGACTTCGCACATATTACTGCCGTTCAATCGATAGTGATAGGCAACAATCTGCTGACCGGAACGAATGTCCTTATCTCCGATAATTCCCATGGCGACTTCTCCATTGAGAATTTGAACATGCCGCCACACAGCCGCCCCATCTGCTCAAAGGGTGGCGTTGTTATAGGCAACAATGTGTGGCTGGGTAATAACGTGTGCGTTCTTGCCGGGGTAACAATAGGCAATGGCGTAGTGGTAGGGGCAAACAGCGTTGTCACCCACGACATCCCAGACAACTCTTTGGCAGTAGGATGCCCCGCCAAAGTGGTAAAAAGCCTCTCCGTCAACGGTTGAATGAAAGTCGTCGCATAGTAGGCGCGTATCTCCGAGACGCGCCCCTCAAGCAGCAATGCGCATTTAGGAGGTCGAGCGAGGGGGCGTCTCGGCGATCCGCCCCTACTACGATTACCGCTGCAAATTGTCCATCAACAATCCGATTACCGCTTCCGAAAGGGCAAACCGTAGTAGGCGCGTATCTCCGAGACGCGCCCCTCAAGCAGCAATGCGCATTTAGGAGGTCGAGCGAGGGGGCGTCTCGGCGATCCGCCCCTACTACGATTACCGCTGCAAATTGTCCATCAATAACACGATTACCGCTTCCGAAAGGGCAAACCGTAGTAGGCGCGTATCGCCGAGACGCGCCCCTCAATCAGCGATGCGCATTTAGGAGGTCGAGCGTGGAGGCGTCTCGGCGATCCGCCCCTACTACGGTTACAGCCCTTGCTGTCATTCGTAATTCTCCGATTGTACAATATTTGTGTCGCTAAATGGGCGGTTTTAAAGGGCTCTGTAGTCGAAAAAAATCAATGACGGTTAGACTTTGCCGGAATTTTTCGCGCGTAGAGGGCTTATCGGTAAATGTTTGACGGACAGCGAATTACACTGTTTTGGGCGACATCGACGGTTTTTTGACTTGCAAAAGAGACTTCTTTCGGGTGGAAAAGTTACTTGTTTCGGTTGCAAACAAGGCTTGTTTGGGGTGGAAAGGAAGCTTGTTTCGAGGGGTAAACTCGTTGCTTTCGGGTAGTAAACAGCATCTTTTCGAATAATAAACAGCGAAATTTCCATTTTCATGGAGTTCGTTTTGCAACCGAAACGGCGTTTTAACGTCCTTTAACCTCTATTTCGCGAGTTTCCGGTGAAGTAAAATTTGGTCGTTTTAACAAATTTATACGCAAATATGGACAAGGAAAAAGCAATTTCCGTGGGCGCGTCTCGGCGATCCGCGCCTACTACGATTACCGCTGCAAATTGTCCTTTAATTATACGATTACCGCATTCAGAAATGGCAAACCGTAGTAGGCGCGGATCGCCGAGACGCGCCCATTGAGTAGCGATGT
>CAYXGN010000084.1:0-8698 GCA_964464505.1 uncultured Prevotella sp.
GCAAACCGAACGCAATGAAGCTTGCTTCAAATTGCTGAGGTGCAGCCTATCTTATACAAAGACAGTGCAAACGAGTAAAAAGGTAGAAGAGTTCGTATGGAGATGAGTATCAACGACATAATTCTTGTGAAGCACGACATTGGCAATGCGCTGTCGGCTTTGAAGAAACACATAGCACAGCACGACCTTACCGCCTTTTCCAATGAAGCGGAGAGCATAGAGTCGGACTTCCGCCTGATGTGCAGTTACATGCTGCGGGGCTATAAAGACCCGCAGTTGGAGAGTGTCTATAGCGAGTTGCTGCGCCGCGTGTTCCGCTTGTATGGCAGTATAAGGATGGAGTCGCTGATAAGGAGTCGCCAGTCGTTTAAGACCGCCAGACTCAATTCCTTTAATGTGGAAGAGCAGCGCACTGACATCCGCAAGACCCTCGAGGCGTTTGTCCAGGATGTCGCGCTGGCATCGTTGGCGGGCAGCGGGCAGACCGATTCTCTGCAAGACATTTACCGGAAGCACCAGCGTTATGTGGAGACTCTGTTCAATTCTCTTCTTGTGTCAGCGCAATGGAGTGAGGCGACATCGAAGTTTATGGCGGTACTCCTCATGTCGCCCACCGTCGACCAGAATGATGCTCTGCTGATGATTTCGGCGATAATGCTGTCGCTGATGAATGTCTTTGATGTGGAGAAGTGGTCGGCACTGCTCTCTGTCTATGAGAATGCCGACGAAGAGAAGGTGAGGCAGAGGGCTTTTGTGGGGTGGGTGCTGACCTTGCCGAAGCGCAAGACCACGCTGTTCCCGGAAGTGGAGCAAGGCATTAGCCGCGTAATCAACGACAAGATGAAGCGCGGGGAACTGCTGCAACTGCAGAAGCAACTGTTCTATTGCGCCAATGCCGAGAGCGACACGGAGCGAATACAAAAGGAGATTCTTCCCACTTTGACGAAGAACAGTGGCCTGAGGGCTTCCGGTTCGGGGTTCATCGAGGGGGAGGACGATGCCATGGGCGACATCCTCGGTACGGAGGACTCCGACGCGGAGATAGAGAAACTCGAGAGGACGATGTCGCAGATGATGGACATGCAGCAGACAGGCATCGACATCTATTACGGAGGGTTCTCACACATGAAGCGATTCCCGTTCTTCTATCAGCTGAGCAACTGGTTCTGCCCGTTCCGCGCAGAGCATCCCGAGTTGCTTGCCCTGGAGGAGAAGCTAAGCGGAAGCACACTGCTTGACGCGCTGTTGCAAAACGGTCCTTTCTGCGACTCCGACAAATACTCCTTCGCCTTTGCAATAGCATCGGTGATAGACAAGTTGCCAGCCAGTGCCAAGGAGATGCTCGGCAGCAGCTACTTGGGAGAGACGATGACGAAAGAGCAGCGTGAGAGTGCCGCCTATGTGCGGCGCACCTATCTGCAAGACCTCTACCGCTTCTTCAGCCTCTACCGCAACCGCACCGATTTCGACAGTCCCTTTGCCTTCAACGGTGAGGTTCTCTCTTCGTTCTTCTTTGCCGACGAACTCTTTCACGATGCGAGGATGGCGGAAGAACGCCTCGCCCTGTTGAAGTTTCTCTATCGCCAGAAGAGGTTTGCACATATAAAAAGGTTGTGGGAAACCGTTCCCCATAACCAGTTCGGTTTTGAAGCCCGCCGCATCGTAGCCCTGACTTACTTGCAGACGCGGTGTTTCGCCGAGGCAAGGCCTTTGTTTGAAGCGTTGCTGACAGAGAAGCCTGACGACACTGTCACGCTGAAAGGCGTGGCAAAGACTTGCTTTGCCCTGCACGACTTTGCAGCATCGGAGAAGTATTACAGCGTGTTGGTGAAGGCCTCTCCCGACAGTCTGCCCGACCTGCTGGGTCTTGCTGTCTCGCAGTTGAACGGCATCAACAAGGAGTTGGGCATGCAGACACTGTTCCAACTCAATTACGAAAAGCCGGACAACAAGGATGTGGTGCGCTCGTTGGCGTGGGGATTCCTGGTGAGTGATAAAGCGGAGAAAGCCAAGGAGCTCTACGACAGGGTGTTGTGTGGCGATGAAGCTATTGCTTCCGACTTTCTTTGTGCGGGTTACGCCAACTGGTTTCTTTCGCAGACGGAGGAAGCCATAAAGCACTTCCGCCACTATCTGGACATCGTGCGCAAGGAATCGCCTGCACACTCGCTCTCTGCCGATTTCGAAGAGGACAAGGCGTTGCTCAAAAGGAACAGCATCAGCGAATCGGAGCGCGATGTCATGCTCTATCTCGTGGGGCACACAGAAATATAACTGCAGATTACCGAAAGGAGGTCGAGCAGCCTCGCCCGACAACGCAGAACAATCGTAGTAGGCGCGCATCTCTAAAGATACGCACCTACTACGGTTTGCTCAGTTGTGACACAAGGACTTGTAGGGGCAGTTCTCGCAGTCGTCTTTGTTTACGGTGGGGGAGAAGGGTATCTCGGGATTGAGGATTTCTTCTATTTTGCTTTTTAAGGCAGCCATGTAATCCTTTTCATAATCTATTATGTCGTTGATGCGGTCTTCCCCCATTTTGAGTACCGGGTCGTAGTCTGCTTTCGATGTGTGACCCACAAAGAGGAGGGCCGGACTCACGGGAAGATTGCCGCTGTTGCACTCTGAAGAATGGCGCACTATCAATGAGTAGAGCATTGTTTGCAGATAATAGTTGGAGTGAGTGTCGTTTATTTGCGTATTGGCAAAGACTTGGTCGATGTTTGCAGGATGTTTTTTGGCAGGATGCCCTGTCTTGTAGTCTACCACTCTTATTGTCTCGTTGCCGTCAATGTCTTTCACCTTGTCGAGGCGGTCGATTATTCCTCCCACTTTTATCTTGCGGCCATTCGTCAGGGTGATGTCCTCATAGAAATCTTTTTCAAGGGCAAGGATGGTGAACGGTGCCTGCTTGATGTCAAGGTTAATGAGGCGTATTAGATATTCCGTTATCACCTTTTTGTTGATGGCTTGCATTCCGTTATAGTCGTGAACGGGGCTACCCGTCTTGAAGAGTTCCTTGTCAAAGGCTTTGTTGACTGCATCGTCGAGCATCTTTTTGTCTTTAAGCCACGCTTCCAACCCTGCTTTGGTCACAACGCCATTCCCGTCTTTGGTCTTGTCGTATATGAGTTGTGCCGCTTTGTGGAATATATTTCCAAAGAGTCTGTTGTCCACCACGTCTTCCTCGTTGTCGTCAGACTCAGCTATCTTAGCCACACTCTGGAAGAAGAACAGCAGTTGGCATCTCAAATATTTGTTGATGGCGGAGGGCGACAGTTTCTCAAAGGCGTTGAGCCGCTCTTCTATGGCTCCCTCTTTGGCTATGGCTGCGGGATGTTTGTCCGCCACTTTGTTCTGTGTCAGCAGAGTCTTGTGGTCTATGGTGTAGTTGTCGTCCACCATAAACTGGAGCATAAACCTGCTCATCTCGCCTTTATGTCCGTCGTCGGTGGCATTGTTATACATTATTGTAATGTCGGTGGCGCGCTGCAACAGTCGGTGGAAGTAATAGGAATAGATTGCCACCTTGTTGTCGATGGTGGTCAGTCCGTACGCCTTGCGGATGGAGTAGGGTATGAACGAAGAGTCGTTCACTCCCTTCGGCATGTTGCCCTCGTTGCAGGACAGCAGGAGCAGGTGGTCGAAATCTATGTTGCGCGTCTCCAGCACTCCCATTATCTGTATGCCGACAACGGGTTCGCCGTGGAAAGGAATAGTGGTGGTGCCGACGAGTTGCGTTATCAGTCGCCGCAGAGTGATGGTGTCGACATTGAGGTCGCCGCTCTCCGAGAGCGTCAGCAGGCGGTTTATGACGGTGTACATCCTGAATGTGGATTCCTGGAACAGAGCGTCGTGCTCCTCTTTCGCGTTCGTCCCCACTGTCTTAATCACATTGCAGAGTTGGCGCAGGAGGGCGATGTTGGCTGCCGTCTTGTTGTCTTTGCCCACATTCCAATAGTCGGGAGCGGGGAAGAGCAGCCGCAGTCCAGAGTCGTTGCCCTTGTCGGTGAGCGTTTCAAGCGCAGGATAGTATTGATGATTCTGTTGCAACTCTGTCGCCAGTGCGCCGCATTGCGGCGAGATGTGTTTTGCGTAGGGGTGGCGGAGCACTTTGTTTATGAACTGCAAGGCATAGGTGCCGCGCTTCTGGCGGCAGCCCATAGTGTAAAGGTTCAAGAGGTGTGTGACAAGCGTTGCTATCGGTGTCAAGCCCAACTGATAGCCGCTCGTGATGTTCACCTTGTCGGCTTCCTCGGGCAGGCTGTGCAGGATTGGCGGCAGAAGGGCCTCGTTGCAAAGCACCACGGCAGTGTGTCTGCCGTCCTTAATCCTGCCGTTCTCCTTCAACCAATTGCCCACATACTTGGCTTGCGCATTCTCTGTGGGCGACGAGATATAGGTTATGCGCTTCTTGTGCAGGTTGTTGTATATGGAGCTGTCCGTGCTGTCCAGGAGATTGGGAAACTTCTCCTGATACATTGCGATGTAGTGTCCGGCGCAGTTGGTGCTGTTGCCGCCGTCAGGCATATAAGCTTGGTCGAAGTCCCAATAGAAGAACGCCTTGCCTTGACTCTTGAGGGTTTCGAAGAGCTGTATCTCCACCTTCTGAAGCATGTTGAATCCCACGAAGATGTAGCTGTCGTATTTGAACTCGATGTCTTTCGCCGTTGCCACCTCGCGGTAGATGGCTCCCTCATAGCCAATGCCTTGCTCTGCAAGCAGACGGTTGTAGTCGCGGTAGATTTCGGCAAAGTGTTTCCATAAATCCTTGAAGCGTCGTTTGAGTTCTGAGTCACCGGCCACGCTGCCGAAGAACTGTTCAAGCATCTCGCGCTGCTCCTGGCTTAGATACGAGGTGTCGTCAAGTTTATGCCAGTCCTCCACATTGCTGAACACCTTGTCGGCGTCAGCCATATTCTTGTCGATGTCGTCGAAGTCGGCAAGCATGAGTTGCCCCCACCCGTAGAAATGGTCGAGACTCTCTTTGCTGCCGGTGCAGTGGGTAAAGACCTTATAGAGGTCGCAGATGAGTTTTATCGGGTCGCCCTGGACCCTGTCCGTGTGGTTGCGGAACAACTCGCTTATGGTGATGTAGGTGGGGCTCCACATCGGTTTTCCTGCTTTCCTGGCAAGATGCCCGTTCATGAAAAGCGCGGCGCGCTTGTTGGGGAACACCACTGCTGTGCGTGAAAGACTCGTGCCCCAACGGCTGACAATGTCCTCAGCCACATATTCCAAGAATGTCTTGTTCATAGTTTTACTTCGTCAATTTCGTTTGAATAAACATACCACAGATAGCCTGTGACATCATCATAACCCATTTCCTTTATCAGCGTCATGTAGTGGTTCACCTGTTCCCGGTATTCCGCTTTCGGTTTGCCGAACTTGAAGTCGACCACTACAAACCGCTTCCCGTCGGTCATCACCCTGTCGGGGCGTTCGTTCTTTGTCTCGCCGTCGGGATTGACAAACAGGATGTCGCACTCGTTGAGCACCTTCCATTTGTCGGAGAACCATTCCTTCACCCTCGGCGTTTGGAGTCGCTTGTGGAGCATTGCCTTGATGCCTGCCACGAAGTCCTCGCCGCCGTTCATTACTCCGTCCATCACCATTTGCCTTATGCTGCTGTCTATGTCTTTCCCGGTCTTTATCTTGGAGAAGAGGTTGTGGAGCAGCAGGCCTGTCTTTATGTACTCCTTCTGCTTGTCGTCCTCGCCTTCAAGAAAGTCCTTGCTCTTGTTGCTCTGCCTGAACTCCGTGTTGTTGTCGTAGGTCTCATACTCCACGGCGATGCTGTCTGTCTTGGCAAGGAAGACATTGCGTGATTCTTGCTTCTCCTTCTTGTCTTTTGGCGTGAGCGAGCCATATTCAAAAGTGAGAGTCTCTTTCCCGTTCGTCGGGTCGCCCTTGAGTGTGGCTCCGTCGAGGCGAATTTCTTTCAGAACCTCCTCCAGGACGTACGACCTTCTGGACTTTCCTCCGCGCTGTGCGATGACGAAAAGGCTCTGTGAGGCGCGTGTGAAGGCCACATAAATCAAATTCAGGTTGTCCACCATGTTTTGCAGATGCTCCTCGTGGTAATCCTTTTCGTAGACTGTCCCCAGCAGTTTCTTCGTGGAGAAGGGTATTGGCACAAGCGGCAGTTCGTTGTATGGAGCCACTTCCGGCTTGCACCAGATGATATTGTCGTTTTGATTCTCCAGCGTCCAGTCGCAGAAAGGCACAATCACATGGTCAAACTCCAAGCCCTTGCTTTTGTGGATGGTCATGAGCCGGATGCCGTCCACCTCACTTGTCTTTATCGTCTTGCCGCGAAGGTTCTCTTCCCATTCCTTCACGAAGTCGTCCATGTCGGCAGTGCCGTTGGCTATGAAGTCATTGAGTTTGTCGTAGAAGGCAAAGAGGTAGGCGTCCTCGCCCTTTATCTTCTCCAGACCGAAGATTTTATAAAGCCGTTCCGCAAGTTCGTAGAGAGGCAAGGAGATCAGTTCTGTCCTCTTCGCCGTAAACTCTTGCGGCAAGAGTGAAGGCATGTCGTCGTCCAGCAGCATGGAGAAGCCTTCATTTTTGAACACCTTTGTCTGGAAAGCTTTGACAAGGAAAGCCCGTGCAATCATGTCGTCGGGATGCGAGAGGAAGTGCATGGCGGTAATGATGATGTTCACTGCCAAGGAGTTGTCGAGCCGGAAGGCTTCGTCCGACACCATTTTTACCTCCGGCATCTCGGCAGAGAAATAGTCGGCAATGGCCTGTATTTCCTTGTTGTTTCTCAGGAGGAAGGCTATCTGGCTTTGCTTCGCCCCTTTATCCAACAGCGTCCGGACAGTCTCCAGGCATAGCTCCAGTTCTCTGTCTTTGTCCTTCCGCTTGGCTGCGGGTATAAGCTGCACCTTCACATATCCGCCGTCGCCGCGCTTTTCCGGCGTTTTCTGCTCCACATCGCTGTAAGCCTTTTCAAGCTGTTCGGTATACTCTTCGCCCAGCAGCGCGGCTTCCTTCTTCTTGGCGGAAAGGAAAAAGGCGTTGTTGAACTCCACAATCCTCCTTTCCGAACGCCAGTTCGTGGAAAGCGTCTCCATGAGGATTTGGTCTTTTTGGAACAGGGTCTCTATGTTGTTGAGCAGCCGCCAGTCGCCCGACCTCCACCGGTAAATGCTTTGCTTCACATCGCCCACGATGAGGTTGCCCCCCTTGCCGGTGTGGCTCATCAATTCTTCAAGCAGCACTTTGAAGTTCTCCCACTGCACTGTGCTAGTGTCCTGAAACTCGTCAATCATGATGGTGTCAAGCTGTGTGCCTGCCTTCTCGAAGATGAAGGGCGTGTCGCTGTCGTTGATGAGGGAATGGAGCAGGGTGTGCGTGTCGCTCAGCAGGAATCTGTTGGCCTCGGCATTCATTGCCTTCACCTTGTTGTCAATGCTGTTGAGCAGCCGCAGCTGGTTGAGGTTTTTAAGGGTTAAATCGGCAGAGACATAATTTATCCAACAGTCTTTTCTGTGCTGCTCTGCTTCCAAGAGCAGCGGCGACAGCACCTGCGATGCCAATTCTTTGAGAGCAGGAGAGTCGGAATCTTTTGCCCATTCTTCCCAGCCTTTCCATCCTTCCCTTCCTTGATTGTCAATCACGTTGCGGACACATCCAGTCAAGACCGTGTCATCGTAAACCTTTCTCTTCAATTTGTTGAAATAACTCGAAGGGCCACTTTTTTTGCTCTTCAAATCGCCAATGGTAAGACCGTTCTCTTTCAAGGCATCATCAAATTTGTTGGCGAAACCTGTCATCTTCGCCTCTGCCTCGTTGCGAATTTTGTAGAGATTCCCTTTATAGTTTTCGAAGAAACCTTTCTTGGAAAGGGCGTTGTTCAGAGCCTCCCTGTTGCATTTGTAGAACTCCTTGAAGATGGTTCTCCCGAAAGACTTTACTTCCTTGACGATTTTCCAACTCTTGTCCTCCTCCATTCTCTCCCTGATGTAGCCCATTATCCATAGCAGCAGTTCGTCGTCCTCGTGGAGTTCCTCAATCATCTCGTCAACGGCATTCTCTTCTGTCTGCGTGTCGTTGAGTTCCAGTTTGAGGTTCGCCGTGAGGTCGAGTTCGCGGGCAAGGTTGCGCAGGATGCTCTGGAAGAAAGAGTCGATTGTCTCAATGCGGAAATAACTGTAGTTGCTGACAATGCAGCCCAGTGCCAACCCCGCATTTTGTTTAAGGGTCTCAAGCGTGACGCCTGTCTCCTTAAGGATGGCATCAATGTAATCCTTCGCATCGGGAAGATTCTTCCAAATGCCGTAGAGCGTGCTGAGTATTCGCGTCTTCATCTCCTCCGTGGCCTTGTTGGTGAAGGTCACTGCAAGGATGTTTCTGAAGCCCGTCGGGTTTTTCATCAGAAGCTTTATGTATTCCTTCGAGAGAGTGAATGTCTTGCCGCTGCCCGCACTCGCCTTATATACTGTGAGCTGTGTGCTGCCGTTTGTGTTCTTTATTGCCATATTGTTCAAAAATAGACTTAGGATTATTGCCGTATTGCAAATTTAGCAAATTGCTAAAAATAATATGGCAATTTCTCAATAAAAATTCAAGAAAGATGAAATAAACTTTTTCTGTCCGATTGCGTCAAATCATAATATTGTTTGCAAATTTTTGATGAGAAGATTTTCAATATTGTTGCTGCTGACAGCTTTGTGCCTTGCTGTGACGG
>CAYXGN010000085.1:0-3696 GCA_964464505.1 uncultured Prevotella sp.
CAGGAGGTCGAGCGTCCTCGCTCGACAACAAGCAACGAGTCAAGTAATCGTAGTAGGCGCGCATCGCCGAGGTGCGCCCCCTCTATCAATGTTATTGTGTCACGAATATTCGAATTTTCGTGATACCTCTTGAGGGGCGCGCCTCGGCGATACGTGCCTACTATGGTGCTGACATAATGCTTACTTTTTGTCATTAAAATGGGGCGTTGGTAGGGGAAAAGTGGCGTTTTGAATGAAAGAATATTAATTTTTCTACCAAAATGTTGTTCAGATGAAAGATAATCTCTAAATTTGCTATCGTTAAAGTCGGGTAGCAAAACCCGAAAGAACTTTGAATTTACGAAACAACCATATCTCACCTAAAATGGAAAAAATTGACAATCTCGACAAGAAGATTCTGAGCATTCTTTCAAAGAATGCCCGTATCCCGTTCAAGGATGTGGCAGCAGAGTGCGGCGTATCGCGTGCAGCCATTCATCAGCGTGTGCAACACCTCATCGCCGGCGGCATCATCACCGGCAGCGGTTTTGATGTCAACCCCAAGAGTGTGGGTTACTCCACCTGCACCTATATCGGCATCAACCTCGAGCGCGGCAGCATGTATAAGGAAGTGGTGCAGCAGTTGCTCGCCGTGCCAGAGGTGGTGGAGTGCCACTTCACGACTGGTCCCTACACCATGCTCCTCAAGGTGTTTGCCCGCGACAACGAGCAGCTCATGGACCTGCTCAACAACAAGATTCAAATGATACCGGGTGTGAACAAGACGGAGACTCTCATCTCCCTCGACCAAAGCATAAAGCGCGAGATTCCGGTACACGTGGAAGAAAAGTAAAATGCGTTCTTTCGACTTAGACCAACATCTCAAAGGCGTTTACTCCGCCTTTCCTGAAGCGCGGCGGCAGCCTGTTGTGGGGATAACCTCCAACTACGCTGACGGCGACGCCACCCTGCGCGACCGGTATTACTGGCAGGTTGTGGCGGCAGGCGGCACGCCCGTCATCGTGCCTCCCGTGGCGGACAAGGATGTCATTGCCAACACCCTCGACCACATCGATGCCCTCCTGCTCAGTGGCGGTGGCGACTACAACCCCCTTTGGGCTGACGAGCAGCCCTCGCCGAGTCTGCACAGCATCAATGCCGAGCGCGACCTCGCCGAGCTCCTCACCGTGCGCCTTGCCTACAACCGCCAGATGCCTATGCTCGGTATCTGCCGTGGCTTGCAGACGATAGCCATGGCGCTGGAGGGGCATGTGCAGCAAGACATCACCGACAATCCGCAGCATATAAAGCACTCGCAGGATGCCGACCGCACGGAACCCACCCATACCATCACCGTGACGCGCGACACCCTCCTCGCCTCCATCTACGACGCTGAGGAGTTTGCCGTCAACTCGTTCCACCACCAGGCTGTCGACGACCCCGGTTGCCGCCTCATCGCCACCGCCTATGCCGACGACGGCACCATAGAGGCAGTGGAGAGCAGCGAGCACAAGCCCATCATAGGAGTGCAGTGGCATCCCGAATGGCTCGATGAGGAAGGGTTGCCGCTGTTCCGCTGGCTTGTGAAAGAAGCGGAGCTCTTTGCCGATGCGAAGCACTTTCACGACCGTCACATCACCCTCGACACCCATTGCGACACGCCGATGTTCTTTCCCCAGGGCATCAACTTCACCAAGCGCGACCCACGCATCCTCGTCGACCTGCACAAGATGACAGACAGCCGGCAGGACGCGGTGACGATGGTGGCATATCTTCCGCAACCGAAGGAAGGCGAGCAGTTCACCGACATAGCCCCCTTCCCCGTGGAGGGACCGCGCGCCTATGCCGACCTCATCCTCAACAAGATAGAAGAGACTGTGGGCGACGGGCGTCACATAGCCCTCGCGCGCACCCCTGCCGACCTCGAAGCCAACAAGCGTATGGGGCGCAAGTCGCTCATGACAGGCATCGAGAACGGTCTGGCCCTTGAGGACGACATCGCCAACGTGGAGCACTTCGCCCAGCGCGGCATCGTCTACATCACCCTCTGCCACAACGGCGACAACCTCATCTGCGACAGCGCACGCCGCTCCAACGCCACCAACGGAGGAGTGAGCGACTTCGGAGCCAAGGTGATAGACGAGATGAACCGCCTCGGCATCATGGTGGACATGAGCCATGCCGGCGAGCAGTCGTTCTACGATGCACTCGACATCAGCACTGTGCCGATAGTATGCTCCCACAGCAACTGTCGGTCGCTGTGCGACGTGCCCCGCAACCTCACCGACGACCAGTTGCACGCCCTCGCCCAGAAAGGCGGTGTGGCGCACATCACCCTCTACGGAGGTTTTCTGCGCACCGACGGAGAGGCAAGCATCAACGATGCCCTGGAACATCTGGAACACGCCATAAGCATCATGGGTGTGGAGCATGTGGGACTCGGTACCGACTTCGACGGTGACGGTGGTGTGCCGGGACTTGCCAGCAGTAGCGAACTCATCAACTTCACCCGCGAGCTCCTGCGCCGCCGCTACTCCGAGGACGACATCGCCCTCATTTGGGGAGGCAACTGGTTGCGCGTGATGGAGACGGTGCAGAGAAGCAGGAACATTTAGGTGGGTTCTAAAAATTCCCACCGTAAAGGATAAATAAAAAAAATGAGAAATACCCTTTACACCTTATTATATATAATGACCATCGTGGTCACGGCGTGCTCGTGTGCCGCCTGCAAGAACTCCAACAAGACAGCCGGCAGCCTTGAGCCCGACACCGTGGCTCTCGTGGGACCCACGTTCTCTGCCGACTCCGCCTATGCCTTCGCCGCAGCACAGTGTGCCTTCGGTGCGCGCACGATGAACTCCGAAGCCCACCGCCGGTGCGGCGAATGGATAATGCAGAAGTTCCGCGACTACGGCATGACCGTAGAGGCGCAGGATGCCGACCTCAAAGGCTATGACGGCACCCTGCTCCACAGCCGCAACATCATAGCCCACTACCGTCCTGAGTGCTCCACACGCATACTGCTGTGCGCCCACTGGGACAGTCGTCCGTGGGCTGACAACGACCCCGACAGCACCAACTGGCGCAAACCCGTTATGGCTGCCAACGACGGAGCGAGTGGTGTGGCAGTGATGATGGAGATAGCGCGACTCTTGAAGAGCGACACCACGCTGCGCGTAGGCATTGACTTCGTGTGCTTCGATGCCGAGGACTGGGGTACGCCGCAATGGGCGGAGAGTGATGACGATGCCGACACATGGGCTTTGGGAGCACAGTATTGGGCGGAGCATCTGCCGCAAGGCTATGAAGCGCGCTACGGACTGCTGCTCGACATGGTCGGTGGCGAGGGCGCACGCTTCTATCAGGAGGGTGTGTCGAGGCAATATGCCGGAGAGATAGTTGACAAAGTGTGGCGCACTGCAGGTCAGATAGGTTACGGAAGTTACTTCCCGACGAGTATCGGAGGCTATGTCACCGACGACCATGTGCCGGTGAACGAGAAGGCAGGGATAGCCTGCGCCGACATCATAGCCTATTATCCCGACTGCTGTCAGAGTTCGTTCGGACCCACATGGCACACCGTCAGCGACACCATGGAGCACATCGACCGCAACACATTGAAGGCAGTGGGTCAGGTGCTCGTGCAAGTGTTGTGGAGCGAGGAGTAAGCCCCACCCAACCCTCCCCGCCGGGGAGGGCTATTGAAATGCAATGAAA
>CAYXGN010000085.1:3796-8524 GCA_964464505.1 uncultured Prevotella sp.
CTCGCGCTGTTGCGCGAGGAGATGCGGCGCGAGCGGCTCGCTGCCTTTATCTTTCCCAGTGCCGACCCCCACATGAGTGAATATGTGCCGGAGCGTTGGGAGGGAAGGAGATGGATTTCCGGTTTCGACGGTTCGGCAGGGACGGCGGTGGTGACGCTGCACAGTGCTGCCCTTTGGACCGACTCACGTTACTTCATCGCTGCCGAGGCAGCACTGCAAGACACTGAGTTCCAACTCATGCGCGAGCGCATGGAGGGAACACCCACCATTGCCCAGTGGCTCGGCGAAGAACTCGCCGACGACGAGAGCAAGGAGGTGGGCGTGGACGGTATGTGTCTGCCGCAGAGTGAGGCTGTCGGCATGAAGGAAGAGTTGAAGCGGAACGGCGGACTCTCCCTGCGCACCAACCTCGACATCCTCGACCGCATCTGGATTGACCGCCCCTCTGTGCCGACGGCGAAGGTGAGCATCCACCCAATGGAATATGCCGGCGAGGCGTGCAGCAGCAAACTCTCCCGCATACGCCATGAGTTGCTGCGCCTTGGTGCGACAGCCATGATAGTCACACAGCTCGACGACATAGCCTGGACGCTGAACCTTCGCGGAAGCGATGTCCACTGCACGCCGGTATTCGTGGCATGGCTCGTCATCGGTCAGGACGACACCACTCTGTTCATCAACGAAGAGAAACTCACGCCAGAGGTGAGTGCCTATCTGAAAGAAGAAGGCGTAAAAACAAAACCCTACGACAGCATTGCCGACCACCTGCGCTGCTGCAATGAATACACGATGCTCATCGACCCCGACACCGTGAACAGTCACCTCGCACAGGTGCACGGCCATTACACCACCGTGACAGCCCCCTCCCCCATCGCCGCCATGAAAGCGGTGAAGAACAAGACGGAGCGTGAGGGCTTCCGCCGGGCCATGGAGCGCGACGGCGTGGCGATGGTGCGCTTCCTGAAATGGTTGGAAGGAGCCGTGCCACAAGGCGGCGAGACGGAGTTGAGTGTGGCAGAGCGGTTGCGCGAGGAGCGCGCCGCCCAACCGCTGTTCCGCGACCTGTCTTTCGACACCATCGCCGCCTACGAGGAACACGGAGCCATCGTCCACTACGAGCCCACGCCCGAGAGCGACATGGCGTTGCAGCCAAAGGGATTCCTTCTGCTCGACAGCGGAGCGCAATATAATGACGGCACCACCGACATCACACGCACCATACAACTTGGTCCCGTCAGCGACGAGCAGCGTCGCGTCTACACCCTCGTGCTGAAAGGGCATCTGTCATTGCAGAACCTCAGTTTTCCGCGCGGCGCGTCGGGCACACAACTCGATGCCGTGGCACGCACGGCGATGTGGCGCGAGGGAATGAACTTCATGCACGGCACGGGGCATGGCGTGGGCAGTTGCCTCAGCGTACACGAAGGGCCGCACCAGATAAGGCAGGAATACCGTCCCGCCCCGATGCTGGAAGGGATGACGGTGACCGACGAGCCCGGTCTTTATCTCGAGGGAAGGTTTGGCGTGCGCATAGAGAACACGCTCCTTACCGTGCCATACATCACCACCGAGTTCGGGCGTTTCCTAAGGTTTGAGCCCCTAACGCTATGCCCCATCGACACCGCACCCATCATAAAGAGTATGCTTACCGCCGAGGAGACTGCGTGCCTCAACGCCTATCACGAAATGGTGTATGAGCGCCTTGCGCCGCATCTCGACGAAGAGCACAGAATGTGGTTGCGTGGGAAGACGGAAGGGATTTAGAGGCGCGCTGAAAGCGCAACCTGCCCCCAGCCCGGGGCAACGCCCCGGGTAAATGGATGTGGGCAAATCACGCCCTGACAGGGCAAAAGCATAACTCCAATGATGCTTTTGCCCTGTCAGGGCGTTGCTTGTTTTACTGGCTGATACCCAGGGCGTTGCCCTGGGCTGGGAGCTTTTGCCCCTTCGGGGCGAGATTTGTTTCGTATGCAAGGCGGACATGGGCGGCGGACAAAAAATATCATTCCAAAGCAATGTATTACTACCACTTTTTGTAAATTTGCATTGTCATTGGCGGAAAGCCAATGATGAAAGATTATATAAGAACAAAATTTACAAAAGAAAAGCATAAAAGATGAAGAAAATCAGAGCAGCCGTAGTGGGCTACGGCAACATCGGCAAGTACACTGTGCAGGCTCTCGAAGCCGCCGATGACTTCGAGATTGCAGGCATTGTGCGCCGTCACGGTGCGGAGAACAAGCCGGCAGAGTTGGAGAAATATGAAGTGGTGAAGGACATCCGCGAACTCAACGATGTGGACGTGGCAATACTGGCAACACCCACACGCTCGTGCGAGGAGTATGCCAAGCAGATTCTGCCCCTCGGCATCAACACCGTGGACAGCTTCGACATCCACACCTCCATCCTGGACTACCGCGCCACCCTCATGCCGATATGCAAAGAGCACGGCGCTGTGAGTGTCATCGCAGCAGGATGGGACCCCGGCAGCGACTCCATCGTGCGCACCCTGATGGAGAGTCTGGCTCCCAAAGGATTGAGTTACACCAACTTCGGTCCCGGTATGTCGATGGGTCACTCCGTGTGCGTGCGCTCCAAGGAAGGAGTGAAGAACGCCCTTTCGATGACCATCCCCAAGGGAGAGGGACTGCACCGCCGCATGGTGTATGTGGAACTGGAGGAAGGTGCGAGTCTGGAAGAGGTGACAAAAGCCATCAAAGCCGACCCCTACTTCGCCAATGACGAGACCCACGTGTTCGCAGTGCCGTCGGTTGACGCTGTCCGCGACATGGGTCACGGCGTGCATCTCACCCGAAAGGGAGTGAGCGGAGCCACGCAAAACCAGCGCATGGAGTTCACCATGAGCATCAACAACCCCGCCCTTACGGGTCAGGTGCTCGTCAATGTGGCGCGCGCCTCAATGCGTCAGCAGCCCGGATGCTACACGATGGTGGAGATACCGGTGATAGACATGCTCGCAGGAAGTCGCGAAGAACTCATCGGACACCTCGTTTAATCACACAACCACCCTCCCATTATGCTACCATCGCCCAAGAACTATTTGCCAGTTGCAGCCCTTTCGTGTGTCGCCGCAATGGCACAGGCACAGCAAAAGGTGCAGGCGCAGCGTCCCAACATCATTTATATAATGTGTGACGACCATGCCTTCCAGTGCATCAGTGCCTACGGCAGCGAACTGTCGAAGCTCGCCCCCACGCCCAACATCGACCGTTTGGCGGAGCGCGGCATGCGTTTCGACCGCGCCTTCGTTGAGAACTCCCTCTCCACGCCGTCGCGTGCGTGCCTTATGACAGGCATGTACAGCAACCAGAACGGCCAGCGGCAACTCGGTGAGGGCATCGACACGACACGCACCTTCTTCACAGAGCTGCTGCAAGAGGCAGGCTATCAGACAGCGGTGGTGGGCAAATGGCACATGGGATGCCGACCGAAGGGTTTCGACTATTACCACATCTACAACGACCAGGGACAGTATTACAACCCGCAATACAAAGGCACGGACACCGGGGATGAGTTTGTCGTGGAGGAAGGCTATTCCACCGACCTCACCACCGACCATGCCCTCGACTTCATAGACCACCGCGACCCGCAGCGGCCGTTCTGCCTTCTGCTACACCATAAGGCACCACACCGCAACTGGCTCGCCAACACAAAATACTTCGGAGCCTACGACGACGTGACCTTCCCGTTGCCCGAGACCTTCTATGATGACTATGCGACACGCGGCTCTGCCGTGCGCACGCAGAAGATGAAGGTGACGGAGCACATGCGTTGGGAGCAGGACTTCAAAGTGCCCGAGATGCTCGACACCGCCAACGCCGACAGTTGGGACTCCTATTTGAGTCTGATGAACGAGGTGAACCGCATGACTCCAGCGCAGCGCACAGCATGGGGAAAATACTATTTCCCCCGCAACCGCCGTCTGCTGGAAGCCCATCTCACCGGCAAAGACCTCGACAACTGGAAATATCAAAGCTACATCCGCGACTATATGAGCGTCATCAAGTCGGTGGACGAGAGTGTAGGTCGCGTGATTGACTACATTGACAGTCACGGACTGACGGACAACACCATCATCGTCTACACCTCCGACCAAGGCTTTTATATGGGCGAGCACGGATGGTTTGACAAGCGTTTCATGTATGAGGAGTCGCTGCGGACACCCCTTATCATCGCCTATCCGGGGCATATACAGCCCGGCACGGTGTGCAACCGACTCGTGCAGAACATAGACTACGCCCCGACATTCCTCGACCTCGCCGGGGTGAAGAAGCCAAGCAATATGCCCGGACGCTCACTCACTCCCGTCTTTGCCGACGGCGACAACGTGAAGCGGTGGCGCACAAGCATCTACTACCATTATTACGATTACCCGACGTACCACATGGTGCGCAAGCATGACGGCGTGAGAACCGACCGTTACAAGCTAATCCACTTCTATGGGGCCGGCGGTCTCGATGCCGTGAAGGAGAACAGATACCAGCGTGAGCCGGGGACGCGCGAGAACAGAGGTATGGAATACCTCACCTCGCTCGGTTACTTTGAGCCGAAGGACTCGGCAGTGAACTACAACGAGCTCTACGACTTGCAGTCAGACCCCCACGAACTCAACAACCTCTACGGCAAACCGGGTTACGAGAAGATAACGAAACAACTTCAACGGGAACTCGACAACTACCGCAAGAGTCTCGAAATTGACGAATATTA
>CAYXGN010000086.1:0-3190 GCA_964464505.1 uncultured Prevotella sp.
GCAGAGACCCACGACCATGTGGTGAAGGCGATAGACAGCGTTGAAGGGCTCGAGGTGGAATATTTCTCTATCGTCGACGGCAACACGCTCCTTGATGCTGCGGCATGGACTGACAGCAACTATATCGTGGGGTGCATCACCGTCAATTGCGGCGGCACTCCCATAAGACTCATCGACCACATAACTTACAGAAAGCCATGATGATAGAAGTGTTGAAATCGAAGATACATTGCGTCACAGTGACCGAGGCAAACCTTAACTATATGGGTAGCATCACCATCGACGAGGAACTGATGGAGGCTGCCAATATGGTGGAGGGCGAGAAGGTGCAGATTGTGGACAACAACAATGGCGAGCGGTTTGAGACCTATATAATAAAAGGTGAAAGGGGCAGCGGCTGCATCTGCCTGAACGGTGCCGCCGCACGAAAGGTGGTTGTCGGCGACACCGTCATAATAATGTCCTACGCCCTCATCCCCTTCGAAGAGGCAAAGACTTTCCGCCCCACTCTCGTCTTCCCCAAGGCTAAAAATCGCCTATAATCGTAGTAGGCAAAAAACTCCCACAGATTTTAAAACTACAAATTGCACGAATTGCACGAATAATAGAGCATGTCGTAGTAGGCGCAGATCGCCGAGATGCGTCCCCTGCAACAAGAAAAGCGATTTCAAGGGTGCGCCTCGGAGATGCGCCCCTACTACAGTAACAACCTTCCTAAATGGCTGAAAAGAACACTTCAAGCAAGACACCAAAAACCCGGAGCCAGGCTTTCGACAAGACCTACGGTCACCTGCAGCCGCAGGACATAGACCTGGAAAAGGTGGTTCTGGGAGCATTGATGATTGACAAGGACGCCTTCTCCATGGTGTCGGAGTCGCTTCGCCCCGAGACCTTCTACGAACCCAAGCACCAGAAGATATTCCAGGCGATACAGACTCTCAGCATGAATGAGAATCCTGTCGACATCATGACCGTTGTCGATGAACTCAAACGCGAAGGGACCCTCGACGATGTCGGAGGCCCTGCCTATATCGTCGACTTGAGTTCCCACGTCGCCTCGTCGGCACACATAGAGTATCACACCAAAATCCTTTCCCAGAAATTCCTCGCACGCCAGCTCATCTCTTACGCCAGTGTCATCGAGACAAAAGCCTTCGACCCCACCGCCGACGTGGACGAACTCATGCAGGAAGCGGAGGGCAGTCTCTTTGAACTGTCGCAGCGCAACATGAAGAAAGACTATGTGCAGATTGACTCCGTCATCTCCGATGCGATGCAAATCCTGCAGAAGGCATCGGCAAACACCGGCGGACTCACCGGCGTGCCCACAGGCTTTCAGGAACTCGACGAGAAGACAAGCGGCTGGCAGAGTTCCGACCTCGTCATCATTGCCGGCCGCCCTGCCATGGGAAAGACCTCCTTCGCCCTGTCGCTGGCTAAGAACATCGCCGTAGACCACAACACCCCCATAGCGTTCTTCTCCTTGGAAATGAACAACGTGCAACTCGTCAACCGACTCATCTCCAACGTCTGCGAGATACCGGGCTCAAAGATGCTCAGCGGACAACTCTCCCCCGACGAATGGGACCGTCTCGACAAAAACATCAACCTCCTGCAAGGGGCTCCGCTCTATATCGACGACACCCCCGGACTCTCCATCTTCGAACTGCGCACCAAGGCGCGCCGACTCGTCAGGGAGAAAGGCGTAAAGATAATAATGATTGACTACCTGCAGCTGATGAACGCCAACGGCATGAGGTTCAGCAGCCGCCAGGAAGAAGTGTCGAAGATATCGCAGTCGCTTAAAGGCCTTGCCAAGGAACTCGACATCCCCATCCTTGCCCTCTCGCAGCTCAACCGCTCCGTGGAGACACGCGACAACAAAGGAACCGGCGGCAACGACATCGACGGCAAGCGGCCGCAACTCAGCGACCTGCGCGAGTCGGGAGCCATAGAGCAGGATGCCGACATGGTAATCTTCGTCCACCGCCCAGAATACTACCGCATCCTCACCGACAAGAACGGCAACGACCTGCGCGGCATGGCGCAAATCATCATCGCCAAACACCGTAAGGGTGCCACGGGCGACATTCTCCTCACCTTCCGCGGCGA
Source organism: uncultured Prevotella sp. (assembly GCA_964464505.1). GTDB lineage: Bacteria > Bacteroidota > Bacteroidia > Bacteroidales > Bacteroidaceae > Prevotella. The sequence continues at coordinate 2,113 of CAYXGN010000086.1, forward strand.
GTTCACCCGCTTCCAGAACCCCGTCAAGCAGTACGCTGACAGCACCAACCCCTTCGGCTCGGAGATAATGGGCAGCAAAATGAACAGCACGCCCCCACCCGTGCCGCCCCAGGACTCCTACGACCCCTTTGGAGGCGGCAACGGCGAAATCCCTCCCTACTAATGGTAACCGTAGTAGGCGCGTATCTCCGAGACGCGCCCAACAAAAAGCGTTTTACTCATCGCAAGGGTGCGTCTCGGCGATCCGCACCTACTACGGTATGCCCTCTCCCTTTTACTTTTTTTACTCTTCTATGATTGGCAGAATACACTCCCTTGAGTCCTTCGGCACGGTCGACGGCCCCGGCGTCAGGTTCGTGGCTTTCATGCAAGGCTGCCCCCTGCGCTGCCTCTATTGCCACAACCCCGACACATGGAACCCGAAAGGCCCCTGCCAATATGAGTTCACGCCAGAAGAGTTGCTGCAGGAAGCATTGAAATACAGAAGTTACATCAAGCGCGGAGGAGTTACCGTCTCCGGCGGCGAACCCCTCCTCCAGTCCGCGTTCGTGAGCGAGTTCTTCCGCCTCTGTCATCAAGAGGGGTTGCACACCGCCCTCGACACCAGCGGAGCCTTCTGCGGAGAAGAAGCCATGCAGGTGCTCCGCCACACCGACCTTGCCCTCCTCGACATCAAGACTATGGACCCGCAACTCTACCCCGTGCTCACCGGCGTGCCGCAAACCCACAACCTTCTGTTCCTCGACCTCCTCGAAGAGAGGGGCATAAAAACATGGATTCGCCATGTCGTCGTTCCCGGCATCACCGACAACGACAACGCCCTCCGCCTGCTCGCAGAGCACATCGCAAAATACCGCTGCGTGGAGAAACTCGAAATACTGCCCTATCACACCCTCGGAACCTACAAATACCGCCAACTCTCTCTCCACTATCCCCTCGAACACGTCGCCCCACTCTCTGGGCAGCGCGCAGAAGAAATAAGGAAAAACCTCTCACAATACTGCAATTTACCTGTTGAATAAAGGCTCCCACAGATTTCAGAGGACACAGAAAAGATAGTGCAAACCGTAGTAGGCGC
>CAYXGN010000086.1:3290-8502 GCA_964464505.1 uncultured Prevotella sp.
TTTTTTGATTTTTGTCGTTTATAAGGTTTTCTTTATGCTTTATTTTTTGTATTTTTGCTTCCCGAAAAAGCACTCGGAACGCGTCAGAACGAAAAAGAGGGGCATCCTGGGCGATTTGCCGGAAAAAACGGCGAGACAGAGAAACATTAACCGGCGGGGAATTTTTAGAACCTGCCTTAAATTAAAATAAGCAAATGGACGAAAATCAAACCTTTGATCAAGACAGAATCTTGAAGATAAACATCGAAGAGGAGATGAAATCGAGTTACATCGACTACAGTATGTCGGTGATTGTGGCCCGTGCTCTCCCCGATGTCCGTGACGGATTCAAACCCGTGCACCGCCGTATCCTCTACGGAATGCTGGGAATAGGCAACACCAGCAGCAGCCCATACAAGAAATGTGCGCGCGTGGTGGGCGAGGTGCTGGGCAAGTACCACCCCCACGGCGACAGCTCCGTTTACGGGGCTTTGGTGCGCATGGGTCAGAACTGGAACATGCGCTACATGCTTGTGGACGGTCAGGGCAACTTCGGCTCCGTGGACGGCGACTCCCCTGCTGCCATGCGTTACACCGAGTGCCGCCTGTCGAAGATGGGCGAGCACATTATGGACGACCTGGAGAAGGAGACTGTCGACATGGTGAACAACTTCGACGACACGCTCCTTGAGCCGTCGGTGATGCCGACGAAGATTCCCAACCTGCTTGTGAACGGTGCCAACGGCATCGCCGTGGGTATGGCCACCAATATTCCGACGCACAACCTCGGCGAGGTGATTGACGGCTGCTGCGCCTATATAGACAACCCCGACATCGACACCGACGGACTCATGGAGCACATAAAAGCCCCTGACTTCCCCACCGGTGCCTACATCTACGGTCTGCAGGGCGTGAGGTCGGCCTACGAGACGGGGCGCGGAAGAATTGTGCTCAGGGCGAAGTCGGAGATAGAGAGCGGCGACACCCACGACAAAATCGTCGTCACGGAGATACCCTACGGAGTGAACAAAGCCGACCTCGTGATGAGCATTGCCGACCTCGTGAAGGAAGGGAAGATTGACGGCATTTCCAACGTGAACGACGAGTCAGGGCGTCAGGGCATGCGCATCGTCGTGGATGTGAAGCGCGACGCCAACGCCAATGTAATCCTCAACAAACTCTACAAGATGACGCAGATGCAGAGCTCGTTCTCCGTCAACTGCATCGCCCTGGTGAAGGGCCGTCCCCGCCTGCTCTCCCTCAAGGATTGCGTGGGTTACTTTGTGGAGCACCGTCACGATGTCACCATCCGCCGCACCAAGTTCGAACTCAAGAAGGCGCAGGAGCGTGCCCACATACTCGAGGGTTTGATAATAGCCTGCGACAACATCGACGAGGTGGTGCACATCATCAGAGCCAGCAAGACCCCGTCGGAGGCGCAGCGCAACCTTGAACAACGCTTCCAACTCGACGAACCGCAGTCGAAGGCAATTGTAGACATGCGCCTCTCGCAACTCACGGGTCTGCGAATGGACCAGCTCCATGCTGAATACGAGGAACTGGAGAAACGAATAGCCTACCTGCAGTCAATCCTCGACGACCCCGAGCTCTGCAAGAAGGTGATGAAGGACGAACTCCTCGAGGTGAAGGAGAAATACAGCGACGAACGCCGCACAGAGATAAAGCCCTACGAGCACGAGTTCAACGCCGAGGACTTCTATCCCAACGACCCCGTTGTCATTACGGTGAGTCATCTGGGTTACATCAAGCGCACGCAGTTGAGCGAATACCGCGAGCAGGCACGCGGCGGCGTGGGCTCCACAGGAGCACGCACGCGCGACCAGGACTTCACCGAATATATCTATCCTGCCACGATGCACCAGACGATGCTTTTCTTCACCCGGAAAGGCCGCTGCTACTGGCTCAAATGCTACGAGATTCCCGAAGGCGACAAAAACTTCAAGGGGCGTGCCATTCAAAACATGCTCAACATAGACAAGGACGACTCGCTCAACGCCTTGCTGCGCCTGCGCGGACTTGACGACGAGGAGTTTGTAAAGAGTCACTATGTGGTGTTTGCCACAAAGAACGGCACGGTGAAGAAGACCTGCCTTGAGGCTTACTCACGCCCGCGCACCAACGGCGTCTATGCCATCAACATTGCCGAGGGCGACGAGGTGGTGGACGTGCGCCTGACCAACGGCCACAACGAACTCATCCTCGCCAACCGCAACGGCAGGGCTGTACGCTTCGACGAAGGGGCTATCCGCCCGATGGGGCGCGTGTCGACAGGAGTGAGAGGAATGCGCCTCGACGGCGGCGACGACCAGGTGGTAGGCATGATTGTCGTCAACGATGCAGCCTCGGAGACCGTCATGGTTGTGAGCGAGAACGGCTACGGCAAACGCTCGCAGGTGGAGGACTACCGCAAGACCAACCGTGGAGCCAAGGGCGTGAAGACCTTCAGCATCACCGACAAGACTGGAAGTCTGGTGGCAATCAAGAATGTCACCGACAAGAACGACCTTATGATTATCAACAAGAGCGGTATCGCCATACGCCTTGCCGTGAAGGACTGCCGCGTGATGGGACGCGCCACACAGGGCGTGCGCCTGATTAACCTCACCAAGAAGAACGACGTAATAGCAAGCGTGTGCAAGGTGATGAGCGCGGAACTCGAAGAGAAGGTCGCAGAAGAACAGAGCAATCCGTAGTAGGCGCAGATCGCCGAGATGCGCCCCTACAACGAAATCATTAACTACAAATTACACGAATTACACAAGACAGTGCAAAGGGTGCGTCTCGGCGATCCGCACCTACTACAATAAATAAGAAGAAAAGAAAACAAATCAAACAACAGCATTTATGAAAAAGTTATTTTTTATGGCACTGATGGTGGCTTTCGCATCATCAACCAATGCACAGGACCTCAAGAGTGTGCTGAAATGCAAGGACTACTCCGAAGCAAAGCAGGCTCTCAATGCTTGCCTCCCCTTGCTCACCAACGACGAAAAGGCAAAAGGCTACAACAAACTCGTTGAGTTGTCGCTTACAAAAGTGAACAAGGAGAACGGTGTGTTGCAGGAGAACCAGATGATGAAGCAGATGGGGCAGAAGGGCGAGAAGCCCGTCGACACCGACGGTATGTACGAAGCCTTGGCTACGGCCCTCTCCGATGCCGCAGAGTGTGACAAGTACGACCAGCTGCCCAACGCCAAAGGCAAGGTGTCGCCGAAGTTCCACAAGAAGAACCAGACTGCCCTTTGGGGATTGCGCCTTCATCTTGTAAACGCAGGACAGACAGCCCTTGAGAAAGAGGACAACACCAACGCCCTGAAGTTCTTCTCGAGTTATGTGGAGAGCGGTGTTTCCCCTCTCTTCTGCGATTTCGACAAGACCCAGATGCCTGACGCCTACCTCGGCGAGGTGGCACGTGTTGCCGGCGTACTGGCTTACCAGAACAAGGACATCGACCTGGCTAACAAGTATATTGACGTAGCCCTTGAGGACACTGCCTCCTACAAGGAAGCCCTCAATGTGAAGATGGCTCTCATGCAGCAGTCGATGAACACAAGGGAAGACTCCGTGAAGTGTGTGAAATCCTTCGAGCAACTCTATGCCAAGGACAAGGCCAACGAGAACATCTTCAGCAACCTCGCTACCCTCTACGGCTCTCTCGGAATGAAGGACAAGCAGAACGCCATCATCAATGACCGCCTCGCTGCCTGTCCCAACGACTTTATGGCTCTTGCCATCAAGGGTCAGACAGAGATGGGCGAGAACAAATGGGACGAGGCTATCGCCGACTTCAAGAAAGCCACTGCCGTGAAAGAGGATGCCCTCGTGCTGACATGGCTCGGCTTCTGCCTTAACAACAAGGCGGCAGGACTCCCCAATGTTGCCGACCAGAAGCCATTGGTGGAAGAGACAAAGACCTATCTCGAAAGAGCCCGTGAACTCGACCCCGACCAAATGCGTGCAAATTGGCGTTATCTCCTCTACAGCACCTATTACAACCTCTACGGAGAGAACGATGCCCGCACCAAGGAGTTGGCACAATAACGCCTGACTCCAAAAGAAGACTGCGTGAACAGGATGCACTCAAAAGAGAGTGGACAAGCCTGTTCACGCAATCGCTTTTTCCAAATCAATAAACTTCTATGAAAAAAAAGTTTTTCCTTGTCTTAGTGTTTTCATTGGTCGCCATGACTTTTGCCTACGCACAGAAGAAACAGATTTCCCAAGCCAAAGACTGGATAAAGAAGGGAAACAACCTGGCGCAGGCAGAGACATCCATGCAGAATCTGCTGAAAGACTCTGCAAACCGCAGCAACGAAAAGATATGGCTCACACTCTTTGACGCCGTGCGCGAACAGTATGAGCAGGACAACGAGAAACTCTACCTGAAACAACTCACCGACACCTCCACGCTCTTCACCAACGCCCGCAAGATGTTTCTAATCCTCGAAGCGTTCGACTCCGTTGATGTGGCAGGCAACAAGACCCCAAAATACAGAAAGAGACACGCCGAATACCTGACGGCTTATCGCGCCAATATATATAATGGCGGGATGTTCTTCTCCAAAAAGCAGAATTACGACAAGGCGTTCGACTTCTTCCACACCTATATAGACTGCCAAAACCAGCCTCTTTTCTCCGGCGTTGATTTCAGCAGCGACAAAAATCTCCCCCAAGCCGCTTTTATGGCTCTCTATTGCGGCTACAAACTTGCCGACACCAATAAGACGCTAAAATACAAGGAGTTGGCAAGAAACGATTCAGCAAACCTTGACCTCACTCTGCAATATCTGGCAGAGACCTACCGTCAGGAGAAAGACACGGCGGAATACACAGAAACCCTTGAAGAGGGATTTGCACGCTACCCCAAGTCGATGTATTTCTTCCCCCATCTCTTTGACTACCAGTTCAAGACTGGCGACATGGACACGACATTGAAGTTGTGCGACACTGCCCTCTCCACCGACAGCACAAACACCGTCGCCCTCTTTGCCAAGAGCACCACTCTGCTGCGGATGAACAAATTCGATGACTGCATCACCATTTGCAAAAACCTCATCGCCAAGAACGACAAGTTGTGCGGACCCTATCTCAATATAGGTCTCGCCTATTACAACCAAGCCGTAAACCTGGAAAACAACGGCAAGCCTTCACGAAAGAGCCGCAACGCCGTCAGTTCGCTTTACCGCAAGGCGTTGCCTTATATGCAGCAATA
>CAYXGN010000087.1:0-8336 GCA_964464505.1 uncultured Prevotella sp.
TCCCACCGTAATAAATAAACATAAAACAATGAATTACGTTTTGTCATCTTGCGGTCTCTTTTCGGTTCAATCCGTTTGTTCGTTCAGTCGTATAGCCCGCTATACTCCTTCACTCTCAAACAAATTGTCCTCGAAAATAGCCTCGCAATCTGGCAAAGCCAATTTTTAGAACCCACCTTAACTTAATCCGACTGCTACGGAAACTTAACAATAACATAAGAAAAATGAAGAAGAACAACATCCTCATGCTGACAGCCGCCTCATTGCTGCTGCTTTCATCGTGCTCGAAGCTCGGCTCACTCTCTGCCGACAACTTCACCGTGACCCCAAATCCCCTTGAAACACAGGCAGGAAAGGTGCCTGCCACCATCAACGGCACCTTCCCCGAGAACTATATGAAGCGGAAAGCCGTCGTGACGGTGACTCCCGAACTGCGCTATGCCGACGGTCAAGTGGCGCGAGGCAACTCCACCACGTTCCAGGGCGAGAAGGTTATGGGCAACAACCAGACCATCAGCTACAAGGTGGGAGGGCGTTACACCATGAAGACCTCGTTCGACTATGTGCCCGAAATGCAGAAGAGCGAGATGTATCTCACCTTCGATGCCTACATCGGCAACAAGAAATGCGATGTGCCGGCAGTAAAGGTTGCCGACGGAGTGATAGCCACCAGCGAACTCTACAAGAAGACTTTGCTCAGCGACGGAGGCTGCATCGCCCCCGATTCCTTCCAGCGTGTGAAGACAGCAAAGCAGGAAGCCAACATCAAATTCCTCATCAATCAGGCCCAACTCCGCAAAAGCGAGCTCCAGGGCAATTCCGTTCAGGAGTTCGTCCAGATGCTTAAGAAAATCAATGCCGACCGCGAAGGCTTCAATGTGCAGAATGTTGAGGTGCGCGCCTACGCTTCGCCCGACGGCGGCGTGAAGGTGAACGAGAAACTGGCAAACCAGCGTCAGGACGTGTCGGAGAAATATGTGAAAGACCAACTCAAGCAGACCAAGGTGGACGCAAACATCGACGCGCACTACACCGCACAGGACTGGGACGGTTTCCAGCGCCTCGTGCAGGCATCAAACCTCCAGGACAAGGACGTGATTTTGCGCGTTCTGTCAATGTATAAAGACCCCGAGGAGCGCGAAGAACAAATCCGCAACATGTCGGCAGGCTTCCAGGAACTCGCCGACGGCATCTTGCCCGAGCTCCGCCGCTCGCGCCTTATCATCAACTACGAGACCATCGGGCGCAGCGACGATGAGATAAAGGCACAGTATGCAAGCGATGCTTCGAAACTCAGTGCCGACGAATTGCTCTACGCCGCCACCCTCGAGGACAGCCAGGCAAAGCAGGAAGAGATTTACAAGACAGCCGCACAACTCTACGACAAGGACTACCGCGCCTACAACAACCTTGCCGCTCTCGCCATAGCCAAGGGCGATACGGACACCGCAGAAAGCTATCTCAAGAAGGCACAACAGCTCGGCAGCGACACACCGGAGGCAAGTGCGAACCTCGGTCTGCTCTCCCTCATCAACGGCGACACGCAGGATGCCGAAGCAAAGATTTCGAAAGCATCCGGTTCGGAGAACGTTTCGCTCGCCCTCGGAGCCTTGAACATAGCCAAAGGCAACTATGCCCAGGCTGAGAAAGACCTCGAAAAGAGCAAGACCAACACCGCTGCCCTGGCGCAACTCCTCAACAAGAACTACGCCGATGCAGCCAAAACTCTCGACAAAGTGGCTGAGCCCGATGCCACCACCGACTATCTGCACGCCATCGTTGCGGCTCGCCGTGGCAACAAATTCGCCACAAACTCCTATCTGAAGGACGCTTTGCAGAAAGACCCTTCACTTAAGACCTATGCCGACAACGACCTCGAACTCTCTAAAATGAAGTAAACGACACAATCATAAAGAGCCGCCTTTGTCTGACAAAGGAAATTTTTAGAACTCACATTCCGTACGCCATAATGAAGCATTTTCTTTACATCCTCATCGCAGCCATGGCTCTTGTGGCGTGCGGAACCGACAGCAAGCACTTCAAAATTGACGGCCGTCTGCTCAACATCAACCAAGGTGAGTTTTACCTTTACAGTGTGGACGGAGCCTTGACAGGGCTCGACACCATGAAGGTGCGCGCCGGCCGCTTCACCAAAGAGATTGTCTGCGACCGCCCGACAACGCTGATGCTCGTCTTCCCGAACTTCACCGAGCAGCCCATCTTCGCCGAACCGGGGAAGACAGTCAATGTGGAGGGCGACGCTTACCACCTCAAACGGCTCACCGTGAAAGGCACAAAGGACAACAAACTCATGAATGCGTTCCGCCAGCAGATAGAGAACGCGTCACCACCGGAGGCTCTGAAGTTTGCAAAGCAGTTCATCCTCGACCACCCCGAATCCATGGTCAGCGTGTGGATGGTGCGCCATTATTTCATCGCCACGCCTTCGCCCGACTACGCCACAGCCCGCTCGCTCATCGCGACGATGCTTAAAGCGCAGCCCGACAACATCAGTCTGCTCCGTCTGCAAGGCTCCGTGAAGACCGCCGCAGCCGTGGATGCCGGCGACAAGTTGCCGCGTTTCACAGCCCGCGACATCAACGGGCGTCGCATCAGTGACGCCACTCTTCGCCAGACACCCTACGCTGCGGTGCTGGCATGGGCTTCGTGGAGCAGCGAAAGCATCAACCTCCTGCGCCAGATGGATTTTCTCCAGAATGAGTTGAAAGGCAAATTCAGCGTCGTCAGCATCTGTCTCGACCCCGATGTGGCCACGGCGCGCCGCGTGATGGAGCAGAACAAGATTGACTGCACCACCGTCTGCGACGGCAAGATGATTGAGAACGCCGTCTATCGCACACTCGGCATGCACAGCATCCCCGACAATGTGCTATTGCACGAAGGCAAGGTGGTGGGCACAAACATGACCTTTGCCGATTTATCGAAAGAAGTGAGGAAGCACTAAAAAAAGTGTCCATGCAGCGTTTGCCGCATGGACACTTCCTTATTCTTGCTTTTCAAGAATGTCTAAATTCTTTACTTTACAGCCTCAGCAACCTCAGCGCCAGCCTTGAACTTAACCACCTTCTTTGCGGGAACGTGGATTGTCTTGCCATCGCGTGGGTTTCTTGCGTCGCGAGCGGGACGCTCACTAACTGAGAATGTACCGAAACCGATGAGCTGAACTCTGTCACCTGCAACGAGAGCTTCCTTTACTGATGCGAGAGTTGCCTCCAAAGCCTTCTTTGCGGCAGCCTTACTGAGATTGGCGCTAACTGCTACCTTCTCTACCAATTCTGTTTTGTTCATGTTGTTTATGATTTAATGTTTAATAAAAGTATCGTATCTTCGTACGAACAATAACTTAATGTCGCAAAATTAAGGCATTCAGTTTATAAACGCAAAAAAAATTAGGAAAAAGTTCATAAAAACCTAAAAAAAACTCTCCTGAGCCCTATTTTTATGCCCTTTGAGGGGATTTTTTAGTAATTTTGCGCTCATTCTTAATCTTCAATGACAATTAAAACAATGCGCGAAATACCCACGATAACGAAGAATCTTTTAATCCTTAATGTGCTTGCCTATCTGCTCAGCGTGGTGATAGGCGACCGTTTCGGTGGTCTGAACGACATGTTCGGCTTGCATTTCTTCCTTGCTCCCGATTTCGGGATTTATCAGTTCATCACCTACATGTTCATGCACGGCGGCTTGAGTCATCTTTTCTTCAACATGTTCGCCCTTTGGATGTTCGGTTGCATAGTGGAGCGCACATGGGGACCGCGCAAGTTCCTTATTTATTATATGGTGTGCGGCATCGGTGCCGGAGTGTTGCAGGAGGTGGCACAGTTTGTCCAGTTCTACATGCTCGCAGCCGAGAATATCCCCAATTTCAGCATCTCGCAGTTGGGCACTGTTGCCGATGCCAATGCCATGGGACTCAACATGTGGACCACCGTGGGTGCATCGGGAGCCATCTACGGCATCCTTCTCGCCTTCGGAATGCTCTATCCCGAGGAGCGGATGTTCATCTTCCCGCTGCCAGTGCCCATTAAGGCGAAGTGGTTTGTGATAGGCTACGCCGCCATCGAACTCTTCATGGCTCTCTCGACACCGGGCGACGGCATCGCCCACTTGGCTCACCTGGGCGGCATGCTGTTCGGTTTCCTGCTCATTCGCTATTGGCGGCAGCACCCCGGCGTGGGCTACAACAGCGGCAGCGGACAGCAGTTCTTCGACTCGATGCGCTCATCGTGGGAACGCCGCACGCACCGCAAGGCGGACACCACTAACGGGTTCGGCCGCACATCGACACGCTCCAACGGCGAGCGCAACGCCGACTGGGAATACAATGCGCGCCGCCGCGCCTCGCAGGAGGAGATTGACCGCATCCTCGACAAGATACGCCGCAACGGCTACGACAGTCTGACGCGTGAGGAGAAGCAGACACTCTTCGACGCAAGCAACAACAAATAAGCCGCAGCACTGCCTTTTTCCATTAAGCCGTCACACAATTGAAGAACTTAGGAAAAATCACCGTTCATATCATTTCCGGGGCTAATGTTGCCACCATCATCGTTATGCTCCTTGTAGGGCTCGCCGACCATGTCAGTCCTACGGCGCATCCTACGCTCTCATGCATGGGCTTGGCGTTCCCCATCTTCGTCTTCATCAACGCCGCCTTCCTCTTCTTCTGGCTCTTCGTGAAGCCCACGCGCGCCCTCATTCCTGCTCTGGGCTTCGTGGTGGCTTACGGTCCGATGCACATCTACATGCCCCTCAACCTGTCGCAGACACCGCCCAAAGGAGCCATCAAAGTGCTTTCCTACAACATCTACAACTACCTGACGTGGGAGTCTGCCGACGAGCCCTGCCCCATCGCCGACTACATAGTGCGCGAGGATGCCGACATTGTCTGCCTCGTGGAATCAAGCATTTGGGGAACCAAGGAGCGCAAAGTGGACTCCATCTACGCCCAGCACTACGCCTACCGCGACTCCTCCTCGCGGGGAGGGGGCGACGACCGCATCGACATCCTCAGCCGTTTCCCCATCATCGGCAAGGAGCGCATCAACTATTCCTCGCACAGCAACCACTCCGTAGCGTTCCGGCTGAAGACCCCGGACGACACCGTCACGGTGATAATCAACCATTTCCAGTCGATAGGGCTGTCGTCGGAGGAGCGCACGCAATTCAAGGAAATGGTGAAAGGCGGGGTGCAGCGCGATGCCGCCAAGCACGAGTCGCGCCAGATTCTGCGCAAACTGGCAGAGGCATCGGCAGTGCGCGCGCCGCAAGCCGACGCTGTGGCAAAGTATGTGGACGACCGCCCCGGAGAGAGTTTCATCGTCGTCGGCGACTTCAACGACTCTCCCCTCTCCTACACGCGCCGCACCCTCGCCAAGCGGCTGACCGACTGCTATGTCGCCACCGGCAACGGTCCCGGCATCAGCTACCACTACAATGCGTTCTTCGTGCGCATCGACAACATCATGTGTTCGCACAATTTCACGCCCTACGCATGCCGCGTGGACAACTCGATAAAGGCTTCCGACCATTACCCCATCGTGTGCTGGCTGGACAAGAAAAATGAGGACGAAAAATAAGCAACGTTTAACGGGTTTTCAAACAAGGCTCGTTTGCACTCCAAACAAGGCTTGTTTGCACTCCGATTAAGGCTTGTTTGCGATGCAAATGAGGCATGTTTGAAATGCCTTTGCAACAGATTGTAAAACAAGAGGTTACGAAACCGAAAAATTGAAAAATCAGAACTATGATAGAAATGAAACGCTTTCTGCTCTTCTCCCTTCTCGTTGTGGCTGCCGTTGCAGCCACGGCACAAGGCATTGTAAAAGGTAAAGTGATGGACAAGACCACCGACACGCCGCTCGGTTTTGTCACCGTCCGCGTCAATACAGCCTCCGACGGCAGTCTCGTCAGCGGCGGAATGACCGATGCCGACGGCAACTTCAGCGTGGCAGGATTGAAAAACGGCGACTACACCCTTGTGCTTACCTACACGGGTTACAAAGAGGTGCGGCGCCAGTTTGCCATCACCGCCACAGAGCGCCAGCAGAGTTTTGCACGCATCTATATGTCGGAGGATGCCAAACTCCTGAAAGGCGTCACCGTGACGGGACAGAAAAGCACCATGAAACTCGAGGTGGACCGCAAGACATTCGATGTGGGGCAGCTCATCAGCAACGCAGGACAGTCGGCATCGGATGTGCTCGACAACGTGCCTTCGGTGGAAGTCGACAACGACGGCAACGTGTCGCTGCGCGGCAACACGAGCGTGGAAGTGTGGATAAACGGCAAGGCGAGCGGACTGACAAGCGACAACCGCGCCCAAATCCTGCAACAGTTGCCGGCGGAAAGCATCGAGCGCATAGAGGTGATTGACAATCCCTCGGCGAAATTCTCGGCAGAGGGGTCGGCAGGCATCATCAACATAGTGCTCAAAAAAGACCGCAAGGCAGGCTATTACGGCTCCGTCCAGGCAGGGGCAAACACCCGTGGCGGCGCAAACGCAAGTTTCAACATCAACTACAACAGCTCGCTGCTCGACGCTTACGCCAACATCGGCTACCGACACAGACGCAACAAGGGTCACAGCGAGAGTTCGCAGACAAGCGACACCTACAACCAGGACTACAACAGCAACAGCAACAACTGGGGAAACCATCTCTTTACGCGCGCAGGCATCACCCTTCACGCCACCAAGAACGACGACTTCTCGCTCAACGGCATGTTCATGCGCGGCGGAGGCAAGGAGAATTCGTTCACCCCATACAATTACACCGCCGTCCAAACAAGCCTCAACGACTACCGCCTCGACCGGCTCTCGCGCTCCGAGGACGACATGCTTATGTTCTATGGCGAGTTCAACTACCGCCACAACTTCGGCAAACAGCACTTCATCGACCTCACCGCCGACATGAGCCGGTGGAAGATGGACGGCGACAACTGGTATCAGGACTCCACCGTCACGTTCCCCCTTGACGGCGAGGAAGCCACCGTGGACTATGAGTATCAGTATCGCCCGCAGCACATCAACAACCGCCACAGCGAGATAAAACTCGATTATGAAAACCAGATAACCGACAACTTCAAAATCGAGGCAGGCTATCAGGCGGAGTTCTCGCGCGAGAACACGCCGCAGGAGTCCTACATCGACGCCACGACATGGAGCGGCAGCGCAGCCACGGAGGACAAGACCTACTTCAACCGCTTCATCTACAACCAGGATTTGCACGCCTTCTACACCACGCTGAGCTATAAACTGGGTCCCGTGAGCATCATGGGCGGACTGCGGGGCGAGTATTGGCACGTGAACACCGAGAGCTACACATGGGAGCAGGAACACGACGCCTCACTGCGCGAAAAGCCGTTCAAGAAGGACTACTTCCAACTCTTCCCCTCCGTCTTCCTCTCGTGGCAGATGACAGAGAGCCAGCAACTGCAACTCAACTACACCCGCCGACTGCGCCGTCCGTGGGGAGGACAGCTCAATTCGTTCCGCGACACGCGCGACGCAACGACAGTCTCGTTCGGCAACCCACTGCTGACACCGGAGTACAGCAACTCGTTCTCGCTCAATTATCTTAAGACTTGGACGCAGCACTCACTCCTTGTCAGCGCCTACTACCGCCCCACGAGCGACGTGATACAGCGCATCAGCTATAAGAACTCCGCCGACGGACTCTTCTACTCCACCTCCATGAACGTGGCAAAGAGCCTCAGCACGGGTCTGGAACTCACTCTGAAGAACAACCTCTTCCGCATACTCGACCTCACAACATCGGCAAACGCCTACTATTACAAACTCAACGGTTTTACTTATGACATTGACGGGCAGACAGTAACAGGCTCCGCCGACCACAACTTCACATGGAACGCGCGCATGACAGCATCGCTCCGACTGCCCTACGACATCTCCGTGCAGGCGACAGCACGCTACCGCGCTCGCGAAGTCATCACCCAAGGCTACCGCCCCGCCAACTGCTCCGTAGACCTGGGAGCACGCAAGAACTTCTTCAACAAACTCCTCACCCTCTCCGTCAATTGCCGCGACCTGCTCAACTCACGCAAGTGGGAGTCGTTCACAAGCGGCGAAAACTTCACACGCCACCAACTCAACCGCCGCCGGGGACGCACCGTCAGCTTCACTCTGACATGGAACTTCGGCAACATGAAGCAGAAACGGCAGCCCAAACACGACATGCAGCAGGGCGACACCGATGCCATGCAGCAGTATAACGGAGGGGAAGAATAAGGCAAACCATAGTAGGTGCGCATCTCCGAGGCGCACCCCTCAGACAGCGAAAGCCCCTCCCGAC
>CAYXGN010000088.1:0-8321 GCA_964464505.1 uncultured Prevotella sp.
TATAAGTGAAAGTCACGGCAACCAGGATATAAATCCTTGGTTGCCGTGACTTTTTTGTAGCAGAGACCCATCGCAGGGACGCACCCATCAATTCCTCCCATATATTGCTTTTCTTGCTTCAAAGGGCGCGTCTCGGAGATACGCGCCTACTATGGTTGCCTTTGCAAATTGCGTAACTCGCAATTCAAAATTCGGTATAAATGGAGGGGAAAATCATTTCCGAAACGGCGGTTTCGGAAATCGATTGTCGGCGAATGGCGTTTTCTTCAAAATAAAAAACTTGCAAAACCTTTTGGCGTTCAAATAGTTTTCGCTACTTTTGTATTTCGAAACCGCTGTTTCGGAAACCGCTGTTTCGAAAATGACGATTATGGGAATGCGTTATAGACATGCTCACATTTATTTATTAACAAGGCGAGAACGATGAAATTTTTTGGCAGAAAAGACGAGATAAGAGAGTTGCACGACATACGCAAACGGTCTTTGCAGACTTCCTGTTTTACGATAGTGACAGGGCGGCGGCGCAGCGGTAAGACCTCCTTATTGCTTAAAGCATACGAGGAAGTCAGCGATATGCTTTACTTTTTCGTTGCCCGTAAGTCGGAAGAAGAACTTTGCAAGGACTTCGTCGATGAGATGACAGAGAAGTTGCAAATGCCTGTTCTCGGTGAAGTGACGCGCTTTGCCGATATCTTTAAATATTTGATGCAACTCTCCGCAAGTCGCCCTCTGACTCTTATTATCGATGAGTTCCAGGACTTTAAGCGCGTGAATGCCTCGATATTCTCCGATATGCAGAAGATATGGGATCTAAACAAGCAAGCCGCCCACATTAACCTTGTGGTCTGCGGTTCCGTTTATTCGTTGATGAACATCATCTTCAAGAGCAACAAACAGCCTCTCTATGGTCGGCAGACGGGGGAGATAAAGCTCGCTCCATTCCCTCCTTCCACTCTCAAGGAAATTTTAGGAGCCTACAACCCCACCTACACTGCGGACGACCTTTTGGCGCTTTACTCCTACACCGGCGGCGTGGCTGAGTATGTGGAAATGATGATGGACGGTGGGGCCATAACCAAAGAACAGATGACGGAGAAGTTGGTCAGCAAGAATTCCTATTTCATCTATGAGGGTAAGAATATGCTGATAGAAGAGTTCGGAAAGGACTATGTCCGCTATTTCGAGGTGTTGCAGTTGATTGCCTCGGGCTATACCACGCGCCCCGAAATGGAGAGTAAGATGAAAATAGAAATTTCCGGTTATCTCACAAAACTCGAAAACGACTATTGCCTCATCTCCCGCCACATGCCGATGTTCAATAAGACCAACCGCAACATACGTTATCAAATGGAGGATAACTTCTTGCGCGTCTGGTTCAGGTACGTTTACAAGTACGGTTATATGCTTGAAGTGGGAGCGAACAAGAAGTTAAAGATGCTGATGGACAGCGACTATACCACCTATACGGGGAGGGTTTTGGAACACTATTTCAAGGCAAAACTGATGGAAAGTGAAGTCTTTACGCACATCGACTCATGGTGGGACCGGAAGGGAGAGAACGAAATTGACATAATAGCAGCCGATGAACTGGAACAAAAAGTGTGCTTCTTCGAGGTGAAACGCCAGGCCAAGGACGTGAATTTAGGTGTCCTTAAGGCCAAAGCCGAGCATTTCCTGCAAGCCACAGGGAAGTTCGGGAGATACGAAATTGAATACCGGGGGCTGTCGTTGGACGACATGTAGAAGGGGAATATGGCAAAGTCTTAAAGCGAAAGCTGCTTCAGGACTGCACCGTTGAGGCTGTGGATGGTGACGGTGCGGTGCTCGTAGACGGCGAAGGTGGGCGCGTTGCCGTCCTTGGGGAACGTGATGGAACCCAGGTTGCAGACTATTCCGTGCGGCGACGGTGCAAGACTCCAACGATGGGTGTGCCCATAGAAGAAGATGTCGTGGCGGCCTGTGGGTTGGTGTTCCACATTATATATATGTCCGTGTGTAAGGAAAAGGCGCACGCCTTCATCGACAACGAGGGCGTAGTCAGCCATGACGGGAAACTCGAGAAGCATCTGGTCCACCTCTGAGTCGCAGTTGCCGCGCACGGCAATGATGTTGTCCTTCAAGGCATTTAGTCGTTCTGCTATCCCTTTCGGGTCTATTCCGTCGGGTATTCCGTTGCGCGGCCCATAGTTAAGGATGTCGCCCAGGATGCAAAGCATGTCGCAGTGCTGCTCCTCATAAAACCGAAGAGCCTGCTCGAGGGATGGCAAACAGCCGTGGATGTCGGACAGCAGGAGGTATTTCATTTACTTTTCTCGTTAGGCGTGTTCTAAAAACCGGTTACTGCATTTGGCGCTCTTTCTCGCGTTGCCGCTTCTGCTCGTCGATGAGCTGGAAGTCTTTCTTGCGCAGTTCGAATGTGCTTCCGAGATACTTCTCGCGCACAATGCGGTTCTGGGCGAGTTCCTCGGGTTTGCCTTGGAACAGGATTCGCCCTTCAAAGAGAAGGTAGGCGCGGTCGGTAATTGTCAGCGTCTCCTGCACATTGTGGTCGGTGATGAGGATGCCGATGTTGCGGTATTTCAGTCGCCACACTATGTGTTGTATGTCCTCCACGGCTATCGGGTCGACTCCGGCAAAGGGTTCGTCGAGCATTATGAACTTCGGGTCGATGGCAAGGCATCGTGCTATCTCCGTGCGCCGGCGTTCTCCGCCCGAGAGTTGGTCGCCAAGGTTCTTGCGAAACTTATGCAATCCGAAGTCGTCGATGAGTTCTTCGAGTTTGTCAAGTTGCTGTTGATGAGTGAGGTCGGTCATTTCCAGCACCGACATGATATTGTCTTCCACGCTCATCTTGCGGAATACGCACGCCTCTTGCGGCAAGTAGCCGATGCCGGCACGCGCCCGTTTGTAGACGGGATAGTCGGTTATGTTGTTGTCGTCGAGGTAGATGTTGCCCGCATTGGGCACGATGAGGCCGGTGGTCATATAGAATGATGTCGTTTTCCCGGCTCCGTTGGGACCGAGGAGCCCCACTATCTCGCCCTGCTTGACATCTATCGACACGTTGTTCACGACCGTCCGTTTGCCGTAACGCTTCACCAATCCCTCCGTGCGCAGCACCATGCTGTGCCCATCGCTTTGACTGTTAATGTGCTGTGATTCACTCATACTGCTTGCAAAGTTATGTTTTTTTCTTCTTACGCACAACTGTCGCCCTTGCTTTTTAGCGTTTTCCACGCCTCGGAGACATGAAATAAAACGTAAAAACTCGTGCCCGTTGCCCTGTTTTCGTGTTTTTATTGCTACTTTTGCAAGATATAAGCGAATTTGAACAAAATATGCTGATATTAAAATACTTGAACACTTTGGGGCGTTATCTCATCCTGATGGGACGCTCCTTTGCGCGCCCTGAGCGGATGCGTATGTTCTTTAAGCAATATGTCAAGGAGATGTCGTCGCTCGGTGTCGATTCCATTGGCATAGTGCTTCTCATCTCGTTCTTCATCGGAGCCGTTATCTGCATCCAGATGAAGCTTAACATCCAGAGTCCGTGGATGCCGCGGTGGGTGTCGGGCTATACCACGCGCGAGATACTTTTGCTTGAGTTTTCGTCAAGCATCATGTGCCTTATCCTTGCCGGAAAGGTGGGTTCCAACATCGCATCTGAACTCGGCACCATGCGCGTGACGCAACAGATAGACGCCCTCGACATCATGGGTGTGAACTCGGCGTGCTATCTCATCCTTCCCAAGATTCTTGCTTTGGTGACCATCATGCCGTTCCTCGTCATCTTTTCTTCCGCTACCGGCATTCTCGGAGCCTACGGAACGGCTTACCTCGGGCACATCCTCTCGCCCGAAGACCTTACTCTCGGCATCCAGCATTCATTCAATTCGTGGTTCGTTTGGATGAGTATCATAAAGAGTCTGTTCTTCGCTTTCATCATAGCCAGTGTGTCGAGTTTCTTCGGCTACACCGTGGAAGGAGGCTCCGTGGAGGTGGGTAAGGCGAGCACCGATGCCGTTGTGTCGTCGAGTGTGCTCATCCTTTTCTCCGACGTGTTCCTCACCCAGTTGCTCAGTTAGAAGGAAAAGTAAAAAAGTAAAGAAGTAAAAAAGGTTTAGTAAACACACGGCACGCAGCATGATAGAAGTAAAACACCTTTATAAATCGTTCGAAGACAAGGATGTTCTCAACGACATCAACGCCATTTTCGAGGACGGCAAGACAAATCTTATCATCGGCCAGAGCGGTAGCGGCAAGACTGTCTTGATGAAAAACCTTGTAGGTCTGCTCACTCCCACAACCGGTGAGGTGCTCTATGACGGCCGCAACTTCGTGGCAATGGACAAGAAAGAGAAGGTGCGCATGCGCCGCGAGATGGGCATGATATTCCAAAGCGCAGCCCTCTTCGACTCCCTTTCGGTGCTCGAGAATGTGATGTTCCCCCTCGACATGTTCTCTTCGATGACCTATCGCGAGCGCATCCGCCGCGCACAGGAATGTCTCGACCGTGTCAATCTCGTCGATGCGCAGAAGAAATATCCCGGCGAAATCTCCGGAGGAATGCAAAAACGCGTCGCAATAGCGCGCGCCATAGTCCTCAATCCCAAGTATCTGTTCTGCGACGAGCCTAATTCCGGACTCGACCCGCGCACCTCTCTCGTAATCGACGACCTCCTCCATAGCATTACCAAGGAATATGGCACCACCACCATCATCAACACCCACGACATGAATTCGGTGATGGGCATCGGCGAAAACATCCTTTTCATATATAAGGGCAGGAAGGAATGGCAGGGCACCAAGGACGATGTGATGGGCTCGACAAACAAGAATCTCAACGACCTCGTGTTCGCTTCCGACCTCTTCCGCAAGGTGAAGGAAGTGGAGACGGAGCACACTAATCATAATTCCACATGCACAAAGCAGGATTCGTAAACATCGTGGGCAATCCCAACGTGGGGAAGTCCACTCTCATGAACCAACTTGTGGGCGAACGCATCAGCATCGCCACCTTCAAGGCGCAGACCACACGCCACCGCATCATGGGCATCGTCAATAGCGACGACGCCCAGATAGTGTTCTCCGACACGCCGGGAGTGCTCAAGCCCAACTACAAGCTTCAGGAGTCGATGCTCGCTTTCTCGGAGTCGGCGTTGCAGGATGCCGACATCCTGCTTTATGTCACCGATGTGATAGAGAACCCGGAGAAGAACGCCGACTTCCTGGACAAGGTGCGCAAGATGACAATCCCGGTGCTTTTGCTCATCAACAAAATCGACCAGACCGACCAAACGCGGCTTGGCGACATCGTGGAGAAATGGCATTCGCTCCTCCCCTCAGCCGAGATTTTGCCCATCTCGGCAAAGAACAAGTTCGGCACTGAGGTGCTGATGAAGCGCATCAAGGAACTCCTTCCCGACTCGCCCCCGTTCTTCGACAAGGACCAACTCACCGACAAACCGGCGCGGTTCTTCGTCTCCGAGATAATAAGAGAGAAGATTTTGCTCTACTACGACAAGGAAATCCCCTACTCGGTGGAGGTGGAAGTGGATGAATTCAAGGAGGACGCGAAGCGCATCCGCATCCATGCCGTCATCTATGTGGAGCGCGACACGCAGAAAGGCATCATCATAGGGCATAAGGGAGTGGCTCTGAAGAAGATGTCGACAGAGGCGCGCAAGTCGCTTGAGAAGTTCTTCGGCAAGAGCGTCTTCCTCGAGACCTTCGTGAAAGTGGACAAAGACTGGCGAAGCAACAAGCGCGAACTCGACAACTTCGGGTATAACCCCGAATAAAAATCAAAACCCAACAACAGATTATGCCAAACTTAGTAGCAATAGTGGGCCGCCCGAATGTGGGCAAATCCACACTCTTCAACCGCCTGACCAAGACGCGTCAGGCCATTGTCAGCGACACAGCAGGCACAACACGCGACCGTCAATATGGTAAATGTGAATGGAACGGACGCGAATTTTCCGTCGTCGACACCGGCGGATGGGTAGTGAAATCGGACGACATCTTCGAGGATGCCATCCGCAAACAGGTGATTGTGGCAACCGAGGAGGCAGACCTCGTGCTCTTCCTCGTTGATGTGCAGAACGGTCTCACCGATTGGGATGAGGACGTGGCGCAAATCCTTCGCCGCACGAAACTGCCCGTAATCCTCGTTGCCAACAAGACCGACAACAACGAGCAGCGTTACGATGCCGCCGAGTTCTACTCGCTCGGGCTCGATGAGCCGCAGTGCATCTCGGCAGCAACGGGAAGCGGCACGGGCGATTTGCTCGACCTCGTCGTGTCGAAACTGCCTTCCGAGAACTCCGAGATAGTGGAGGAGGGCATCCCACGCTTCGCCGTGGTGGGTCGTCCTAATGCCGGAAAGAGCAGCATCATCAACGCATTCATAGGCGAAGAGCGCAACATCGTGACCGAGATAGCAGGCACCACGCGCGACTCCATCTACACTCGCTTCAACAAGTTCGGCTTCGACTTCTACCTCGTCGATACGGCAGGCATACGCCGCAAGAACAAGGTCTCCGAAGATTTGGAGTTCTATTCCGTCATGCGTTCCATCCGTGCAATAGAAAACTCCGATGTGTGCATCCTCATGATTGATGCCACACGAGGCATAGAAGCGCAGGACATGAACATCTTCCAACTCATACAGCGCAACAACAAATCGCTCGTTGTGGTGGTGAACAAATGGGACTTGGTGGAAGACAAAGACCAGAAAGTCATCAAGACCTTCGAGAACGCCATCCGCCAGCGTATGGCTCCCTTCGTCGATTTCCCCGTCATCTTCGTTTCGGCAGTGACGAAGCAGCGCATCTTCAAAGTGCTGGAAACGGCAAAGCAGGTCTACCAGAACCGTAAGGCGCACATCGGCACATCAAAACTCAACGAGGTGATGCTGCCCCTTATCGAGGCTTATCCGCCACCATCGATAAAAGGAAAGTACATCAAGATAAAGTATTGCACGCAGCTGCCCAACACGCAGATACCCTCTTTCGTGTTCTATGCCAACCTGCCGCAATACATAAAGGAGCCTTACCGCCGTTTCCTCGAGAACAAGATTAGGGACAACTGGAATCTGCACGGATGCCCCATCAATGTGTTTATCCGTCAGAAGTAAGCCCTCGTGCACAACCCAAAACGAGTCACAATGAAAAGAACGCTCCTCTTCATCTCTGCTGCATTGCTATTGCTTGCGGCGTGCGGCAGGAAACAGCCCGACCCCAGCGAAGTGATGGGCCGTGTAGCAAAGGCATACTACGACTACCTCATCCAAGGCAACTACGAAGCCTATGTGGACGGCTTCTATCAGCCCGACAGCATCCCCGGCTCCTATCGCGACCAACTCATCGCCAACGCCAAGATGTTCGTCGGTCTGATGGACGAGCAGCATAAGGGTTTGAAGAGCGTCAGCCTCGCCAGTGCCAAAGCCGACACTGCCCGCCATGCAGGCAGTGCCTTCCTCATAATGCAGTTCGGCGACGGCACAAAAGAAGAGGTGCTTGTGCCGATGACGGAGCATAACGGCAACTGGATGCTGCGTTGACGCGCAACGCGCGGCAAAGATAGTGCAAGCGAGAGCAATGAAAGATAGTGCAAACCGAATGCAATAAAGCTTGCTTTAATTGCTGAGGTGCAGCCTATCTTATGAAAAACTTGTTTTCAGATTGCCGAGTGCAGCCTATCTTATGCAAATCGTAGTAGGCGCAGATCGCCGAGATGCGCCCCCCAAACGAGATTTTAAACTACAAAATTTCACGAGATTTGTCGAAGACCCACTGACCAACGGGAAGTAATCACGCGAAAAACCGTTGCACGACAATTCGCGCCTACTATGATTTGCACCTGCTTGCAAAGTGTCACATTTTTAAATCAAAAAGAAGCAAATAGAAAGTGGCTTAGAATCTCCGAGAAAGTGGCTTAGAATCTCCGAGAAAGTTGCCTAGTTTCTCCCAGAAAGTGGCATACTTTCTCCTCGAAATTAAGCCCTTTTCCCGACAAAAAATCACGCCTTTCTAATGTATTGAAAACCAAAGGGTTGCAAAAGTGGGGTTTTATCCCTTATTTTAACTTAAAATATGTAAAAGGAATTACTATTTTGTTAAGGTCTGTTATATTTACTGTTCCAAATATCTCATTGGGGTTTCGAAACAGGTTCTAGCCAAAAATGCCCGAAAAAGTGTCACTTTTTAGGTCGAAAAAGTAGCAGAATGTCAACGTATTGGTTTTCAACGAGATGCAAGGCCGCTTGCTGCCCCTCAAAAAGTAGACACGGGATGGTGAAAAAACGACGGTGAGGTTTT
>CAYXGN010000089.1:0-8294 GCA_964464505.1 uncultured Prevotella sp.
TGGCAGTGCCAACGGGTTAATTATAAAGATGAATCGGTTTACCTGATTATTCAGCCTTCGGCTCTTCTGCGGCGGGAGCCTCTGTTGCAGGAGCTTCAGCAGCCTCCTCAGCGACAGGAGCCTCTGTTGCAGGCTCTTCAACAGCGGGGGCTTCAGTAGCAGGAGTCTCAACGGCTGCTGCCTTGCGGCTACGGCGTGTTCTCTTGACTGCCTTGGAGGTCTTTGCCATGTTCTCATCGAAGTCAACGAGCTCGATGAATGCTATCTGAGCAGCATCGCCCTTACGCACACCGAGTTTGATGATACGGGTGTAGCCACCGGGACGGTCGCCTACCTTCTCTGCCACTGTTCCGAAGAGTTCCTTCAGTGCGTACTTGTTCTGCAGATAGCTGAACACCACACGGCGTGAGTTGGTGCTGTCGTCCTTAGAGCGTGTGATGAGCGGCTCTACATACTTTTTCAGGGCCTTGGCCTTTGCGAGGGTCGTAGTGATTCTTTTGTGCATTATCAGCGAAATTGCCATGTTTGCGAGCATGGCGCTACGGTGAGATGCAGTACGACCCAGATGGTTGAATTTCTTATTGTGTCTCATTTGTTGTTATTCTTTATCTAATTTATATTTAGAAATGTCGGTTCCAAACGACAGATTCATACGATCGAGCAAATCATCAAGCTCAGAAAGCGATTTCTTACCGAAGTTGCGGAACTTCAAGAGGTCGGTCTTGTTGTACTGAACGAGGTCGCCGAGGGTTTCAACATCGGCTGCTTTCAGACAGTTGAGGGCGCGAACGGAGAGGTTCAGATCCACAAGCTTTGTCTTAAGCTGCTGACGCATATGCAACACTTCCTCGTCGAACTCTTGGTTGGACTCGTGCTCCGGGTTCTCGAGAGTTATCTTCTCGTCGCTGAAGAGCATAAAGTGCTGGATGAGAATCTTGGCTGCCTCTTTGAGGGCATCCTTCGGGTGAATGGAACCATCCGTCGTTACTTCAAGGACGAGTTTGTCGTAGTCGGTCTTCTGCTCGACACGATAAGGCTCGACAGCATATTTCACGTTGCGGATAGGGGTATAGATAGAATCGATTGGAAGTACATTGACATCAGTGCAGAACTCACGGTTCTCATCGGCAGTGACATAGCCACGGCCTTTGTTGATGGTGAGGTCGATTTGCATTGAAGCCTTTGTGTCTAAATGACAAATCACCAAATCAGGGTTTAACACTTCAAATCCAGTCAGATACTTGCCTATATCACCGGCTTTGAATTCGGAGGAATTCTCTACGGTGATACTAACTTTTTCGTTCTCGAATTCTTCTACTACTTGCTTGAATCTTACTTGTTTCAAATTCAAGATAATGTTAGTGACATCCTCCTTGATTCCGGGCACTGAGGAGAACTCATGCTCAACACCGCCAATCTTGATGGTGTTGATGGCATAACCCTCAAGCGACGAAAGAAGAATGCGGCGCAGGGCGTTGCCAATGGTAACGCCAAATCCTGGCTCCAACGGACGAAATTCGAACTTTCCGAACTTGTCGTTAGACTCCAACATTACA
Organism: uncultured Prevotella sp.; assembly: GCA_964464505.1. Taxonomy (GTDB): domain Bacteria; phylum Bacteroidota; class Bacteroidia; order Bacteroidales; family Bacteroidaceae; genus Prevotella. Next base: position 1,557 of record CAYXGN010000089.1, read on the forward strand.
ACTTTGTCAGGTTTTTGAAATGCTAATATCGCCATTAATTCAATGATTATTTAGAGTACAACTCAACGATTAACTGTTCCTTGATGTTCTCGGGGATGTCGGCACGCTCCGGTTTGTGGAGGTACTTGCCGCTCTTTGTCGTGTCATCCCACTCTATCCAAGGATATTTGCTATGGTTGAAACCTGCGAGAGCAGCCTCGATTACTTCGAGAGACTTGGCCTTCTCGCGCACGCCTACAACCTGACCAGGCTTAACAGAGTAAGAAGGTATGTTCACCACACGACCGTCAACGACGATGTGCTTGTGGCCTACGAGCTGGCGGGCAGCTGCACGTGTGGGGGCAATACCCATACGGAAGACGACATTGTCGAGACGGCTCTCAAGATTCTGAAGCAGCACCTCACCGGTGATGCCGTCGGTCTTGGCGGCTTTCTCGAACATGTTGCGGAACTGACGCTCCAACACTCCGTAAGTGTACTTAGCCTTCTGCTTCTCTGCCAACATGACACCGTACTCAGACATCTTTCTGCGACGGCTGTTGCCATGCTGTCCAGGAGGGAAGTTTCTCTTGGACAAAACTTTGTCAGCGCCGAAGATGGGTTCTCCAAAACGGCGTGCAATCTTAGATTTCGGACCTATGTATTTAGCCATAATATAAAAATGTGCTTGATTTTATTGTTTGTATCTTTATTGTTCTTGCGGACATCAGCCCACAAAAGGGAGTTTATACCTTACGACGCTTTGGAGGACGGCAGCCGTTGTGTGGAAGTGGTGTAACGTCGACGATTTCCATAATCTCGATGCCAGTGCTGTGCACGCCACGGATTGCAGACTCACGGCCGTTACCCGGGCCCTTAACGTATGCCTTTACTTTGCGCAAGCCGAGGTCGTAAGCCACTTTTGCGCAGTCTTCTGCTGCCATCTGGGCTGCATAAGGAGTGTTCTTCTTAGAACCACGGAAGCCCATTTTACCTGCAGAAGACCAAGAAATTACCTGTCCCTCGCTATTTGCTAAAGATACAATGATGTTATTGAATGAGCTGTGAACGTGAAGTTGTCCGATAGCATCAATCTTTACATTTCTTTTTTTAGATGTTGCTGTTTTCTTTGCCATAATCTTTTTTAGTTAAAAGTTAAAAGTTAAAAGTCTGCCTGTCAGTCGCTGACTGCTTGACTTCGCTTCCAACTAAATTTTACTTAGTAGCCTTCTTCTTGTTAGCAACAGTCTTCTTCTTTCCCTTACGAGTGCGGGCATTGTTCTTTGTGCTCTGACCGCGAACAGGAAGACCGTTACGATGACGAACTCCACGATAGCAACCAATATCCATCAGTCGCTTGATATTCATTTGGATCTCTGAGCGGAGATCACCTTCAACCTTGAATTCAGCGCCGATAATTTCACGGATTTTGGCAGCCTGATCGTCGTTCCACTCGCTGACCTTCAGGTCGCGGCTGACGCCGGCTTTGTCCAATATCTTTGCTGAACTACTTCGACCGATACCATAGATATAGGTCAATGCGATTTCGCCACGCTTGTTCTGGGGCAAATCTACTCCAACAATTCTTATTGCCATTTGTTAAATAAAAATGTTATTTGATTAATTAAATTTGTTTATTGCGAGTCTCAAGCCACGGCTTTCTCAAGCGTTAAGGACATGATTCTCATTTTCTGTTTAACCCTGACGCATCTTGAACTTAGGGTTCTTCTTGTTGATAACGAACAAACGACCTTTACGACGCACGATCTTGCAGTCGGGTGTACGCTTCTTTAATGATGTTCTTGTTTTCATATATTTATTTGTTATTTGTATCTGAAAACGATTCTTCCTTTTGTGAGGTCGTATGGACTCATCTCCACCTTTACCTTGTCGCCGGGAAGGATTTTTATGTAATGCATTCGCATCTTACCTGATATGTGCGCAATTATCTGCACGCCGTTCTCAAGTTCAACGCGGAACATAGCATTGGACAACGATTCTACGATGGTGCCGTCTTGCTCAATAGCTGATTGTTTAGCCATAAATTATTTTTCTCTTTCTAAAAGTTCTATCTCTTCAAACGTGGACAAAATCTCTGCCTTACCCCTGCGTATCGCTATGGTGTGTTCGAAATGCGCAGCGGGTTTACCGTCACGGGTAACAATTCCCCATCTGTCAGGCAGGACACATATCTTGCGGTCTCCCATCGTAATCATTGGTTCTATCGCTATGCACATGCCGGCCTTAAGCATTACGCCATTGCCGCGCCGCCCATAATTGGGCACTTGCGGGGCTTCGTGCATCTCTTTTCCGATGCCATGCCCTGTCAGCTCACGGACTACTCCGTAGCCCTCCGCCTCACAATGACACTGAACAGCATCACCGATGTCACCAATATGATTTCCTGCAACCGCCTTTTCGATGCCCTTGTAAAGTGCCTCCTTGGTGGTTTTAAGGAGATTTCTGACTTCCTGGCTGACTTCTCCTACGCAAAAAGTGTAGGCACTGTCGCCATTGTATCCGTCAAGTAGTGCTCCGCAATCAACGGAAATGATATCTCCGTCCTTTAAGATTGTCTTGCTGTCGGGAATGCCGTGAACCACGACATTGTTAACCGAAGTGCAGATACTCGCCGGAAACGGCTCTCCAAAGGGATTTGGGAAGTTTTTGAACGTGGGGACAGCCCCATGGTCGCGGATGAATTCCTCTGCTACTTTATCCAGTTGGAGGGTCGTAACGCCAGATTTGATATGTTTTGCCAATTCTGCAAGTGTAGCCCCGACGAGTCGGTTTGCCTTGCGCATCAGCTCTATTTCGTCCTCGGTCTTAAGAAATATGTTCACTTCTTTAGATCAAATCAATAAGCAGAAACACCACCGTTGCCGCGTGTTCTACCAGTGTTCAGGAGCCCGTCGTAATGGCGCATCAAGAGATGACTCTGCACCTGCTGGATGGTGTCGATGACAACACCCACAAGGATGAGCAATGATGTGCCTCCGAAGAACTGCGAGAAAGCCTGCTGCACGTTCAGAAGACCTGCCAAAGCCGGCATGATTGCTATGAAAGCAATGAAGAGCGAGCCTGGGAGTGTGATGCGCGACATGATAGTCTCGATGAACTCGGCAGTGTCTTTGCCCGGCTTGATGCCTGGAATGAAACCATTGTTGCGCTTCATGTCCTCAGCCATCTGTGTGGGATTCATCGTGATTGCGGTATAGAAATATGTAAACGCAATAATCAGAATCACATAAACGATGTTGTAAGGCAGGCTGTGGTTGTCCATAAAGGCGTTAGCCCAGTATGAACCGCCATCACTCTGGTAGCGTACAAAAGCAAGCGGGATGAACATCAAAGCTTGAGCGAAGATGATAGGCATCACGTTTGCAGCGAACAGCTTCAAGGGAATGTACTGACGGGCACCGCCATACTGCTTGTTGCCTACAACGCGCTTGGCATACTGTACTGGCACCTTGCGTACGCCCTGAACCAGCATAATTGAGGCACATACAACAGCGTACAGAATGAGAATCTCGATTATGAACATCACGAGACCACCACCGGTGATGGCAGAGAAGCGTGAAGAAACTTCCTGCACGAAAGCCTGCGGCAGACGGGCAATGATACCTATCATAATAATCATTGAGATTCCATTTCCCACGCCTTTGTCGGTGATGCGCTCACCAAGCCACAGGATGAACATACTTCCTGCTGCGAGGATGATGGTTGCGGGAATCATGAACACAGGCCAGGAGATGCCTGAAGCCAGAGCCTGACTTGCCTGAACCTTGAGATTGAGCAGATAAGAAGGAGCCTGGAACAGAAGGATACCCACAGTGAGGATTCGGGTGTACCAGCTTATCTTCTTGCGACCGCTTTCTCCTTCACGCTGCATCTTCTGGAAGTAAGGCACTGCCACTGCCAGAAGCTGCATCACGATAGAAGCTGAGATGTACGGCATAATTCCAAGTGCGAAGATTGACGCATTGGAAAATGCACCACCAGAGAACATGTCAAGCAACGACATAAGTCCGCCAGATGTTTGCGACTGGAGTTTGTCCAACATGCCCGGGTTGATGCCAGGAAGCACCACAAACGAGCCGAAACGGTATATAGCCGTAAACAAGAGAGTAATGAGGAGTCGCTGACGCAAGTCCTCAATTCTCCAACAGTTCTTCAGTGTCTCAATAAACTTTTTCATTTACTTAGATTATAGTTGTGTTACCACCTACTGCCTTGATAGCCTCTTCGGCAGTCTTAGAGAAAGCGTGGGCAGAAACCTCAAGCTTTGCTGTCAACTCACCGTTGCCAAGCACCTTGACGAGTTCTTTGCCGTTGGTCAAGTGAGCAGCCTTCAACTCCTCTATGCCTATCTTGGTGAGGTTCTTTGCCTCAGCAAGCTTCTGCAGTGTAGAGAGGTTTACAGCGAAATACTCCTTGTGGTTGATGTTCTTGAAGCCAGCCTTCGGCACGCGGCGTTGCAAAGGCATCTGACCTCCTTCGAAACCAATCTTTCTCTTATAACCTGAACGAGCCTTGGCACCCTTGTGTCCGCGTGTAGCGGTACCGCCCAATCCTGAACCAGGACCGCGACCGATACGACGACGAGAATGAGTTGCGCCAGCTGCAGGCTTTAAAGTATTTAATTTCATAGTCTTTCCTGTTTAAAGTTAATTATTCAACTACAGTCACCAAGTGATGAACTTTGCGAATCATTCCACGAACGCTCGGAGTGTCCTCAACCTCTCTTACCTGAGAGATTTTGCGGAGACCCAAAGCCAGAAGAGTAGCCTTCTGGTCTTTCGGAGCACCAATGCGGCTCTTTATCTGCTTAATCTTTATTGTTGCCATTGTATTCTTCAAATTTATCCGTTAAACACTTTGTTCATACTGATACCACGAACACCTGCAACAGTGTAAGCATCACGAATCTGCGAGAGAGCTTCGATGGTTGCCTTCACGAGGTTGTGAGGGTTGGAAGAGCCCTTCGACTTAGCGAGGATGTCCTTGATGCCAACGCTGTCGAGCACAGCACGCATAGCGCCACCAGCCACGAGACCGGTACCGGCTGCTGCCGGACGCATAAACACATGAGCACCGCCGAAGCGAGCCTCTACCTCATGAGGGATTGTACCTTTGAGGACGGGCACTCTTACAAGGTTCTTCTTTGCAGCCTCTACGCCTTTTGCGATGGCTGCTGTGACTTCGCCAGCCTTACCGAGACCGTAACCGATGACTCCCTTGCCGTCGCCAACAACGACAATAGCAGCGAATGTGAAGGTGCGACCACCCTTAGTAACTTTTGTTACGCGGTTGATGGCAACCAAGCGGTCTTTCAATTCAACGTCACTATATACTTTTACTTTGTTCATTGCCATAATCGTTTAAAATTTGAGACCACCTTTACGGGCTGCATCAGCCAACTCCTTAACACGTCCGTGATAAAGATAACCATTACGGTCGAAAACAACTGTTGTCACGCCTGCTGCCTGTGCGTTGCTTGCTACAAGCTCGCCGACCTTTGCTGCCTGCTCTGACTTAGGCATCTTCTCGAAACCAAGAGATGAAGCAGAAGCCAATGTTGTTCCGGTCAAGTCGTTTATAACCTGTGCGTAAATCTGCTTGTTGCTACGGAACACGCTCAGACGTGGGCGCTCCGCAGTTCCGCTAATACGCTTACGAACTCTATATTTGATTTTAATTCGTCTTTCTACTTTCTTTGTTGTCATAATCTAATCGTAAAATTAAAATGTTACTTAGCTGCAGCAGTCTTTCCAGACTTTCTGCGGATGACCTCGCCCTTGAACAGGATACCCTTGCCTTTGTATGGCTCAGGCTTGCGGAAAGAACGAATTTTAGCACAAATGAGTCCGAGCAGCTGCTTGTCACAAGACTCGAGCATGAGAATCGGGTTCTGGTTTCTCTCACTCTTTGTCTCCACTTTCACTTCCTTGGGGAGTTCGATGAAGATGGGGTGAGTGTAACCGAGCGAGAACTCGATGACGTTGCCCTGATTAGAAACACGATAACCAACACCTACGAGTTCGAGAGTTTTCTGATAGCCTTGGCTAACTCCTACAACCATGTTGTTCACGAGAGAGCGGTAAAGGCCGTGGAAGGCTGCCTTCTGCTTGTAGTTTACGGGGCTGTTCTCGTCAATCTCGAAGGTGATTTCGCTGTTCTCCACCTTTACGTTGATAGAGGGATCCACCTTCTGTGACAGTTCGCCCTTGGGACCCTTTACGCTAACGAGACCGTTGTTGAGTGTTACAGTAACACCAGCGGGGATACTAATTGGTAATTTTCCTATTCTTGACATATTCAATCCTCCAATTAATAAACGTAGCAAAGAACCTCGCCACCGATCTTGAGAGCGGAAGCTTCCTTGTCTGTCATTACACCTTTGGATGTGGATAAGATTGCGATACCCAATCCGTTAATAACTCTCGGCATGTCCTTGTAACCAGTGTACTTGCGGAGACCTGGTGTAGAAATGCGCTTCAACGCCTTGATTGCGTTGGTCTTTGTTACAGGGTCATACTTCAAGGCAACCTTGATTGTACCCTGAGGTCCATCCTCTACGAACTTGTAGTTGAGAATGTAACCCTTCTCGAAGAGAATCTTTGTGATTTCTTTCTTCAAGTTTGACGCGGGAATCTCAACGACACGGTGATGAGCCATGATTGCGTTTCTGAGTCTTGTCAGAAAATCTGCTATTGGATCTGTCATTTTATATAAATGTTTAATTAATCGGGACTACCC
>CAYXGN010000090.1:0-8049 GCA_964464505.1 uncultured Prevotella sp.
GCCTCTCCCGACCTCCCCTGTAGGGGAGGAGAAAGGAGAAATGCATGCGCGCCTACTACGATTACCCACGCCCACAAGCGAAGCAGTGACGTCACTGCTTCGCTTTTTTTAACTAAACCGCGCAATAACCTTGTTTTTTGAAATCGAAACCAACAAGCCGATGCAAGCGAGAAAATGAAAGAAAAATACGAAGAAAACCTCGCGACTTGTTATAAAATGCACCGTTGCTTGACATTTCTTTGTTAAAAAACATTTAATTTCCCCTCCGTTCAATGGTAATATTTGCAAAAGAACTGGAAATAACCTAATTTTGCAAGTCGCTATATATACATATATACACTTGGTTGGGCTGCAATCCGTTGCACGGAACGTCCTCCGGGAAATAGAAATCGCACAAATGAAAATGTGGCTTCGCGCCCTCCGCAATCACAGGTCGCTTATTATATATAAATAATGTGTACCCCGCGATGCGGCTCGAATTGGAAACAAATTTAAATTCACAATTTTATAATCAATCAAGAGACAGATTTTATGAAAGAAAGACTGACAATGATTCTTGCCTGCCTTTTCCTAAGCATAGGAACGGCATTGGCACAGACGCGTGTCACGGGTGTCGTCACATCCAGTGAGGACGGGGAACCGGTGATCGGCGCTTCCGTGAAAGTCAAGGGAGCCTCTGTCGGCGCAGTGACCGACATGGACGGCGTGTTTACCCTTGAGGTGAAGCCCGGAACAGAACTTACCATTTCTTACCTCGGCATGACTCCAAAGACAGTCAAGGCTGCCAACAACATGAGAGTGGTGCTCGAACCCGACAACAAAACTCTTCAGGAGGTTGTCGTTACAGGTTACGGTTCCGCCCGTAAACTCGGAACCATCGCCGGTTCGGTGGAGACGGTGACCAGTGATAAACTCGCCAACCGCCCCGTTGCCAACATCGGCGACGCCTTGCAGGGCCAGGTCTCCGGTCTGCAGGTGTTCACTTCGTCAGGTGAGCCTTCCGCAACGACAAGCATGCGCGTGCGTGGTGTGACTTCACTCTACGCAACAACAGAGCCGCTGTTCATCCTCGACGGAAGTGAAATTTCACAGAATACCTTCCTTTCGCTTAACCCTAACGATGTGGAAAGCATGACCGTGCTCAAGGATGCATCGGCCACTGCCATCTACGGTTCGCGTGCTGCCAACGGCGTTGTCATCATAACGACAAAGCGCGGTAAGTATGGCGAGGCTCCTTCGGTGACCGTTTCGGCACAGTATGGCATTTCGCAGCTTGCCAACGACAACACCACTATGATGAACGCCAACGAATGGCTCGACTTCCAGCAGGTCATCAATCCCGACTTGCAGTACAACAAGACTTACCTCGCCCGTAAGGACTACTACAAGCGCACTGGCATAAGCACCGACTGGAAGAAGGTGCTCTTCGGCGACAGCAAACCCACTTATCAGGTTGACGCTTCTGTACGCGGTGGTACGCAGAACGTGAACTACCTCGTTTCTTTCAGCCACTACAATGCCCAGGGTATCATGGACGACTCCAAGATGCGCCGTGAGACCATCCGCACCAACGTGGAGGTGAAAATCAATCCGTGGTTGAAGGTGGCTTCCAACACCAACCTCGCCTTCACCAAGACAGGTACGACAGCATTCGGCAGCAGCGCAAGCAGCGTCTACAACAAGACCTTCGCCGCCCGTATCTACCTGCCAACACAGTCTTACTACGAGGTTAAGGGCCTTGATATCAACGACTACGCCAACTCTACATTCGAAGGCTACGGCGACCGTCTTTACTATTTCGACCAGATGGGCTACTACAACCCTTATTGGCTGTCAGAGGTACAGCCGGGTTCCAACGACCGTATCCGTATCAACGAGAACCTTTATGTGAACATCAACCCCATAAAGGGACTTAACATCCGTTCTGCTGTCGGACTCGACGCAAACGATTACCGCTCACACTACCGCCAGTATAACACCAACGACATCGACCCGGACGTGTTCCCGACAGGATCTACAGGCACTTCTATGTCGCGTTTCTACCGTTACACTGTCACCAACACCGCCGAGTATAAATTCGATATCAAGAAGAAGCACGAGTTCACAGTGCTCCTCGGACAGGAGTCAATGGTCGACCGCACAGAGGCTTTCAGCGCTTCTGTCTCCGGCTTGACCGACAACCGTATGCTCTATCTCGGTGCTGCCGCACAGAAGAATGTGAGCGTTCCGGGAGAGTCATCGAGCGACGAGGTGCGCAACTCTTGGTTCGCAATGCTCAACTACGGCTTCGACGGCCGTTACTATATCGACCTCTCCGGTCGCCGTGACGGTTCTTCGCTCTTCGCCAAGAACCACCGCTGGGCTACCTTCGGTGCTGCCGCTTTCCTTTGGAATGTGACCGCAGAGAAGTTTATGGCTCCCACCCGCAACTGGTTGGACGAATTGCAGTTCAAAATAAGTTACGGTTCAACAGGTAACTCCGGCATCTCCGCTTATCAGGCTCTGGGTCTTGTAGGCAGCGCCGGCCTCTACTACAACACCTCTGCCATCGCTCCTTCACAGCCTTCCAACGACAAACTTACTTGGGAAACAGTGAAGACATTCAACCTTACCCTCTCCGGTAAGGTGTTCAAACGCTTCAGCTTCGACCTTGAGTTCTACAACAAGGTGACATCCAACATGCTCGTGCTCGTGCCGAAGTCCTACACCACAGGTTACACTTCTTCTTACGGCAACGTGGCTTCCATGTACAACCGCGGTTTCGATTTCACCCTCGGTGTGGACATCCTCAAGGGCAAGGACTGGAACTGGAACGTGAAAATCAACGGCAACTACAACTTCAACCGCATCACCAAGCTGTTCGAAGGACAGGACTACTACGACCTCGGTATGACCCGTCTTGAAGTAGGCCACTCCTATGGCGAGTTCTATTATGTGCGTTGGAGCCATGTAGACCCGCGTGACGGTATGAACGTTTGGCTCGACAAGTACGGCAACGAAACGAAGGTTTACTCCGAAGACGATGCCGTGATGGTGGGCAAGAACGCTGTGGCTCCTTGGTCAGGCGGTCTTTCTACAACCCTTTCCTGGAAGGGACTGCAACTCGATGTGCAGTTCACAGGTATGTTCGGACGCTACCTCTTCAACAACGAACGCTTCTTCACCGAGAACCCGACATTTGCAAGCTCCAACAACCAGACCGTTGAGATGAAGAAAATCTGGCAGAAGCCGGGTGACATCACCGACATCGCCGGTGTCAACTCTGAGGTTCACTCCGATACCCACTTGCTCGAAAACGCTTCTTTCGTGCGTCTGAAGTTCTTGCAACTCTCTTACAACCTGCCGCAGAACTGGCTCAACAAGACCGGTTTCCTCAAGAATGTCAAGGTTTACTTCGTAACGCGTAACCTCCTTACATTCACCGGCTTCACCGGCTACGACCCTGAAATGGACAGCTTCTCCACAATCGGTGACTATCCTAACACGCGTCAGTTCTCTTTCGGAGCTCAGTTAACATTCTAAAATTCTTATCTAAAAAACGGAATATAGATGAAAAAGATATATTTAATGCTTGCTTTGGTTGCAGGCTTGCTCAGTTCCTGCAACATGGACAAAGAGCCTTACGGAACCCTTTCCGACGGCGATACGTTCCAGACTCCGTCCAACTTTGTGGCTGCACGCGCCGGACTCTATGTCGCCCTTAGAAGTTGTGTCGGCGGCGAAACAAACTTCGTGGCTCCCGAACTCCAGTGCGATTACTTCAACGCCGTGTCGGGTTTCAGCAACACTCTGTCCACGATGTACCGTTGGGAATTTACCACCGACGACGGTGTGTTCTCCGGAATGTACGGCAGCGCACAGGGAACAATAACACGTTGTAACTTCATCATCGACGGTTACAACAAGACTGATTTCAGCAATACCAACATCTGGGACCCCAATCCTTCTGCAAGTTCAGGTGAGGATGAGACCGACCTCGGTCTCCCCGCAGCCAAGAAGGCTAAGGGTGATGCTTTCTTCACCCGTGCTTACGCCATCTTTATGCTCGCTCAGTATTTCTGCGAGGCTTACGATCCTGCCACTGCTGACCAGCCGAACACAGGCGCTTCGTACACTTTGACTTACGAACCGTCAGTGTCGTCCGACAAGTATCCGGGACGTAACACGCTGAAGCAGACTTACCAGCAGATTTACGATGACCTCGACAGTGCTTCTGTTTATGTCACAACAACTCCCGAGGCCAACAATCCTTACATCTCTGTTGATGCCATCACAGCCCTTCGTGCCCGCGTTGCTTTGGCAAAAGGCGACTACGAACTGGCTCGCGACGAGGCCACACTGCTTATAGAGTCGGGCACTTACGCTCTCTGCTCTTCTGCTGCCGACCTCACAGCCATGTATATGTATGATGGCGTTAACCTCGGAATGGGTGCTGCCACAGGTACCAGCGAGGCTATCTTCCAGCTCATCTCGGCTTCCTCAAGCGAGTTGCCGAGTGCCACGGGAACACGCTTCCAACCCTATCAGGACGGTTCCGTGCCTGATTACATCCCCACACGCACCTTCGTCGACATGTTCAGCAACAACGACTTCCGCCGTTCTGTTTATTTCAACCAGATTTATGTCATGACAACAGCAGGTGCTGGAGGTACTGTCTACGCCTTCAACAAGTATCCTGACCACGGCTTCCTCTATCAGTACACCAGCGGAAGTGAGAGTTCTCGCTTCAACCACATGCCTAACGTGTTCCGCATCGCTGAGATGTATCTCATCGCAGCAGAGGCAAGTGCAATGATGGGCGACCTTGATGAGGGTGCTTACTATCTCGAGGCTCTCCAGGCCAACCGCTTCGAAGGCTATGAGGCTCCCGAATTCGGCAGTCAGGAAGAGCTTATGCAGGAAATCAAGAACGAACGCTCTCGCGAACTCGTTTGCGAAGGCTTCCACCTCACTGACCTCAAGCGTTGGCACGACGGCTTCTCGCGTGGCGTGCCGCAGCAGCGCGACCTTTGCAGTCTGCCGGGTTCAAGCACCACCGATATGGTTGTGCCTGCCGACGACCCGCGCCTCACATGGCCTATCCCGAAGCATGAGATGAACGTCAACCATCAGATGATTCAGAATAAGGGATACTCCAAATAAAGTGTCATAAAGTCTTTTGCGCCGCACCCTTTCCCCTTGCCGACGGCACGATGAAAGGGTGGGGCACAGAGAAAACAAAAAGAACAAAGTGAAACAAAAAACGATTTTTTAACATGAAATATATAAAATTATTCATGCTTATGGCAGTGGTTGCCCTCTTCGCTTCTTGTAGCGACGACGAGGTCAACACCACTTCCGGCACAACGGTGGAGTTCGCCGAGACGTCAGCAGAACTGAACGAGAACGGTGAAATCCTGCAAATACCCATCAAAGTGAAGGGCGTGCTTAACGGCAAAGTCACTTTCAACATTGTTACAACAGAGACTGGCGACACTCCCGCAAAGGACGAGACCAACTACTCCCTCACAACAAAGAACTTCAATGTTGAGGCTACCGGCGACGAGGAGTCCACTGTCTATGTAGAGGTGACTCCGAAAGACGACTACAACAAGAATGCCGACCGCACCTTCTCCATCACTATCGAGAATGTTCAGGGCGCAACGCTCGGTGCCAACAAGACCATCAATGTCACTATCGTCGACAACGACAAGTCTTATTACACCATCTTCGGCGGACAGTGGAAGTTCTCCGGCACCTACACTTCCAATTACACCGGCGTTCCGACAAGCGACGATTTCGTTTGCGACATGACCATCGGTGCTGCTTCCGACCCTGACAACGAGGACTATGAGTACTTCCTCCAGGCTTACATCAGCAGCTTCCAGACTCCGTGCTGCCCGCTGTCCATGACCCTCAGCTTCCCGCTCCGTTACAAGTACAACGAGAACACGAAGAAGGGTACGCTCGAAATCCCCTGCAACACCGACATCTACACCTACGACCTTGCAGGCTATCTCGTTACCTTGGAGTGGCAGTGGCGTAACTTCACATCGGGCTCGCCCACAACCAACGCTCTCCGTGTGAGCTGGACACCGACCGAAGACCTCTCCGTTCCTGATGAGATAGAGTTCCCCGAGGGAGCTGCTCTCCAGATAGTGGAGCTCGCCGGCAGCTACTACACCGATGATGTCATCACCAACATCAAGATGACTCGCAAGTAACGGTGGTGTCGTGACACTCTTTTTGAATTATAATTGAATAAATAAATAGCGGGTTGGCAGAGCAGTTTTCGTGACTCTGACAATCCGCTTTTGTCCTTTTCCATAAAAATATCAAGACTAATGAAAAGAAAATTTATCACACTTTCATTGCTTCTCGGCGTGACGCTGTCGATGACAGCACGCGAGCGCACCGTGGCTGAGATGAAACAGGCAGCCCTTGGTGTGATAGGTCGCAGCGTGGTGGGCAAGAAATGCGCACCGCTCAACGCCGAAGCCCTTCAGGTGCTCGACCAAAAGACACAGCTCACCGTGCTCGGCACGCAAGAAGGCGGCTTCGCCGTCATTGCCAACGACGACTCCTTCTCGCCTGTCCTCGGCTATTCCACCAATGCCAGCGACGGCGATGTGGCTCCCGGCTTCCTTTGGTGGCTGGGCGAGATGAATGCCACCCTTGAGCAGGCTCTTGCCAATGGCGAGACCCTCGCCCCCGTAAAGGCGGACGCAGAATACAAGGCTTCGGTGCCCCAGTTGCTCACTTCCACATGGGGACAGAGTGCGCCCTACAACAACCTCACCCCTGTCTACCCCGGCGACAACGGCGATGAGCACTATGTCGTGGGCTGCGTGGCAACGGCAATGGCGCAGATTATGCGCTATCACGAGTACCCCGAGCACGGCGAAGGGTCGCGCAGATACCGCTTTGCCCCTGGCGGCGACGTCGCAGCGGTGACCCTTGAGGCAAACTTCGGCGAGACGACTTACGACTGGGACAATATGCTTGACGACTATTCCGGCTCTTACACCGACGCGCAGGCCCAGGCAGCAGCTCTCCTGAGTTTCCACTGTGGTGTGTCTGTCAAGATGATGTACACCAAGGACGGTAGCGGCTCTTACTCCACCGATGCCGTTGATGCCCTCCGCAACTACTTCTCTTATCACTCCGGCATCAAGCACTTCAACCGCGACTACTTCCCCCGCAAGGAGTGGATGAACCTCGTTTACCGCGAACTTAGCGACGGTTGCCCCATCCTTTATGGCGGTCAGTCGTCAAGTGGCGGCCACTCTTTCGTCCTCGATGGTTACAACGAGGAAGGTCAGGTGCATGTCAATTGGGGTTGGAACGGAAAGCAGGACGGCTACTTCGACATCGGCTCCCTCAACGGCTTCTCCTCCCTGCAGTCTATCGTCCAGATGCGCCGCGCCGATGACACTCGCTTCACTCAGCCCTACACCTCCAACTGGGGCTTCACGAGTGCTATCACTGCTACAAGCAGCAACGGCACCGTCAGCGTCACTGGCGGCACTGCCTACCAACTTGACACCGACCCGTTCACTGGCAGCATCCACCTCGTGGCTCTCAATATGGAGACCGGCGCGGAGACAGACCTCGGCACAGTGGTTGCCGACATCACCAAGAAGTTGTATGGCAAAGCCCTCAACTTCGGCACGGTGAAGTTCGCGACGAGCGTCCTTCCCGAAGGTAAGTACCGCATCTTCTTCGCTTCTCAGGTGGAAGGCGAAAGTAAGTTCCAGCCTGTCCGCGCCAAGGAGACAGTGCGCAACAGCTACATCCTCACCATCTCCGGCGACCAGGTCAACCTCAAGGCCGACAACGATGCCAACTGGACAGCCATTGAGTCTGTCGCCATCGCCGACGAGTCGCGCTCGCACGCCGACACTACCGTCCGCGTCTACGACACCACGGGTCGCCTCGTCTACTATGCTCCTGCTTCCCTTTACAGCGACAACGACATCCCTGCCAAGGGTGTCCTTATCGTGAAGCAAGGCACACAGACAAAGAAAATCCTGAAATAGCCATAGTAGGTGCGCATCTCCGAGGCGCACC
>CAYXGN010000091.1:0-4338 GCA_964464505.1 uncultured Prevotella sp.
GTTTGCACTATCTTTGCGGAGAGCCATGTCGTAGGCTTCGTAGTAGCACTCGATGAACTTGCTCCAAAGGGCTTTCTGCGAAAGGGCGTGAGCCTTGGAACGGATGCCGCTGCGCCGCTGCACGGATGAGTTGACGAATGTGGCAACAGTGCTCTTTATGGCATCCGCCACCTCATTGTAATTATAGTCGGTGCGATGGATTACCTCCACACCGTCGTCAGCCATGCGGCTCCAGCCATTCTTCGACTCGGCATTAGCCCAAAGCCCGAAGCCGGCAAGGTCGGTAGTGATGCACGGCACTTTGAAGGCGATGGCTTCAAGGGGTGTGTAGCCCCACGGCTCATAATAGGAAGGATAGATGCAGAGGTCGTTGCCAAGGACAACGTCGTAGTAGGGGAGGTTTACGATTCCGTCGTCGCCGTTAAGGTAGCACGGGATGAAGACAATCTTCACCTTCTCTCCCTTGGCGTTGTGCATTCCAAGCCAATTCATCATTCCCAACGCGCGGTCGTTTGGCTGCTCGTTGAGGGTGTGCGTGATGACAGGGGAGGGGAGGGGAGTGTCAAAAACGGCATGGTCTTTCTCCATACTGTCAAGGCGTTCTGCCAGGTCGCCCCGCTTCTCCTTCACCCAAGCCGGCACTTCGATGAAAGCCACTATTTCGTGCTTCAGGTCGTAGGCGTCGGTTCTCAGGCGGTTGACGGCTTCTATAAACACGTCGATGCCTTTGTTGCGCCATTCGTAACGCCCGCTTGTGGAAATGATTACTGCGTCGTCGGCAATGGTGTCGCCGGTGAGGGCGCGGGCTATGTTGAGCAAACGCTTGCGGGCCTCTTTGCGCTTCTTGTCAAAAGCCTTGCCAGAAGGCACGAAGTTGTCTTCAAAACCATTGGGGAGCACCACGTCGGCTTTCCTGTCGAGCAACGCCTCACACTCTCTGTCGGTGATGTCGCTCACTGTCGTGAAGCAGTCCACATGCAGGGCTGTCTGCTTCTCAATGGAGTGCTTGCTCTGCATGTTGAGTTCGTCAGCCATCTGGTCGCCGTTGTAGGCTTCGAGATATTCGTACAAGGGTTTGTTGTTGCCGGCAATGCTGCGCCCGATGCTTGTGGCGTGGGTTGTGAAAACGGTTGCTATCTGGGGGAGATGTTTTTGGATATAGAGAAGGCCTAGACCTGTCATCCATTCGTTGCCATGGTAAATGACTTTCTCGCCCGGCTTTATGGTGTGGCGATAGAGGCTCTCCACCACCTTTGCAGCAGCGTAGGAGAAGAGGGAAGCCTCGTCGTAGTCGCCGTAGGCGTGAAGGCTGTCAACCTTGTAGTCGTTCCAAAGTTCGGTGTAGATGGCGTTCTTCTGTGCGAAGAAAGGTTGGAAATCAACGAGAATTGCCACGGGGTTTCCGGGGATGTCCCAACGGCCTACCTTTACGTTCAGCCCTTCCTTCTCAGCCTTTTCTCTCCATGACGACAGCAAATGTCTGTCCTCAGTGAAATAGGGACAGGAGCCCGCGCCCCAGCAGTCAGGTCCGATAAAAACAATGTGCTTGTCGCCCATTACCTCCTGTAATGTCTTGGCTCTTGTGGAAAGGACGGTGTAGATGCCGCCCACTTTATTGCATACTTCCCAACTCGATTCGAAAATGTAGTCTGGAAATAGTCTTTCTTTGTTCATAAAATGAAATAAATTGCCGTGCAAAGGTACAATATTAATTACGAAAGGCTTGCGCGACAGTGTCGTTTTTTTTGAAAAAACAAGATTATTCTTGACATAGATTGGGTGGCGCGGGCATCAGTTGAGGAAGTTCCAGCTCACACCGAAACGGAAGATGCGCTTGTTGAGGGGGTAATGGGGCGTGAAGAAGTAGGCACGGTTGCCGTTGCCGGCATTGACGTGGCTCATCATCACGAAGAAGCGGGTGCGTTTAAGGTGGAAGTTGGCATAGACATTGACAACGGGGTAGCCTCCCACCTTCGTGCGACTCTGACCTTCCTGCACGGCAAACTGCCCGAGGGCAGGACTGTAGTCGGGGGCATAATACTTGGTGAAATAGCGCGCGTCGGCACCGAAGTCGCACTTCAACACGCGCGCTATCTTAAAGCGCAGATAAAGGTTGGTGTAGATGTTGAGTGCGGGCAGAGGGATGACTTCCGAGTTGGACGACTTCTGCCAGGTTATCACGCTTTCCCAGTTTACGGGGCCGAGGGTGAAGTCCTGTTGGAGGGAGAGCGTCAGCAGACTGATTGCCCCGCTGTGTTGCCGCGCAAAGACGGTGTTGGCGGTGCGGTTGTATTCATCGCCGATGCCGTAGGACATACCCATATAGGTGTAGTTCTTTATCTCGTCGAAAGCCACGCGGAAGGTAGTGCGCGTCTTTTTGTAGGAGAAGAGTCCTTCCACGCGCGTGTGGAAAATCTTGCTCATGTCATCGTTGTCCCACCAGAAGTGGCGCGAGTGGTAATGGCGATAGTAGAAGGAGGGGGTGACATTGTGAATGAAGCCGCTTGCTGCCAGCGTGACGGTGTCGCCAAAGAGAGGGAAGTTGAGGTCGGCAGAGGCATCAATCTTCAACTGACCCACGTCCTTTCCTGCGATGCACGTCTCTGCTATAATATTATAATGTAGGGTGTGGCCTTGCGATTTGGAGAGTTGTGCGCCCACATTTATGCTGTGCTCGTTGTAACTCCTCGTGCTGCTTATGGTGTCGGGGAGAGTGAAGTGGCGCAAGTCGGAGGTGATGAAAGCCTTGAAACCGAATTTCATCCATTTGTTGAAACCTTCGAGCATCGAGATGGCGAAGGTGTTTTGCAGACGGTAGTGCTTCGTCTTGTCGAAGATAGAGTCGCCCGCACTTGTGGGATAGGTGTTGAGATAATAGTTGTCGGGAGTCTCGTAAGCCTGATAGATGCGGCGGTAAGAGTCGAACTTCATTGTGTGGATGAAACTCGTCACCGGCACATATTCCGACTTCATCCACATGGTGTCGGCGGCAGCCTTCTGTCCGGCGGCTTGCAGGCTGTCGGCCATCGCCTTGCCCGTGACGGCTATCCTACCGCTTGGCTCCGCCTGTTGCAGGGTGTCGGCAGGCTCTGTCTCCACAATCTTTGCGTCGTCGGGGCGACCGCTATAAGTGGTGCTCTTGTATTTCTTTTCATCGAAGTCGCGGCCCTCACGCTTCGCGTTGCGACTCGCTTCCTCCTTCTCCTTCCTCTCGGCGTTCTCCTTCTGCGACTCCATGGCAAACTTGCGAGCCTTGATTTCCTCTTCCGTCATCTTCACCTTACGGCTGAACCCCACGCTGTAACGGTGGGTAAGGAAGATGTGCTGGTTGTCGTTGCGGTTCCAGTTGCGCTCAAAGACAGTGGGCACTTCGCTCGTGGCGTAGTTGTCGTTGAAGGTCTCGGGGTGAGTGATGTAATTGTCGTTGGTGATGCCTCCGTTCTCTGTCACCTTCTGGTTGATGGTGGACAGGAGAAGGTGTGCCTGATAACGGTCGCCGAGGTAAGAACCGTACATGAGGTATTTGAAGTGGGACGTGCTCTGGCTGCTGTAATAGCCGCGCCCATAGATATAGTCGAAGTTGAAGCCCGCACCTATCCTCTTGCCGGCATTGACGCCAAACTTGGCAGTGAAGTGGTCTTCACCGTTCGTGCGGTTGCCGGCGTTGTTGTAGGTGAGGTTGGTGAAGGGCGAAAGGGTGTTGGTGAAGTGAAACTTGTCGACGGGCGTGACGACATAGTCGTAGGGTTGCGTGAAGAGGAAAGACCCGTCCTGGGGGCGGTCGATGAAGATTCTGTTTTGTCGCGGTGCACCGAGGTTACCCGTGGAATTGTACTCCCCACGCAAGCCGGTGGTGAAGATGGAATTCATGAACATGTGGGAAAGGGTGTCCACTTCCGCCGCTTTTCTGTCACCGAAATGCGAGTCCACAGTCCACACCCTCATTCCCTGCGGTATCTCTTTGTCCGTGCCGAGCGAGTCAGCGGCGTTCTTCCGTGCGCGGTCCTTGGCGGAAGAACCGTTTATGGAAGTCTGATTCGTATAGTCGGTCTGTGCCACTGCCGTCGTGAAGACAGCAGAAAGCCACATTAAAAAGACAAAGAGAAGTGCTTTCTTCATAGATTATCGGATAAAGCGTAAGCAACATTCTGCCACCTTGAAAAGCATTGACACAAGAATAACGATGGTGCCTGTCTCGCGTGAAGAAAGGAAGTAAATGAGCATTCCAACGACAACGCCGAGCATGAACACAATGTTCAGGATGTTCCTTGTCTTGAAATAACGGTCTCTATTCCCTTCACCACGATGATGCTCGTCTATCCATTCTCTTTCCATTTT
>CAYXGN010000091.1:4438-7651 GCA_964464505.1 uncultured Prevotella sp.
AGACGCACCCTCACTAGCGGGAAACTATCTTATAAGGGCGCGTCTCGGCGATCCGCGCCTACTAAACTTAAGGGCGCGTCTCGGCGATCCGCGCCTACTACATTACCTTCTCCTTGAGCAACGCCTGCAATCGGAAGAGTTCGTCTCTATATTGCGCGGCTTGCATATATTCGAAGTTCTTCTTTGCCAACAGCATCTGGCGGTTTGTGTTCTCGATACACTTCTCGAGTTGTTCTCTCGACATTTTCTTTACAATCGGGTCGGCAGCGAAGGCTGTTGCCTCTTTCTCAATGTAGGGATTATAGGCCTCTGACTCATCGGCGGCTTTGCCTGGCAGCGCGCTCTTGTCGTCAGTGGGAGCGAGAGAGCCCTTAATGTCTTTCTTAATCTGTTGCGGCGTGATGCCGTGGTCGCTGTTGTATTTCAACTGTATCTGGCGGCGGCGTGCCGTTTCCTCTATTGTCTTTTGCATGCTTTCCGTGATGTCCTCGGCGTACATAATCACCCTGCCGTTGAGGTTTCTTGCTGCGCGTCCGGCCATTTGTGTCAGCGAACGGTGGTTGCGGAGGAAGCCTTCCTTGTCGGCATCGAAGATTGCGACGAGCGAGACTTCGGGCAGGTCGAGTCCTTCGCGCAACAGGTTTACTCCCACAAGCACGTCGTGAACGCCGGCACGCAGGTCGTTCATTATCTTTACGCGGTCGAGGGTCGACACATCACTGTGTATATAGTTGGCTTTCACGCCATGGTTGAGAAGATACTCGGAGAGTTCTTCGGCATCCCTTTTAGTGAGGGTGATGACGAGAGTGCGCTCATTGAGTTCCACGCGCTGCCAGATTTCTTCCAGAAGGTCGTCCATAGGATTCTCCCGTTGACGCACTTCGATGACGGGGTCGGGCAGTCCCGTGGGGCGGATTACCTGCTCCACGACAACGCCCTCCGCCTCGGCAAGTTCGAAGTCGGCAGGGGTGGCGGATACATAAATCACCTGATTAACCATCTCCATAAACTCGTCGAACTTCAAAGGACGGTTGTCGAAGGCGGCAGGGAGCCGGAAACCAAACTCCACGAGGTTTTGCTTTCTGGCGCGGTCGCCTCTGTACATTGCCCTTATCTGCGGCACACTGACATGGCTTTCGTCTACAATCATCAGAAAATCCTTCGGGAAGAAGTCGAGGAGGCAGTAGGGGCGTTGCCCCGGAGCGCGACCGTCGAAGTAGCGGGAGTAGTTTTCTATACCACTGCAATGACCGAGTTCCCTTATCATCTCCATGTCATACTCCACGCGCTCCTTAATCCTCTGTGCGCGAACGCTGTCGCCCATTTCATTGAAGAAAGAAATCTGTGCTGCGAGGTCGTCCTGTATCATCCGGATGGCTCCCTCCGTCTGGTCTTTCGATGTGACAAAAATGTTTGCAGGATAAATCTGATACTCCTCGAAAGTGGCGAGGCAGTGGAAGTCGCTGCTGTCGAGTTCCTCTATGGAGTCAATCTCGTCGTCCCACCAGGTCACGCGGAGCACATTGTCGCTGTAAGCCATAAAGATGTCTACGGTGTCGCCTTTCACACGGAAGTTGCCGCGCTGCAAGTCAATGTCGTTGCGGAGGTAGAGCGAGTCCACCAACTGCCGGAGAAAGCCGTTGAGGTCCGCCTTCTGTCCCCGTGCTATCTTGATGATGCTTCCCGCAAGGGCGGCAGGGCCTCCCATACCGTATATACACGACACCGACGACACCACCACAACATCCTTTCTTCCTGAAAGCAGCGCACTCACTGCCGACAGGCGGAGTTTGTCAATCTCCTCGTTTATGGCAAGGTCCTTTTCTATATAGGTGTCGGAAGAAGGGATGTAAGCCTCGGGCTGATAGTAATCGTAGTAGGAGATGTAATATTCCACCGCATTGTCGGGGAAGAAGGTCTTCATCTCCTCATACAACTGTGCTGCAAGCGTCTTGTTGTGGCTCAGGATTAGGGTAGGGCGGTTGATGTTGGCAATGACATTGGCCATTGTGAAAGTCTTCCCCGACCCCGTCACTCCCAACAGCACTTGCGAGCGGTCGCCGCGAAGCACGCCGTCGGTAAGGCTCCTGATGGCTTCGGGCTGGTCGCCGGTAGGTGAGAATTTCGATGTCAGTTGGAATTGCATAGACCTTGATTATGGGTTGCAAAAATAGTAAAAATAAGGCGTAAAGAAGCCTCGAAACGTGATTTTTTGATAAAAATAGCGTTGCAAACTTTGACAATAAGCGGATTATGTGTATTTTTGCACTCCAAAAAGAAAAGATTTATGAACAGAAGCATATTTGTCGTTCTATTGTCGGCTCTTCTTTTCAGCAGTTGCGCCAATGAATTCAACAGAGTCTACAAGACCAACGACTATTCCTTCAAGTACGAATATGCCAAAGAATGTTTTGCCACAGGGAAGTACACCCGTTGCTCCACGTTGCTGCAGGAAATGGTGACGATGCAGAAAGGCACCGACAACGCGCAGGAGAGTCTTTACATGTTGGCAATGTCGGAATATTGCACCCGCGATTATGAAGGGGCGGCGGCAACATTCAAGAAATACTACACCAGTTATCCCAAAGGCTTCTATGCCGAGCAAGCCCATTACTATGTGGGCCAGAGTCTTTATAAATGCACTCCCGAGCCGCGTCTCGACCAGTCGCAGACTCTCAACGCCATCGCTTCTTTTCAGGAGTTTCTCGACCTTTATCCCGAGTCTGACAACAAGGAGGCTGCACAGCAGCGCATGTTCGAACTCCAGGACAAGTTGGTGAAGAAGGAGCTCCACAATGCCCAGTTGTACTACGACTTGGGGCAGTATTTCGGCAACTGCACCTACGGGGGCAACAACTACGAGGCGTGCATCATCACGGCGCAGAATGCGTTGAAGGATTACCCCTACAGTTCTCTTCGCGAGAAGTTTGCTGTCCTCGTGATGAAGAGCAAGTTTGAGTTGGCGCAGCAGAGTGTGGAGGAGAAGAAACTCGAACGCTTCCAGGACGCCGAGGATGAGTGCTACGGCTTCATCAACGAATATCCCGACTCCAAGGACAAGGCCACAGCCGAGAAGTATATCAACAAGTGTAAGGAATTTACAAAAGATTAAAAACAACTTATAAGAACTACAGATTACGCTAATTACACGAAAAGTAAAGCAAACCGTAGTAGGCGCAGATCGCCGAGATGCGCCCTCGCAAGCAAACCGTA
>CAYXGN010000092.1:0-7615 GCA_964464505.1 uncultured Prevotella sp.
CCTTATTTGCACTCCAAACAAGCCTTGTTTGCACTTCAATTAAGCCTTGTTTGCAACCCAAACAAGCCTTG
Source organism: uncultured Prevotella sp. (assembly GCA_964464505.1). Lineage (GTDB taxonomy): Bacteria > Bacteroidota > Bacteroidia > Bacteroidales > Bacteroidaceae > Prevotella. The sequence continues at coordinate 72 of CAYXGN010000092.1, forward strand.
TTTGAAAAGCGAAGGAATAATTGCTGGAATTCCATCCATCCTCCCTGCCGGTTGGGAGCCGTTTGCATGCAAAGGAAATAATAGTGGGCACGCATCTCCGCCAAAACGTGAATGAATGTTAGAAAAGAAGCGAAAAAGGGCGCAAAAGAGTCTAAAAAGCTGAAAACTATGGCGTTTTTCTTCTCTCACTCACGTTTTTCTGCTACCTTTGCATAAGGTAGGCTGCACTCGGCAATTCGAAAGCCAGCTTTCATTGCACTCGTTTGCACTACCTTTGCATAAGGTAGGCTGCACTCGGCAATTCGAAAGCCAGCTTTCATTGCACTCGTTTGCACTACCTTTGCATAAGGTAGGTGGTTTATGCCTACGACTAAATTACATTAAGAAAATGAACATAGCACTCATTGGCTACGGCAAGATGGGGAAGATGATTGAGTCCATCTGCAAGCAACGCGGCCACAACATCGTTAGCATTATCGACATCGACAACCAGCAAGACTTCGACTCTGAGGCTTTCGCCAGTGCCGATGTGGCAATAGAATTCACCTCGCCCACAGCCGCTTACGGCAACTATCTGCGCGCGTTCAAGGCAGGGGTGAAGGTGGTCAGCGGCTCTACGGGTTGGATGAAGGACCATGGCGACGACGTGCGCCGGCTCTGCACGGAGGAGGGACACACGCTGTTCTGGGCATCGAACTTCTCCATCGGCGTGGCAATCTTCTCTGCCGTGAACCGCTATCTCGCCCGCATCATGAACGATTTTCCGCAATATGACGTGCGGATGGAGGAGACCCACCACGTCCACAAGCTCGATGCGCCGTCGGGAACAGCCATAACGCTCGCCGAAGACATCATCAACGGCATCGACCGCAAGACTTCGTGGGTGAAGGGCGAACAGCACAATGCCGACGGAACGGTTTCCGGAAGCAACGCCTGCAAGCCCGAAGAACTCGCCATTGAGAGCATACGCCGCGACGAAGTGCCGGGCATTCACAGCGTCATCTACGACAGTGAGGCGGACAGCATCACCATAACCCACGATGCACATTCGCGCAAAGGCTTCGCGCTTGGAGCCGTCCTCGCCGCCGAATACACCTACACCCATTCGGGACTCCTTACCACCAGCGACCTGTTCAAGTTCTAAAGCGCTGCTGCAAGACGGTCGAGAATTGTTGAAAGACAAGCATTTCATAGTAGGTGCCGAACTCCGAGCGGCACCCTTCAAACAAAAAGTCAACGCCCTTCAAATTGAGAATAAAAACTCAACGGTCCAAAATCGAAACCCGCTTGCGTGGGTGCCGCTCGGAGATACGCACCTACTACGGTTGCCAAAGCGGGCAAAAGCATAAAACGTCAAAACGTAAACAACAAAACATACATCAATGATTTCCAAAGCAAAGAAAGCCCCCAACCCACGCGTTCAGTGGGCAAAATTCATCATAGTGACGCTCCTTTATCTGCTCTTCCTCTATTGGGTGAAGAGTTGGTGGGGCTTGTTGGTGCTCCCGTTCATCTTCGATGTCTACATCACGAAGAAGATAAAGTGGCAGTGGTGGCGCAATTCCGAGGGTCCGACACGCTTTATCATGTCGTGGGTGGACGCTTTCGTGTTCGCCCTTGTGGCTGTTTATTTCATCAATCTGTTCTTCTTCCAGAACTATGTCATCCCCTCTTCGTCTTTGGAAAAGTCGCTTCTCACAGGCGATTACCTCTTCGTGTCGAAGGTGAGTTACGGTCCCCGCAAGCCGCAGACGCCTCTTACGATGCCCCTGACACAGCACACTCTGCCCGTGTTCGAGTGCAAGAGTTACATAGAATGGCCGCAATGGGGCTATGAGCGCGCCAAAGGTCTTGGCAACGTGAAGCTCAACGACATCGTGGTGTTCAATTATCCCGCCGGCGACACACTGTGCAGTGCACCCAAATATCAAGCCAACGACTTCTACCAGATGGCTTACGGCTACGGCGAACAGCTCTTCATGGAGCAGCGGGGAGGGCAGCCCATCGACCTCAACGCCCTCACACGGCAGCAGCAGCGTGATGTGTTCGCACAGGTGTATAGCCTCGGCCGCCGTTATATGACAGAGAACAAGGCGGAGTTTGGTGACATAGTCACGCGCCCCGTTGACCGTCGCGAGAACTACGTCAAGCGTTGTGTGGGTCTGCCGGGACAGACTTTGCAAATCAAAGACCGCATCATCTACATCAACGGGCGCCCCAACAAGGAACCCGACAACGTGCAGTACGCCTACGACATCAAGTTGCGTGCGCAGCTGCCGTTGGAACTTATCGACCAGCTAGGCATCTCTTCGGAGCAGATAAGCAGTCTCAATCAAGCCGGATACATGCCCCTTACCGCCGCAGTGGCAAAGGCTTTGAAAGCCCGCAAGGACATTGTGGAGAGCATACAACTCGTCACCGACGCCACAACAAGCGACATCTACCCCCTGAACGGTAACACAGGGTGGACCCGCGACAACTACGGTCCGGTGTGGATACCGCAAAAGGGCAAGTCGATTAAGTTGACAATGGACAACATCGCCGTCTACGAGCGACCCATACGAACCTATGAAGGCAACGACTTGCAGGTGCGCGACGGCAAGATTTACATCAACGGCAAGGAGGCAAAGAGCTACACCTTCAAGATGGACTACTACTGGATGATGGGCGACAACCGCCACAACTCGCTCGATTCGCGCTACTGGGGCTTCGTGCCCGAGGACCACATCGTGGGTAAACCCATCTTCATCTGGTGGAGCCACGACCCCGACCACTCCGGATTCTCGGGCATACGGTGGAGCCGTCTGTTCCGAATGGTGGACAACATAAAATAATGTGGCAGTCTGTGAGCCCCTTCCCTTTGAAGCAGAATGAGTCCGCTGCCGCCCCCGACGGCTTGGCGACAGAACACAGCGACGACTCCATCGCGCTGCTCTCTGCCGCTTATTTCCCCCCGGTGCAGTGGTTTCAGAAGCTTCACCGGCATGCGCATTGCGTCATAGACACGGGCGAACACTTCGTAAAACAGACTTACCGCAACCGCTGCATCATCGCCAACGCCAACGCCACACAGACCCTCACCGTCCCCACGGAGAAGTCTTCGGAAGCCAAAATGGCCATGCGCGACACGCGGATAAGCGACCACGGCGAGTGGCGGCACCTCCATTGGAACGCATTGGTGTCGGCTTACGGCGAGAGTCCGTTCTTCTCTTACTATGCCGACGACCTCCGTCCGTTCTTCGAGGAGCATTTTGAGAGCCTCGCCGCATTCGACATCGCCATCACACGAACACTCTGCCTACTCCTCGACGTGCGTCCCGACATCACCATTAGCAACACTTATGTCGACGCAACGCATCTCGCCAAAAGCACAGGAAAAATTGTAACCGACTTCCGCGAAACCATCCGCCCGAAGCATTCCCCGCATGATGAGGCGTTCACGCCGCGTCCTTACTATCAGGTTTACGCCCGTCGCCACGGCTTTTTGCCCAATTTGAGCGTGGCAGACCTGCTTTTCAACGAAGGCCCCGAAGCGATTTTCTATCTGTAAAACCTTCTCTCTGAAAAGAGGGAAATACATAAAATGCAAAACCCTAAAACACATTATTATGAAGAAAAGACATCTTAGGGTTGGCACGCCACGCCCCTCTGCAACAGTTAAATAACCACAATTTATCGCCGTTTTGCGGATTATTATGCAGCAAAAACATTATTTTTGCAAAACATAATAATTGCATCGGCATTCCTAAAGGCAAATTTTGCTGTTGAAAAGAGCATCTCTTTGGCGTGCAGAAAGGCAAACAACAATCAAACATCAAGTCTATGAAATTTACAGACAGAGCGGCAGAGCAGCAGCGACTGCACCGCGCCATACATGGCGACACACCTTCTTCGCTTGTCATTGTGTACGGAAGGAGGCGCCTGGGGAAGTCCACTCTCATCAAGAAAGTGCTCCATGACGATGATGTCTATTTCATGGCCGACAACTCAGACGCGCGTCAGCAGCGGCGGTTGATGGCTAAGGTGCTTGCTGAAAAGTTTGCCGACATAGACAAGGTGGAGTATCCCGATTGGGAGTCGCTGCTCGTTGAGTTGAACCACCGTGCCGCCAGTCATTTCTGTTTGAGCATCGACGAGTTTCCTTTCCTTGTGAAAGAGGACAAGACTCTGCCCTCCGTTCTCCAGAAACTGCTGGACTCCAAATCGCTCAAATACACCATCCTGCTGTGCGGTTCATCGCAACAGATGATGCAGGGAATGGTGCTCAACGCTGCCGAGCCCTTGTATGGACGCGCTGACACCATCATCCGTCTGATGCCCATACGGGTGAAATACCTTCAGGAGGTGCTGCAAACCGATGCCATCGCCACCGTGGAGGAATATTCTGTGTGGGGTGGTGTGCCCCGTTATTGGGAACTCCGGGAGCGTGAAGTGTCCTTGCCGGAAGCAATAAAGCACCATATCCTCGATGTGAACGGCACCCTCTACGAGGAGCCGGCACGTCTTTTCATGGACGATTTGTCGCAGACCACACTGTCGTCGACGCTGCTTTCGCTCGTGGGCGACGGTGTAAACAGGATGTCGGAGATAGCGGGAAAGATGGGGAAACCTGCTACCGAACTCAGCCGACCGATGGGGAAACTCACCTCTTTGGGCTTCATCGACAGGGAGATACCGTTTGGCGAGAGTCCGCGCAACACCAAACGCAGCATCTATAAAGTGGCAGACCCGTTCATGAACTTCTTCTATCGCTATGTCATCCCCAACCGTTCGCTCATCGCTTTGGGCAGAAGTGAGGTGGTGTGCAGCATGATAATGTCCTCATTTTCAGAGTTTGTGGCGGCACGATGGGAAACTCTTTGCCGCCAGGCTGTGAGTGGTAACACTCTGAACGGCACTGTTTGGACGGCGGCAGACAGGTGGTGGGGAAGCGTGTCGCGCGATAGAAGCGTCGAACTCGACATTGTGGCAGAGTCGCAGGACAAGCGGAAAGTGCTGATAGGCGAATGTAAATGGACGGAAGGGGAGCATGCGGCGCGACTCTTCGACGACCTGAAGCGGCGCGCAAGTCAGTGTCCTTTCGTCAAAGACAGGGAAGTGGTGTATGCCCTTTTCCTTAAACATCCAGCCCAGGACGGCATCACCGAGAACGTATTTCTGCCCCAGCACATCATCAACGACGATTTCTCTGCCATTTGATATTATGTAAGAAAATCGCGGAATACCACTTTTTGAGACATCCTGCGACCCTTTTTTATGTTTCATTTTTCGCCATAAATGTTCAGTTTGTAAGCAGAATCGGTCAAAAAGGGAGATTTCTCGAAAATCATAATAAAAAAGAATCTATTTTCTTTGCTGTTCGCTTTACTTCTGCTATCTTTGCACACAGAAGCACGAAATGAGCAAAAATGCACATTCTTCGCTGTATGTGCAGTCTGCTTTTGTGCTTCCTCTCAAAGAATAGATTAGGATTAAACAATGGAAAAGGAACTCATCAACGATTTCAAAGCACTGCCCGCGCGACTGCGTGCAAGGGGTAAATGCGTGTCAGTGGCAGTGGCTTGCCCTGCCGATGCCCACACCGAAGAGGTGATAGAGCGCGCCATTCAGGAGCGGTTTGCAGCCTTCCGGCTCGTTGCCGTTGAGCAGAATGCAGCCGTGGCGGAGCGTCTTCACGCCAAATTCCCGGCGCAGACGACGGTTATTCTCGCCACCGATGTCGACGATGCATCGCGCAAAGCCGTGGCGGAGGTGCGTGAAGGGCGTGCCGAAGTGCTCATGAAAGGTTCCGTAAACACCGACAATCTGCTTCGCGCCGTGCTCAACAAGGAGTGCGGACTGCTTGAAAAGGGACACGTGCTGACGCATATCGCCGTGGCGGAAATACCGGGTTTGCAGCGTCTGCTGTTCTTCACCGATGCCGCAGTCATACCTTATCCCACTCTGGAGCAGTTCCGTGCGCAGGTGGGTTATGCCGCCGACACATTCCGAAGCGTCACAGGTTGCGACACTCCCAAGGTGGCTCTGACTCACTGCACAGAGAAGGTGAGCGAGAAATTCCCCCTCACTCTGGATTATGAAGAGTTGAAGAAGGAGGCTCGTGAGGGCGCGTTCGGCAGCATAGAAATAGGCGGACCGATGGATGTCAAGACCGCCTGCGATGCCGAGAGCGGTGCCATCAAAGGCATAGCATCGCCCGTTGTGGGAGCCGCCGACATCCTTGTGTTCCCCGATATTGAGGCGGGCAACACGTTTTACAAGACCGTCACGCTCTTCGCCAAAGCTACTGTTGCGGGCATGCTTGCAGGAACCACGGCGCCGGTGGTGGTCACTTCGAGGGCAGACACCGTGGAATCGAAGTTCTATAGTCTCGCCACCGCCTGCATGAAAGCATAAGACAACACTCCGAAACAGACATCATCGCATAAAAATAGAAATCACAACCCATATCAATGAAACGCATTTTCGTCATAAATCCAGGCTGCACCTCCACCAAAGTTGCCGTCTATGAGGACGAGACGGCGGTGTGGACAAACGACGGTCTGCACTCGCCGGAAGAGATAGAAAAGTTCGCCACCGTCGGCGAACAATACGAATACCGCAAAGACTTCATCCTCAATCTGCTCAAAGAAGCAGGCATCCCCTTGCAGTTTGACGCTGTCATAGGGCGCGGCGGACTCACCAAGCCGTTGCATGGAGGCGTTTATGCCGTCAACGAAAAGATGAAACACGACCTCCGTCACGCAAAACATCAGCATGTGTGCAACCTCGGTTGCCTCATCGCCGACGAGATAGCGCGGCAGTGTCATTGCCCCGCTTTCATGGCAGACCCCGTTGTTGTGGACGAGATGATGACGCGGGCACGCTACACCGGACTCCCTTTCATGAAGCGCGAGAGCATCTTCCACGCCCTCAACTCCAAGGCGGCGTCGCGCCGTTATGCACGGAGCGTGGGACGGAAATATGAAGACATGAACATCATTGTGGCTCATCTGGGCGGCGGCATCTGCGTGTCGGCACACCATAAAGGCAAAGTCATCGACGTGAACAACGCCCTCAACGGCGACGGACCGTTCGCTCCGGAACGCTCGGGAACCCTCCCTGCCGACCAACTTGTGCGACTCTGCTTCTCGGGGAAGTACTCTCAGACAGAGATAATGAAGTTCCTCGCTGGCAACGGAGGCTGCCAAGCGCTGCTCGGCATAAAGGATATGAAGGAGATTTCACGCCGCGCCGAACTCGGAGAGGAACCCTATCACGAAGTGCTCGAAGCCATGCTCTATACCGTCTCGAAGCAAATCGGAGCCATGGCAGTGGCTCTCTGGGGTAATGTGGATGCCATAATCCTCACCGGCGGCATCGCCTTCAGCAACTATTGCGTCGAAGAAATAAAGAAACAGGTGGCTTTCCTCGCCCCCGTTATCGTCATGCCGGGAGAGGGAGAAATGCGCTCTCTCGCCTTCAACGCGCTCGGTGCACTCAACGGCGAACTCCCAATTCAGGAGTACACATAACCCCTCCGTTTCGGCAATAAAGCAAAGTTT
>CAYXGN010000093.1:0-7586 GCA_964464505.1 uncultured Prevotella sp.
CATCTCGGCGATCTGCGCCTACTACGACTACCTAACAAAACGTAATCTTTCATTTCCTTATTATATTTTACGGTGGGAGTTTTTAGAACCCACCATAAATTATTCCGCCTTTTCTTTGCGGATTTCTGAAATAAATAGTATTTTTGCAGAACGTAAAATAACACTTTAATAAAGTTCGTACATCTTATTATTATGAAGAAATTGGTATTCCAATTCGCTCTGATGGCAATGGCTCTGCTCTTCGGCAGCTGCTCATCGGTAAAGAAAGTGGCGTATTTCCAAAATATTGATTCGTTAGATTTGTCGGCATCCAAGGGCTTGTATGATGCCCGCATCATGCCGAAGGACTTGCTGACAATCACCGTTGTCACCTCCAATCCGGAGACATCACGACCCTTCAACCTCTCTGTCCAGAAGGCTATGGGTGCTGACGGTAACCTTGGTGGAGGGCAAGGGTCGCTTCTTCAGTATCTCGTCGACAACAACGGAGAAATTGATTTCCCCACACTCGGCAAACTGAGAGTGGCGGGAATGACCAAGACGGAATGTGAAGAGTATATCAGAAATAAGGTAAAGCCCTATCTGGCTGACTCCGAGAACCCCGTCGTGACGGTGAGAATGTCGAGTTATCGCGTGGTAGTTGCGGGAGAAGTCAACTCCCCCAAGGTTGTGGAAGTGTCGACAGAGAAAATGAGTATACTTGAGGCTCTCACCCAAGCAGGCGACCTCACCATCTACGGCAAGCGCGACAACGTGCTCCTAATCCGCGAGAATGCCGACGGACAGAAGGAGACCCACCGACTCAATCTGAATGATGCCAATATCATAAATTCGCCTTATTACTATGTCCAACAAAACGATTACATCTATGTTGAGCCCAACAAGACAAAGGCTTACGGTGCCAATGTGGGTTCATCAACATCGTTGTGGCTGTCGTTAATTGGTACGGTGATGTCGGTGGCAACATTGGTTATCAGTATTGTAAGATAAACGATAACGAGCGTTTGGGTTTTGATGCCTTGACGCTCTTTTCATATATGGAAGAGAATTTTCCGCAGCCTATAATATAATAATGTGGGATTGGCGGGAGACTTCAATAAGGAAAAGGAATAAAGAGAAGCAGGATTAACTAACATTTGGAGGGACAGTGGAACCGTTAAAGCATGAATGTGGCGTGGCAATGATACGATTGCTCAAGCCATTGAAATACTATCAAGAGAAATACGGCACTTGGATGTTCGGGCAGAACAAACTCTATCTCATGATGGAGAAACAGCACAACCGCGGACAGGAAGGTGCAGGTATGGCGTGCGTGAAGCTCAACGGGCAACCGGGAAAGGAGTTTATGTTCCGCGAAAGGGCTGAAGGCAAGGACGCAATAGCCGAAATCTTCAGCACAGTGCATAAGGAATACGCCCGCCTCTCGCCCGAACTCGTGGCCGATGCCGACTTCGCCAAGGAGCATCTGCCCTTTGCTGGCGAACTCTATATGGGGCATCTGCGCTATTCCACGACCGGGAAACGGGGACTGTCACACGTCCACCCGTTCCTCAGAAGGAACAACTGGCAGGCAAAGAACCTCTGCATCTGCGGCAACTTCAACATGACCAACATCGATGAGGTGTTCCAGAAGATGCTGCAGCATGGCATGTTCCCACGCAGCAACGGCGACGGCTTCACGCTGCTGGAGCTTATGGGACACCGCCTTGACCGTGAAGCGGAGCGCAATTACGTTGAGGCGAAAGCCCAAGGACTCTCCGGCATGGAACTGACGCGCTACATTGACAACCACATCCAGATGGAGAACGTGCTCCGTACAGCCATGCCCGATTTCGATGGAGGCTATGTCATGTGCGGCGTTACGGGTAGTGGAGAGATGTTTTCCATGCGCGACCCATGGGGAATACGCCCTGCCTTCTACATAATGAATGACGAATTCGTTGCCGTTGCGTCAGAACGCCCTGTCCTGCAGACCACGTTCGACTTGGCGTGCGAGGACGTTAAGGAACTCGAACCTGGCACTGCTCTGCTCGTAAGCCGTGACGGCAGCGTGCGCATAAAGCAGATTCTGGAGCGCCGCGGCTTCTCCCCCTGCTCGTTCGAACGCATCTATTTCAGTCGCGGGTCGGATAGGGACATCTACAAAGAGCGCAAATGCTTGGGCGAACAACTCTGCCCTGCGGTGCTGAAAGCCGTTGACGGCGACATCAACCACACCGTTTTCTCCTTCATCCCCAACACGGCGGAGGTGGCTTACTACGGACTTGTGGGCGGCTTCAAGAAATACAGCAATGAGTTGAAGATAAAAAAGATTCAGCAACTCGGCCATACTCCCACCGAAGAGGAACTGCACGACATCCTCGACAATTACATTCGGGCGGAGAAAGTGGCAATAAAGGACATCAAACTGCGCACGTTCATCACCGAAGGCAATTCGCGCAATGACCTCGCTTCGCATGTCTACGACATCACCTACGGTTGCATAGAACCCAAAGTGGACAACCTCGTCGTGATTGACGACTCCATCGTGCGCGGTACAACGCTTAAAGAGAGCATCTTGCGAATCCTCGACCGTCTGCATCCAAAGAAGATTGTCATCGTGTCGTCGGCTCCGCAGATACGCTATCCCGACTACTACGGCATCGACATGTCGCGTCTTGAGGAGTTCTGCGCATTCCGTGCTACCGTGGAACTGATAAAAGAACGGGGTATGCAAGACCTCTTGAAGCGCGTATATGAGTCGTGCAAACTTGAAATCCTGAAGCCAAAGGAACTCATGCGCAACTGTGTGCGCGACGTTTACAATCCGTTCACGGCGGAAGAGATAAATGAAAAGATAGTGGAAATGCTGCGTCCCGAGGGCTTGACCACCCCGGTGGAGATAGTCTTCCAGTCGATTGACGGACTGCATAAGGCGATACCCAACCACAAGGGTGACTGGTATTTCACTGGAAAATATCCCACCCCCGGTGGCACGAAGCTTTGCAACCAGGCGTTCATAAGCTTTATGGAGAAGGCGGGACTATAACAACGCGAGGCAGAACAATGCTTTCGCCCCACACAAGAGAGTGTGTTATTGTAATGATAGCACACTCTCTTGGTGCGAAAAAGTAAAGGCTGGCAAGCGCAGGAAAGAAAAATTAAAAATCGAAGATATAAGTATGAGAAATGTAACTTTAGTATTGGACGACGGAACCAAGTTTCACGGCAAGTCGTTTGGTTATGAAACCCCAGTGGCAGGAGAGGTGGTCTTCAACACAGCCATGATGGGTTACCCGGAGTCGCTAACCGATCCTTCATACGCAGGACAGCTCATGACGCTCACATATCCATTGGTAGGCAACTATGGCGTGCCTCCTTTCTCCTTTGAAGACAATGGCTTGCCCACCTTTATGGAGAGCGACAAGATTTACGCTTCTGCCATTATCGTAGCCGATTACAGCGAGAAATATTGCCATTGGAATGCCGTTGAGAGTCTGGCAGACTGGCTTAAGCGCGAGAAAGTGCCTGGAATAACGGGCATCGACACCCGCGAACTCACCAAGGTGTTGCGCGAACACGGCGTGATGATGGGAAAAATACTCTTCGATGATGAGCCCGACAACATCCCGACAGCGGAATATGAGGGTGTGAACTTCGTTGACAAGGTGAGCTGCAAGGAGGTAATCCGCTACAACGTGGGTGCCGGGAAGAAAGTGGTGCTGGTGGATTGCGGTGTGAAAGCCAACATCATCCGTTGCCTTATCAACCGCGGCTGCGAGGTGATACGCGTGCCTTGGGACTACGACTACACCGATATGGACTTCGATGGACTCTTCCTTGCCAACGGTCCTGGCGACCCTGACATGTGTGGGAAGGCTGTCGGGATAATCAAGAAGCAGATGAGCCGCAGCGACAAACCCATCTGTGGCATCTGTATGGGCAACCAATTGCTGGCAAAAGCAGCAGGAGCCACAATCTATAAACTTAAATATGGTCACCGTTCACACAACCAACCGGTAAGGATGGTGGGCACAGAGCGATGCTTTGTAACCTCGCAGAACCACGGCTATGCCGTTGACGGCAAGACTCTCGGAGCCGATTGGGAGGAGCTGTTCGTTAATATGAACGACGGTTCCAACGAAGGCATCCGCCATAAGTCGAAGCCTTGGTTCTCAAGTCAGTTCCACCCGGAGGCATGTTCGGGTCCCGTGGACACGGAATTTATGTTCGACAAGTTTGTGGAGAGTATGAAATAATAACCTAATCAAGCAAAGAATCAAGATGAAAGACGAAAATATAAAGAAAGTTTTATTGCTCGGTTCGGGAGCATTGAAGATTGGAGAAGCCGGCGAATTCGACTATTCCGGTTCGCAGGCACTCAAGGCGTTGCGCGAAGAAGGGGTAAAGACAGTGCTCATCAACCCCAACATCGCGACGGTGCAGACATCGGAAGGCGTTGCCGACCAGATTTATTTCCTCCCCGTCCAGCCTTATTTTGTCGAGCAAGTGATAAAGAAAGAGCGCCCCGACGGCATCCTTCTGTCTTTCGGAGGACAGACAGCGCTGAACTGCGGAGTGGAACTTTATCGCCAGGGAATACTCGAAAAGTATGATGTCAAGGTGCTCGGCACTCCCGTTCAAGCCATCATGGACACCGAAGACCGCGAACTCTTCGTCGAAAGACTTGATGAAATCAATGTGAAAACCATCAAGAGCGAGGCGTGCGAGAATATAGAACAGACCCGAAAGGCGGCTGCCGAACTCGGCTATCCTGTCATTATCCGTGCCGCTTACGCCCTCGGCGGACTCGGCTCGGGCTTCGCCGACAACGAAGAGGAACTCAACAAACTCGCAGAAAAGGCATTCTCGTTCTCGCCGCAGGTGCTTGTCGAGAAGAGTTTGAAGGGATGGAAAGAGATTGAGTATGAGGTGGTGCGCGACCGTTACGACAACTGCATCACCGTCTGCAATATGGAAAACTTCGACCCTCTGGGCATCCACACGGGCGAATCAATCGTCATCGCCCCGTCGCAGACTCTCACTAACTCGGAGTATCACAAGCTTCGCGCTCTCGCAATAAAGATTATCCGCCACATAGGCATAGTGGGAGAGTGCAACGTGCAATATGCCTTCGACCCGCAGTCGGAGGACTATCGTGTCATCGAGGTGAACGCCCGGTTGAGCCGTTCGTCTGCTTTGGCATCCAAGGCAACGGGTTATCCCCTTGCCTTTGTGGCCGCAAAACTCGGTATGGGCTACGGCCTGTTTGAGTTGAAGAACTCCGTCACCAAGACAACATCGGCTTTCTTCGAACCCGCTCTGGACTACGTTGTTTGCAAGATTCCGCGTTGGGACCTCTCCAAGTTCCGTGGCGTGGACAAGGAACTCGGCTCGTCCATGAAGTCAGTGGGCGAAGTCATGGCTATCGGCCGTAACTTTGAGGAAGCCATCCAGAAGGGTCTGCGAATGATAGGACAGGGGATGCACGGCTTTGTGGAGAACAAAGACCTCGAGATTGAAGACATCGACGCAGCCCTCCGCGAACCCACCGACAAGCGTGTCTTCGTCATTTCGAAAGCCATGCACAAGGGCTACACTGTCGACCAGATACACGAACTCACCAAGATTGACAAATGGTTCCTGGAGAAACTCAAGCACATCATCGACATTGACGAGCAGATGAAGAAGTGCAACATCAACACTCTCGACAAGCATCTCCTTCGCACCGCCAAGATTTACGGCTTCACCGACTTCCAGATAGCCTATGCTGTGGGACTCGACAAGGAACTTCCGTCCATGCAGAAGGCTTCCCTCGTGGTGCGTTCACGCCGTAAGGGCTACGGCATCCTGCCCGTAGTGAAGCAGATTGACACCCTCGCCGCAGAGTATCCGGCACAAACCAACTACCTCTATGTGACCTATGCCGGCGTGAAGAGCGACATCTCGTTTGAGAACGACCATCGTTCCATCGTCGTTTTGGGTTCCGGTGCCTACCGAATCGGCTCTTCTGTCGAGTTCGACTGGTGCGGAGTGCAGGCTCTCAACACCATCCGCAAGGAGGGTTATCGCTCGGTTATGATTAACTATAACCCTGAAACGGTGTCCACCGATTATGATATGTGCGACCGACTCTATTTCGATGAGCTCACATTTGAGCGCGTCATGGACATCATCGAGTTCGAACAGCCGCACGGAGTGATTGTCTCCACAGGCGGACAGATTCCAAACAACCTCGCAATGCGCCTCGATGAGCAGCATGTTCCTATCCTTGGCACCAAGGCACAGGACATCGACAACGCCGAAGACCGCGCGAAGTTCTCGCAGATGCTTACCAACAACGGCATCAACCAACCCGAATGGAGTGCCCTGACGAGTATGGAGGACATCGACCGCTTCATCGACCGCGTCGGTTTCCCGGTTCTTGTGCGCCCGTCTTACGTCCTCTCGGGAGCGGCAATGAATGTCTGCTCCAACGAGGATGAGCTTCGCCGCTTCCTCCAGCTCGCTGCCAATGTGAGCGAAGACCACCCCGTAGTAGTGAGCAAATTCATAGAACACGCCAAGGAAATAGAAATGGACGCTGTGGCAAAGAACGGAGAAGTGATAGCCTACGCCATTTCCGAGCATATAGAATTCGCCGGTGTGCACTCCGGCGATGCCACCATCCAGTTCCCACCGCAAAAGCTTTATGTAGAGACGGTGCGCCGCGTGAAGCGCGTCGGCCGCCAGATAGCAAAGGAACTGCACATCAACGGTCCGTTCAACATTCAGTTTATGGCGCGCGACAACGACATCCTCGTCATCGAATGTAACCTCCGTGCATCGCGCTCCTTCCCGTTTGTGAGCAAGGTGCTTAAGATAAATCTCATTGAATTGGCAACTCGTGTGATGCTCGGCTTGCCCGTTGAGAAACCCAGCAAAAACCTCTTCGACCTCGATTATGTGGGTATCAAGGCTTCACAATTCTCTTTCAACCGACTCCAAAAGGCCGACCCGGTGCTCGGAGTGGACATGAGTTCCACCGGCGAGGTGGGTTGCCTGGGCGACGACACCAGCACGGCACTCTTGAAGAGTATGCTCTCTGTGGGTCACCGCATACCGAAGAGGACTGTCCTTCTCTCCACCGGTGGCGCGAAACAGAAGGCAGAAATGCTCGATGCTGCAAAGATGTTGCTCGACAACGGTTATAAAATCTATGCCACAGGCGGCACAAGCAAGTATCTCAAAGAGAACGGCATTGACAACACCCATGTGTTGTGGCCGTCGGAAGAGGGCGATGAATCCAAGGCTCTCGACATGCTCCACCGTCACGAAATAGACATGATTGTCAACATACCGAAGAACCTTACGAGTTCGGAACTGTCAAACGGCTACAAGATTCGCCGTGCAGCCATCGACCTTAACATTCCGCTCATCACCAATTCACGACTTGCGAGTGCCTTCATCTTCGCTTTCTGCACCACAAAACTCGAGGACATCGACATCAAGGCTTGGGGCGAATACTAATGACAGAAGCCCCAACGCTGCTGCTAAATTGACTTATGGTGGATTCTAAAAATTCCCACCGTAATTAATAAATAAAAATGAAAGATTACGTTTTGCCA
>CAYXGN010000094.1:0-7503 GCA_964464505.1 uncultured Prevotella sp.
GTCCAAGCTCGGCATCACTTCCACCGACCGTTCGGAGAACTTGCGACTGCAAGGCTATCTCTGCGACCGCATGATTGAGTTTCTTCGTGACACCTATGGCAAGACCCCGATGTTCTGGTATGAGTCTGATTTCAAGAAGATTCAGCCGGGTTGCGTCACCTTTGCTTGGCGCACGGGACAGACACAAGAGGCTCTCGATGCTGCCGTCCGCAACAATGCGCGCATCATGCTGTGCCCCGGCGACCACTGCTACTTTGATTATCCCATGGCGAAGGGAGATATGCCGGAGGTGAACTGGGGCATGCCTGCCACCACACTCAAGGACACTTACTCCCTCGACCCGGCTTGGGGTATGGACGAAGCCTTTGAGAATAACAACCTCTTCGGCGTTGCCGGCACATTGTGGAGCGAGTGCATCACCACTCCCGAACGCATTTACTATCAGGCATATCCGCGTGCTATAGCCCTCGCCGAAGTGGGGTGGAGTTCGCAAAAGAACCGCTCTTGGGAGGGATTCTTGCAGCGTCTGCATCCGACTCTCACCGACATGATGCGCCGCGGCATCACCTTCTCTATGGAGTTGGGCGATAAATAATTCCGCACGCAACGCTCTTTACAACACAAACTGCCCGCCATTCTGCATGGCGGGCAGTTTTTTTTATCGCGCAAAAACGCTGTTTTTTCCAAAACTGCACTGAACTCAGTGCACTTTTGTTTGTTTTACTATTAGAAAGTGATCGGAATTGGTTTCAGCCGGACCCTACTTCGAGCATTGTCTAGGTGGTTCTAAAAATTGGCTTTGTCAGATTGCAGAAATTTAGTAGGTGCGGATCGCCGAGACGCACCCTTGTGAGCGGAGATGTTTTCTTGAGGGGCGCATCTCGGCGATCTGCGCCTACTACGACTACCTAACAAAACGTAATCTTTCTTGTTTATTTATTGCGGACCCTACTTCGAGCATTGTTTTATTTGCCAGCGACTTGTCAGGCAGGCGGTGAAGAAGTAGAGGAGCGCCTGAATCCAGAGGGCTTTCACTTCGGGGATGATGTCGGAGAAGACGGCTCCCATGGTGTTCATTTTCACAAAGCCCTGTATTCCGAAGGTGGAGGGGAAGAGACAGGAAAAGTATTTCCAGAATTCCGGGATGTTGCTTTGCGGCCACGACACGCCCGACAAGAACAGGAATGGCACCGAAGTGAACACCACGAGCAGCATGACATTCTCCCTTTGCCTTACGAAGAACGAGAAGGTGTAGGCGAAGAAGATGCACGCCAGCAGGTAAGGCACGAGGAAAAGTGCGAAGTCCATGCCGTGAAGCATGTGTACAAAGTGGAACATCTTGGGCACGGCAAGCAGCAGGTAGGTGCCGATGAGGATGAAAAAGCCGAACAAAGCCAGTGTGCGCCCTATCATGATGCGCCCCAGTCCGAAGGGCTTTGCCATCATTCCGCTGATGCGTTGCAGCCGTTTCTCCTCCATTGACGTACCCATCGACATGCCGACTCCGAGCAGGAGCACCTGCTGAAGGATGAGGACGAGCACTCCGGGGATGATGAAGTTGCCGTAACCGCCTGTGTTGTTGAAGATAGGAACCTCGTCGAAGTCGAGTGGGCGGGTGTTTATCTCGTCCTCGCGGGCGGTGTAGTTGGGCGACACCGCCACCTGAATCTTCGAGTTGAGATGGCTTGCCACCGATGTAGCCGACTGATAGAGGGCTTTGTAGGTGAGCATGATGCCCATGTTGCAATACAGACTTACATGCGCCTGCTGCATGCGGTTGAGGGTCGTGCTGAAGTCGTTGGGGAAGTAGAGAATGCCATACACCTTCTGTTCCCCGACGAGTCGCTTTGCCTCCTCCATGTCGTTGCAGTGGTAAGCCACCTTGACATCGGGTGTGGCATCATAGGTGCGTGTGAACTTGCGGCTCATCTCGCTGCGCGAGTTGTCCACCACTGCCACCGGGACATCGTGCACCACCTCGTTGTTGTAAATCCACGAGTAGAGCAGCGGATAGAGCAGCGGCACCAGTACGACGAAGATGAGCACGCCTTCATCCTTGAAAATGTTGCGAAACTCATGTAGGCACACTTTCGAGATGTCGAGGATTCGGCTGTATAGGATGCTTGACAGTTTGTTCATTTCGTCGTTATTGTAGGTAGACATATTCGTTGAGGGCCTTTCCCAGGCGCGGCAGTGTGAGCAGAGGGAGCAGGGCGAAGACCGCCAGTGCCGCCAGATTAGGCATCACGTCGCACAGGGGGAAACCGTTGAACACGCTCACCTGATAGATGTTGAAGAAGTGTTTCAATGGGAACAGTGCCGAGAGCACTTGCAGTCCGCCGTCCATTGCCATGACGGGGAATGCCGATCCGGCGAGCGAGAAGCTCACCACGCCCCACAGCGAACAGATGCTCATCGACATTCTCAGCGACGGCAGTAGTGAGAAGAAGAACAGGGCGAGTCCTTGCGAAGCCAGCACTCCCATCACGCCGAGCACAATTATGTTGCCGATGCCTCCCGGATGCGGGAAATGGAGCACTCCGAACAGATAGAACATGTAAAAGAAGATGACGGCGAGGAAGATGAGTGTCTGCGGCAACAGCTTCCCTACTACTGCGAGGAAGGCGTTGCCCCGTGCGCGCCGCATCAGTTCACGCGCTGTGTTCTCCTTGAGTTCTGTACCGAACGAATACGCCGTTATAAGGAAGATGAACAGCAGCAGGCATCCCGGCACGAGCATTGTGCTGAGATAGATGTTGTAGTTCACCCACGGGTTGCTAATAAGATGGAGGTCGATGGCAATGGGTTGGAGATAGGTCATTATCTGTTCCGAGGTGTAGCCCTTTGCCGACATCACCGATTTCCCCACTGCTGCCGACCCCAGTGTCGCTGCCGTCTTCATGTCGCGGAAGACGAGTGCGCCGGCTGTCAGCGATGCGTAGCTGTAATAGAACGATATCTTGGGTTGGCGTGAGGCAAGGAGTTGCGCTGTGGTGCCTTTGGGGTAGAGCAGGAAACCGTAGATTTCGCCGTGCTGCATGGCGCGGCGTGCCTCCTCGAAGTTGGCATAGTGCTTCACCACTTCGGTGGATTGGAAGGAGTCGAGCATTCGTGTCAGCCGTCGGGTGGTGGTGGAGTTGTCAAGGTCGACAATTCCTATCGGCATCTTTTCGGGCTGTCCTTCGCCCATGAGAGAGGTGAAAAACAGGGTCACGGCGATAGGGAAAACCACCATGCAGAGCATGTAAATGCGGTTTTTCAGCAACCGTCTGCACTCGCGCTTTGCGATGCCGAGCACACATCCTATTATGCTTTTCTCCTGCACTTTACTTCTTCTTTATTTCTTTATCACGAGTGACATTCCGGGGCGCAGGCCCTCGATTTTGTCTATTGGGCGTGCCTTCACCTCGAAAGTCTTGAGGTCATACTGTCCGTTCGCCTTTGTCGCTTTCCACACGGCGTAGGTGCCTTGGTCCTTGATGTAATACACCTTCATGCGTATCTCCTTGTTGAAAGCAGGCACGAACGCCTTTATTGTGCTTCCCACGGTCATACCGTTGAGTTGGTCTTCACGCACATTGAACGTGCCCCAAAGGTCGTCCATGAGCGATATTGACATTATCGGCGAGCCGGTGCCTACGAGTTCGCCTATCTTCGGGAATATGTCGCTCACCTCGCCTGCCATTTGTGCTATCTGCATTGTCTCGTGGATGTAGGAGCTCACCTCGTCCACGGCACCCTTGGCGCGGCCCACCTGTGCTGCTGCCGCCTTTTTCTCCTCCTGCCGTGCGCCGTTCACAGCCATATCATACTGGCTTTGTGCCGCCTTCACCTGTGCTTCCAGAGCCTTGTAGTTGGCGAAGGCTTCGTCGCGTTTCTGTGCCGACATCACCCCTTCGTCGAACAGTCGTTGCACGCGGTTGTACGACTTCTGGGCTATCTCCATGCCTGCCTTGGCCTGCTGGAGGAGTGCGTAGGCGGCGTGGATTTGCTCCTTCCGTGCTCCGTTGTTCGCCATTTCGTCGAGGGCGGAGGCGGCGTTCTCTGCCGACTGTGCCTGTGTCATCTTGGCTTTCACTTCCGGTGCGTCGATGATGGCGAGCGTGTCGCCCGCCTTCACATAGTCGCCCTCTTTCACGCGGAGCTCGAGGATGCGTCCCGGCACCTTGCTCGACACTCTGTATTCCGACACTTCCACCTGGCCTTCTATTATCTCCGTGTCCTCTTTCAGCGATATGTTGCCGATTACTGCCACTGCTGCCAGCACTACGACAGCCCCGGCGATGGTGATAAGGATGTGTTTATGTTGTGTTTTTTCCGACATTTTCTTTCTGCTTTTATTGTAATTGTTGGTTTTATTGTAGTACGCCGAGAGCCTTTTTGAGGTTCACCTGGCTGAGTTTCACGTCTATCTCCGCGTCAATCTTTTGCGAGAGGGCCTGCATCCAGGCTGTCTGTGCCGCCATCACTTCGGTGGTCTGCATCACGCCTTCCTTGAATCCCACGTTGGCGCAGCGCAGGTTCTCCTCGGCATTCTCCACGTTCTTCTGTGCCATGGCGAGTCGTTTCTGTGCCTCGTTCACCTTAAACTTGCTCTGGCTCACTTGCAGCTCTATCTTCTCGCGGGCATCGTCGAGTTCGAGGTTCACCATTGTCGTGGCTATCTTGCTTGCCTTCACCTTGTAAGCCGTTTCCATCCAGTTCCACACTGGCACTCTCACCATCACTCCCACGTGCCACACTCCTGAGAGCTTGCGCTCGAAGCCGTTGAAGACATTGGGGTTGCTCGCCATGTAGCCGCCAGTGAGAGCCACCTGCGGGAGTCCTGTTGCGCGCACCAGCTTGGTGGACTGCTTGCTCAGTTCGAGCGAGTTTTGCAGCAGTTTCAGTTCGGGTCGGTTCTCCCATGCCACCTCCTTGTCCGCCTGTGTGTCGGCATCGCCGGTGGCGATGTTCTCGTTGTCCTCATCGGCGAGTGTCACCTCCGTCTCCACGGGTATGCCGCAGAGTTGGCAGAGGAGCATCTTTGAGAGTGCGAGTCCGTTGTCGGCCTGGGTGAGGGTCATCTCCGCCTCGTTGAGTCTCACGTCCACCTTGAGTCCGTCGGCGCGTGTGGCGACACCCTCTTCTATCATTTTCTTGACATCGTCGTCGAGTTTCTTCACCACCTGCAGGTAGCTTTCAGCGAGGTTCTTCTTGTGCTTCAGCGACACGACGAGCCAATAGGTGTTGTCTATGTCGTGGAGAGTCTGTTGCGTTGAAGCTTCGATGTTGTTCGTAGCCATCTGTTCGCTGATGTCAGCCATGCGGTTGGCGGCGATGATGGCACCTCCCATGTAGACGGGTTGTGTCAGCGTCACTGCCACGGCGTAGATGTTTCGTGTGTCGGTGCGGAACGCGTCGACCACCTTTTGCCCTATGGCGTTGAATGTCGAGCCTATCGTTGTGCCCACGTTTCCGAGCATGCTGCCGATGCTCGAAGCCTGTTCTGCGCTGATGGCTCCCTGCTGCACCATGCCGGTCAGCGTCTGAGTGAGGTTCTCTCCAATGCCCGTTGCCGTGGTGGTGCCTATCGACGAGAGCCCTGCTTTCTGCGTCTTGCTCAGCAGCGATATCTCGCGGCTGGTGAGTTCGTAGCCTCCCAGTGCGTCGATGTGCGGCAGATACTTCGTCCGTGCTGCCTTCCTTGTGTACTTGGCGACGTCCTGTTGCAGTCGTGCGGCGCTGAGTGTCTTGTTGTTGCGCAGCGCCATGGCGCGGCAACTGTCAAGGCACAGCGTCTGTTGCGCCTGTCCTTCCAGGGCGAAGCAAGCCGTGAATAATATTAATAATGTGTGTTTCATCCTATTTGAAAGTAAAGCTCCGTGAGCCAATCATATTGCCGTCGGCAAAGATGCTCACATTGTATGTGCCTTCGAGAAGCGACTGTGTGACGCTCCAGAACATGCTTACCGCTGTCTCCTGTCCGTCGTAGTCCACCGACTTCTTCATCGTGCACGTCATCGTGCGGTTCTCGTAGCTGAAGGTTCCGGCATTGCCAAGCACTGTCCCCGAGGGCGTTGTGATGCGCACATAGAAAGTCTTGGTGCCGTTCTGTGCCGTCACGTTCTTCGCCACGTTGAAGTTCACTTGTATTGTCTTGCACTTGCTGGTCTTGTCGGTGTTCTTTCCGCGCTTGTTCTTGAGCTGCATGCTGATGCCCGTGGCGTCGAGTTGCGCCGCTATCGCCACCTTCTCCGAGAGAGTGGCGCGCTCCGTGTTGAGGCCTTCTATCTGCCGTGTGGCTTCGTCATACTGTCCTTTTATTCGCGTGTTCTCCGCCGTGAGGTTCTGGTTGAGCCGGTTGAGCGAGTCAATCTCTATCACATAACTGCGCAGCACCGCCCTCACCGTTGCCAGTTCCTTCTTCAATCGGGCTATCTCGCGAGCATCGTTGCTCTTCGTGTCGCGCAGTTCCTTGAGCAGCCGCTCCGTCTTCTGCTGTTCCGCAGTGAGCTGGGCCACAATGGAGTCGTTGGTGATTTGCGTCTTCATCTCGCTGTATTGGTTGGCAAACTGCTGATACTCGTTCTCCATCTCCTGCTTGTCGAGTTCGGCGAGAGCCTGCATCTCCTCGTTCTCCTTCTTCTGTTGGGAGAGGCTGAACGCCAGCCAGCCGATGCAACCGAGCAGCAACAGCGCGACAACGCCAATGCTGATGCGCACAATCATTTTCTTGTTGGAAGCCATATATCTTTTTACTTTTTCTCCTTTTTACCTTTAGTATAAAGTCGGTGCAAAATTAAAAAGATAATTCGCATTGGGCAAAAAAACGTGGCGACGAAACTTTAATTTAATATAAATAAATGTGTTTTTAGGAAAAATAGAACAATTCAGACGCGCCACTGCGACAGACAGCTACATTTTTATATCGAACACGGAATGCACTGACAAACCGTAGTAGGCGCAGATCGCCGAGATGCGCCCCTCGCGACAGACAACCACATTATTTATATTGAACACTGAAAGCACAGAATGTACTGACAAACCGTAGTAGGCGCGTATCTCCGAGACGCGCCCTCGCGACAGACAGCTACATTTTTATATCGAACACGGAATGCAGAATTCACTGACAAACTGTAGTAGGCGCGTATCTCCGAGATGCGCCCCTCAAGAAAACTCATGTGAGTGTGTTTATCAAGAATTTAAGAATTTAAGAATTAAAAGATTAATGATAGATTAACGGGCAATTAATGGCGATTAATGTTGTTTTTTATACGTTAATCTTCGTATAATCATTCGTTAATCTGTCATTAATCTTTTTCATGGTCAGTGGGTCTTCGACAAATCTCGAACCATTCGTGAAAATAGAAAATTTAGAGCAGGTTCTGAGTCCTAATATATAATAATGTATGGGTGCGAGGGCGCATCTCGGCGATCTGCGCCTACTATGGTTTGCTTTACTGCTTGAGGGGCGCATCTCGGCGATCTGCGCCTACTACGGTTTGCTTTATTGCTTGAGGG
>CAYXGN010000095.1:0-7241 GCA_964464505.1 uncultured Prevotella sp.
AAACCGAACGCAATAAAGTTCACTTTAATTGCTGAGGTGCAGCCTATCTTATGCAAACCGTAGTAGGCGCAGATCGCCGAGATGCGCCCCTCACAAACGGCGAATTTCCTTGAGGGACGCTCGACCTCCTTATTAGGGGCGCAGTTTCTTCTTTTTGTCGCCAAAAGTTTCTTTATCTCGTTTTAAAAGGTTAACTTTGTATAAGATAGGCTGCACCTCAGCAATTAAGCAAGCTTATTGCGTTCGGTTTGCACTATCTTTGTATAAGATAGGCTGCACTATCTTTGTATAAGATAGGCTGCACCTCAGCAATTAAGCAAGCTTATTGCGTTCGGTTTGCACTATCTTTGTATAAGATAGGCTGCGCTCGGCAATAAAAACAAGTTTTCATTGCTCTCGCTTGCACTATCTTTGTGTATAAAAGAAATATTGTTATGACGTATACGGAAACTGCCATAAAAGGCGTGTGGATTATCGACCCCAAGGTGTTTGCTGACAGCAGGGGCTATTTTTTTGAAGCGTGGAAGAAAGACGAGTTTGAAGCGAATGTAGGCAAGGTTGACTTCGTGCAGGACAACGAGTCGCGCTCGTCTTACGGCGTGCTGCGCGGGTTGCACTATCAGAAGGGCGACTTCTCGCAGGCGAAGCTGGTGAGAGTGATAAAGGGTAGAGTGCTCGATGTGGCTGTCGACTTGCGGAAGAGTTCTCCCACGTTCGGCAAGCATGTCATGGTGGAGCTGAGTGACGAGAACAAACGCCAGTTCTTCATTCCCCGTGGCTTTGCCCACGGCTTCCTCGTGTTGAGCGACGAGGCCGTCTTCACCTATAAGGTGGACAATGTCTATGCGCCGCAGCAGGAGGCAAGCATCCGTTGGAACGACGAGACTCTGGCAATCCACTGGCCCATTGATGCGGCTGACGTGGTGACGAGTGAGAAGGACCTCAACGGCAAGACGTTTGCCGAGGCGTGGGTCTTTGAGTAATGCAAATGAACATGAAACAAAGAAACGTAGTAGGCGCAGATCGCCGAGATGCGCCCTCAAGGAGTTATTATAACACAATTTATGCTTGATATAAGAAAGACATTGCCCGCAGTGCTGCTGGCGGTTGTTGTTGCCGCAGTGCTTGGCTGCCATGGTAACGCCAAACAGGACAACGCCCCGAGTGATGACAAACAGGCAAAGGGCAGTCTGCAAGGCATCTGGCTTAACGACGAGACCGACGATGTGGTTTTTCGCGTGAAGGGCGACACCATCTTCTTCCCTGATTCCACAAGCGTCCCTGTCTACTTCAGGATAGAGACCGACTCCCTCGTCTTTGTGGGAGAGAATGTATTGAAATACAAGATAGTAAGGCAGACTCCCCATATCTTCGAGTTCATAAACCAGAACGGGGAGAGCATAAAACTCGTGAAGACCTCCGACAGCAGTTACGCAAGGATGTTCACGAAGAAGCAGCCGGTGTCGGTAAACCAAGGCAAACTCCTCAAAAGCGACACCGTAGTCTTCTTCAACGACGAGAAATATCACAGTTATGTGCAGGTGAACCCCACTTCCTATAAGGTGGTGAACACGACAGTCAATGACGATGGGGTAGAGGTGGGCAACATCTATTACGACAACATAGTGCACCTCGCCGTCTTCAAAGGCGCTGCCAAAGTGTTCTCCTGCAACTTCCACAAGAGGGACTTCGCGCACGAAGTGCCGCAGCAGTTTCTCCAGCAGGCTGTGTTCAGCGACTTGACCTTTATCGCCGTAGACAAGGAGGGACTCCATTATTTCGCCGTTCTCGCCATCCCCAATTCCTCCACGAGTTATATGGTGGAGGTGGTGGTCAGCTTCAACGGCAAAGTGACGAAGCGACTAAGGGAATGAGTTATTTCAGCGTCACTTGCTGATAACCCACGAGTTCGTAGGTGCGTTGCCCTATACCTTTATAATAAACCAACGCCTGATAGTTGTTCTCCGTTTGGAAGAAGTTGCCTTCGCTTGGCAAAGGATGCGCCGCGCCTTCGCGGTCAAGGGTCACATACTGGTAGGAGTAATAGCCTTGTTTCAACTTTATTGAAGCGGTGTAAAGGCCGGTCATCGGGTCGTACTCCATTCTGTATTTGTCAAGGAAACGGTCGTTGGTCCAATTGGCATTTATGTAAATGTCGTCGTTCTGCCTGTCGGTCTTCAACTTGAAGTTCACGACGACATACTCCGTTGTGACGTCGTTCTCCGTGTTGTCGCTGTTGCGGATATAGAAAGCGCCGTTGGCATCCTCGTCGTAGACATAGTTGGTGCGCGGCTCGTCGGTCCACACGTTGGCGTGATAGTCCTTTCCGTCCCAACCCACTGATTCGAGTCCCATTGTGGTGTGGGTCACATCGAGGGTCTCAAACTTCCGATACTCGTTGCCGGCACGGAAAATCAAGTCTTTGTTGTGGTTCCAACTTGCCTTGTCGGAGGTCACATATTGCGGTTTGGCGTTTATCACGGCGTTGTCCCATCTGCCGTTCTGCATGACAACGGTCTTTATCTCATCTTCGAAGCGCGTAACCCTCAGCCCGCTAAAACCGACCTCAAGACTCACCTGTTGGTGCGACTTGTTGGTGTCAATGTCGGTGTTGGAACTTACTCCGAGCCGCACACTTACCTTCGGGTTTACCACCATAAAGCAGGCGCACGCCACATCTTCGCCGGTGTTCTCGTCGTAAATGGTGAGTCGGTAGTTGCCGCTCGCCTTTATCTTGCAGTTCTCGTTGGGGAGTTGCAACTTGTAATGGGTGTAGAGTGTGTTGGTGTTTATCGACTCCTCCACATCTTCTATGATGATGTCTTCGTTGAAGCCGTCACAGAAGTCGCTGGCAAACAACTCTGTCGACACGCTCCAGTCGGCCTCGCAATGCTCCAGACGATAGGCATAACGGCGGTATTCGTGGGTCAAGTCGTCGAAACTTATGTTTATGGGGTCGCCGCCGTTGAGATTTGTTATAGGAGGCGACAGCCAGTCGTCGCCAGCCACCACCTGAAGCGAAGCTATGTTGTCTGCCAGTATCTCGTGGCGTTGCGCCATTGCGTCCGCTCCATTGAGCGTCAGCAACAAAGCCAGAGGCAGGATGAGGCTGTTTCTTTTAGACATAAGTTTTGTGGATTAAAAGTCAAGGGTGACGCGGGCGTTAATCTGCCTTCCTGTAAGATAGTTCGGGACTGCATACTGCTGATTGGTGACATCGGTTATCCAATAGTAGGAGTTCACATTGTTTATCCCAAACAGATTCAGACATTCCAGTCCAAGCCAAATCTTCTTCAGCACTTTCCCGCTCTTGCCTTCGTTGTTGAGGGCGAGAAAGCCGAGTCCGATGTCAGCACGCTTGTACGCCGGTGCGCGGAACACGTTTGTCTCCAGTCCCTGGTGTGGGGTGGAGAAGGGCAGACCGTCGGCGTAAGCGAGTTTCATCGACATCTTCCAACGCTTCGTGCCGGGGAAATAATCGGTGAAGAAAAGGTTCACGGAGAACCTCTGGTCGGTGGGCAGGGGAATTGACTTGCCGTTGAGTTTCATGCTCGTGTTCATCAGTGACAGACTAACCCACGAGTCGGTGCCGGGCACAAATTCTCCGTACAACTTCACGTCAAGTCCGGCGGCGTGTCCGCTACATTCGTTGTTGCCGTAGTACACCACTTTCATGTTGCTCACGCTGTAAGGCACGAGGTTGCCCAAGGCCTTGTAATAAGCCTCCGCCGTGAACTTATAGGGGCGGTTGCTTATGCGGAACCGATAGTCGAAACCTCCGATGAAGTGGATGGAACGCTGACTCTTCGCCTTGCTGTTAAGGGTGGCGTAGGTGATGCCGTTCACCGTCGTCGTGTCTCTTATCTCCTTGAAGAACGGAGCCTGATAGTAGAGTCCGGTGGCAAAGCGTATCGTCATGTTCTGGTTGAAGGCAGGGATGATGCCAAGGGAAACGCGCGGACTGACAATCGTCTCTTTCGTGTAACTCCAATGGCTGAACCGCAGACCGTAGTTAAGGGTGAAGAGGGTGCGGTCGCCGGAGGTGGAGAAGCGGTAAGTGTCTTGCAGATAGGCTTCTATGCGCTTTGCGTCAAGCACATTCTGCGCCCTCATGCTGTAGATGAGACTCAGCTCGTCGGGCGTGTGGGGGATGCAGTAACCGCTCGAATCCCTCATCTCGTATTCTACGGAGTTCTCCTCTATGTGCTCGTTCTTGAAGGTGAATGCGCCTTCTATGCTGTGCTTCTTAATCTTGCTGCGGAAGAGCAGCTTGACGCTTTCCACATGGGCTTTGAGGTAGTTGCGGGCATGCTGGAAGTAAGTGCCCACTCCAAGATTCTTGCTCGTCTCTGTCTGCGTGAGCCAATACTGCCCTTGCAGGTCGTATTTCTCCTGCTCCTTGGTGTGGAAGGCTGAGGCGATGAGCGAAAGACTCGTGTTCTCGCCGAGGTTTCGTGTGATGTTCAACGAACCGAAATAGGTGCGGAAAATGTCTTTCTCCTGACCGTCAAAATACACCTTGAATGACTTCACACTCTTCAATGTGCCGAAACTCGTCTCCCTGTCGCTTGGCGTGAAGTTGTAATGGTTGTCGGAGATGTTGCCAAGGAAGGTGATGCTCCACCGTTTGTTGGGCGTGTAGGTGAAGTAAGTCTGATAGTCGATGAAGTTAGGGGCGTATTCTCCTTTTGTGTCCATCGAACCCAAAAGGAATTTCGTTGTCTTGTAGCGCAGTCCGTTGCTCCATGAAATCTTCTTGTTGCTGAACCCGACGTAGGCACTCGCGCCGAGCAGACTGGCTGACACGGTGGCTTCAAACTTCTTTGGATGCTTGTAGGTGATGTCGAGGGCCGACGACATCTTGTCGCCATAACGCGCTTCATAACCGCCGGTGGAAAAACCAATCTTTTCCACCATGTCGGGGTTGATGACGGAAAGGCCTTCCTGCTGACCGCTGCGGACAAGAAAGGGTCGGAAGATTTCCACATTATTTATATATACGCTGTTCTCGTCAAAAGAACCGCCGCGCACGTTGTATTGCGACGACAACTCATTGTGCGTGGACACTCCGGCTTGACTCTGTATCAGTTCTTCAACGGCATTGCCCGATGTGGAAGGCATACTCTGAAGGTCTTCCTTCTTTATCTCTTGTGTCTGGGTGGTCTGGCGGCGCGTGTCGGTCACTGTCACTCCTTCAAGCATGTTTTCACTGCTGTGCAACACTATCTGCAACGACTGCTTGCCGCGCGGCTTACGCAAGACCTTCGTCTTGGTCTGGTAGCCAATCATCGAGAACCTTATCACGACAGAGTCGGCAGAATGCAACTGCATGTTGAATTCGCCCTTCAGCGATGTCATCGTCATCTTCCCTTGCTGCAGACACGCCACGGAGACAAATTCTATCGGTTGGGAATTCTCATCAGTAACTCGCCCATGAAGAGTAAATGTCTGTGCTTGCGTGGCGACGGAGAGAAACCACAGCAAGATATATGTTAGAAACAGTTTTAATCTCATAACTAGAATAACGAAAAACAACTAGGATTATTGCATCCGCTGTGCCCCTTTTTCAAATTACCCTGCCGTCAGCCCTCTACTTCCCTTTGATGCTTTCTTTTTTCCATATTGTTCTAAAATTCCGATTTTCTTCCCTACTTTAAAATTGTTACATTTTTAAGCCAAAAAGTTTCAAATAGCAAGTCCCTACTTTTCTCCTCGAAAAGTGCCACTTTACTCCTCGAAAAGTAGGGGTTTTCTCCCAGAAAAGTGCGGCTTTTCTCAGCGAAAATTGAAGCCTTCCTAACGCATTGAATATCAGACAGGTGCAAAGATGCGGCATTTTGCCTCTTGGTGCTTAATAATTGTAAAATAAGAGGTTGTTGTGTTAATGACTGTTATAATAATTGTTCTATTTGTCGGTTTTTGGGCTTTAAAACGGCCTCTGTCGAAAGGTGTCAGAAAAATCGTTACGTTTTTGACTAAAAATGTAACAATTCGTAACTCTTTTGATTTTCAATGGTTTACGAACGGCAAAAGTAAAAGTCCAAAGATTTTTACACGGGCTACCTGAAGGAGGTCAGTGCGTTGTCGAGCATGCCGAGGTATCCCCGCACGACAACACTAATCCCGGTCCACTCAATTGCGCTTGCATCATCGTTGAATAGCCGCTCAACCCCAACAGATAATGTAAAAAAACAAAAAAACTAACAGTATGATATGCGGAATGTAGAGAAAAATGATTACTTTTGCAGCCGATTTGATGGTTCCGTAGCTCAGTTGGATTAGAGCAACAGCCTTCTAAGCTGTGGGTCCAGGGTTCGAATCCCTGCGGAATCACCCGTCACATCGTTTTGAGTTCCTTAACCAATGTTGTAGGAAATCGAAACGATTTTTTTGTGCGCTTGACTTTTTATTTCTACCTTTGTCAAGATTATGGTGGTAATTATAGAACCTACATTTAATAAAAATATGTGCAAGACAGAATTTGAGAAAATGCGGAGCGTAGAACTCTATTCCTTTGACGATGAGGAAGTAATGCGCAGCAATAAGCGCGCTAACGAGTTGTGTGCCAAACTGCAGACAATGACTCTCTCTTCCCCCGACTATCGCGAAGTGATAACGGCTCTCGTCCCGTCATTGCCTGACTCTTCGGCTATTAATCCGCCGTTTCATTGCGACCACGGCAATGGCATAACCGTAGGCGAGAACACTTTCATCAATTACGATGCCATTATGCTCGATGCGGGGCATATAAGCATCGGCAGCCGCTGTAAGATAGGTCCCCGATGCCAAATCTATACGCCACAGCATCCCATCGACTTCCTCCAGCGGCGCAATCCCGTTGAGACGGCATACAATGTGACGATAGGCGATGACTGCTGGCTCGGTGGTGGCGTAACGATATGCCCGGGAGTCACAATCGGTCCGCGTTGTGTCATCGCAGCAGGGAGTGTCGTCATCCGCGATATCCCTGCCGACTCGCTCGCTGCCGGCAATCCCGCTGTGGTAAAGCGCAGCCTCCGCTGATTATTTCATGCGCTTTGCCATTTATACCTTGTTTTATATACAAAGCCGCAAACTGATTGCAAACAACTGTTAAATTATCGGCGAAACCAAAAATTTTTCTTTGGAAAGTTTTGACGGAAAAATAAAAGTATATACCTTTGCAACCGCTTTCGCTCAAAAACGGAAGCAAGAAGAAAGAGTTCTTTGAAAAGATTACATAAGACAGAAGTAGTACAAGA
>CAYXGN010000096.1:0-7227 GCA_964464505.1 uncultured Prevotella sp.
AGGCAAATGTAAGCCAAGAGCGAACAAATCTCTGACAGCGGTGTGGCAAGCCATTTTGCCATCCATTCGCCACTGACAAGTTCCACATTAAGGAAGCGCAACAAGGCAGAGACAACGCCCATGAGTGCGCCCCCTGCTATAAATCCGCTTGCTATGAGTGTGCCTTTCTCGCTGCGGGCGCTGTTCTCTTCTGCATTCTTCGAGCGCGTGCTGACATACCAGCTCACGATTCCGCCCACCAATAGTGGAGTGTTCAGCTCCAGAGGGATGAACATTCCCAAAGCAAAAGCAATGGCAGGGATGCCGCAGAAGGTAAGGATTACTGCAATGACAGCACCGATGGCATAGAGCACCCAAGGCGCTCCCACACCGTTCATAAGCGGGTCGATGACTGCTGCCATAGCGTTAGCCTGCGGCGCAGCGAGTTGTCCGCTCGCGAAACCATAAGTGTGATTGAGAAGAATCATCACTCCTCCTACTGTTGCCGCCGACACCAATGTGCCAAGAAACTTCCATGTTTCCTGCTTCTTCGGAGTCGTTCCGAGCCAATAGCCTATCTTAAGGTCTGTAATGAAACCTCCCGCCATCGAGAGAGCCGTGCACACCACGCCACCCATAATGAGTGCGGCAATCATTCCGCCCGTGCCTTTCAGTCCGACAGCCACGAGTACAACGGAGGCAAGGATAAGGGTCATCAGCGTCATTCCAGAAACAGGGTTGCTGCCAACGATGGCGATGGCGTTGCCCGCAACGGTGGTAAAGAGGAACGCGATGACTGCCACAAGCACAATGCCTACAACAGCAAAGAGGAGGTTGCCATCCATCACTCCAAACCAGAAGAACAAGAATGTGGCAATGAGGGTGATGATAGAGCCAATGGCAATAATCTTAAACGAGATGTCGCGCTGCGTGCGCACGGTGTTCTCAGAATCTTTAGAGCCGCCCTTCATCTCATTTGCTGCGAGTGAGACAGCACCTTTTATGATGCCCCACGACTTGATGATGCCGATGATGCCAGCCATGGCGATGCCGCCAATGCCGATGCTCTTGCCGTAATACTTGAAGATTTGTTCCGGAGACATGGCTCCGACGGTCTGCGTTATTTCAGGATTCCACATGTTAAGCACTTGGTCGTGGAATATGATTGACATTCCGGGCACGATGAGCCACCACACGGCGAATGAACCAAGACAGATGATGAAGGCATATTTCAGACCTACGATATAGCCCAAGCCGAACACGGCAGCACCAGTATTCACCTTGAACACGAGTTTTAACTTGTCGGCAGCCAACGTACCCCACTCTATAACTCGCGTTGTAAAGTTCTCGTTCCACCATCCCACGGTAGCAACGATGAAGTCGTAGAGTCCTCCCACAAGTCCTGCAATGAGCAACGGCTTAGCCTGGTTGCCGCCCTTTGCGCCGCTCACAAGCACTTGCGTGGTGGCTGTTGCTTCGGGGAAAGGATACTTGCCGTGCATGTCCTTGACGAAATATTTGCGGAAAGGAATCATGAAAAGTATTCCAAGAATACCGCCAAGAAGCGACGAGAAGAACACCTTGAAGAACGAAACGCTCATCTCGGGGTACTTCGCTTGCAGGATGTAAATGGCTGGCAGCGTGAATATTGCGCCTGCAACAATGGTTCCCGAGCACGCTCCGATACTCTGGATGATGACATTCTCACCCAAAGCCTTGTTGCGCTTGGCTGCCGTAGAGACACCAACGGCAATGATGGCAATGGGGATGGCAGCCTCAAACACCTGTCCCACCTTCAAACCGAGATAGGCAGCAGCAGCCGAAAACAGCATCGCCATGACTATACCCCATGTCACCGACCACATATTCACTTCCGGATAGGTGCGGTCAGCACGCATAACAGGCTGATACTCTTCGCCCTCCTTCAACTCGGTGAAGGCATTGTCGGGCAACTGAATAATTTCTTTTTCTTCCATATATATTTAATAATGTGTAATTGTTTCTTTCAAATCGGTTTACAAAACTACACATTTTCTGTCGTTTTGACAAATCCTCTGCACTTATTCTGACCATTGGAAATGAATTAGTAGGTGCACATCGCCGATGTGCGCCCCTCAAGGAGCGAATTTATAGAACCCACCTGAAGACAATGTTAATTGGAAACAAAACTTGGGTAATAACCTAAAAAGTTGTAATTTTGCATACAGTAAACAGACAAAGAAATGACAGGATATTTAAGTTCAGAAAAGAAAAAAATCACAGCCCCTTACTTCTTCAACATGAAACACGATGGTGAAAAGATAAGTATGCTGACGGCATACGATTTCACCACCGCTTCCATCATCGACCACAGCGGTGTTGACGCAATACTCATCGGCGACTCCGCCTCTAACGTCTGCGCCGGCAACAGCACCACCCTTCCTATCACCGTGGAAGAGATGATTTTCCACGCAAAGGCTGTTGCCAAAGCCGTGAACCACGCCTTGGTTGTCTGCGACATGCCCTTCGGAAGTTATCAGGTGTCGGAAGAAGAGGGCGTGAGAAACGCCATTAAGATAATGAAAGAGTCGGGAGTGGATGCCGTAAAACTTGAAGGCGGACAGGAGATAGCAGGGATGATAAAGCACATGGTAGATGTGGGCATCCCCGTTTGTGGGCATCTGGGTCTCACTCCTCAAAGTGTTCATAAGTTCGGTGGCTACGGACTGCGCGCCAAGGAGGATGCAGAAAGCGAGAAACTCCTGGCTGATGCCATCGCCCTCAACAAGGCTGGATGCTTCGCCATCGTGTTGGAAAAGATACCTTCTGCATTGGCAGAGAAGATAACAAAAGCCGTTTCGTGCGCTACAATAGGCATCGGTGCCGGCAATCACACCGACGGACAGGTGCTTGTCTACGCCGATATGCTAGGAATGAACAAAGGTTTCAAGCCCAAGTTCCTTCGCCAGTATGCCGACCTCTACGAGGTTATGACAAAGGCAATTGGCGCGTATGTGGACGACGTGAAGAGCGGTGACTTCCCCAACGAGGCGGAATCCTACTAAACCTTTGGCGTAACACCCACCTTTATGGAGAACCAATGCACGCCGACATATTCCACCCTGTGGAACAAGGGTTTCCTCGCTCTCATAACAGCCGATTTGCTGTTGTGCGTGTCGTGCTACATGTCGATACCATTTCTCCCCCACACGCTTGCGCAAGTCCATGCTGACAGCACTCCTCATGCTGCCGTTGCCATCATCGCTTTTGCCGTTGGCATGTTTGCCTCGGGCTGCTTCTGCAGTTGGCTCATACAGCGGTTTCGTAGAAACACCGTCTTTCTTGTGTCTGCATTACTCTATGGACTCCTTCAAGTGGGCTTCCTGTCGTTGGAAGAAAGCGTGCTCCCCATTCCCAAACACCTTTTCACTGCCCTACTCTATTGCACCCTATTCATTGCCGGGGCTGCCTTTGGCCTTGCCAAGCGCACACTCTCCTGCACATTGTTGATAGACAAGGCCGAGTCTCACCACCGCACGGAAGCCAACCAGTTGGCTGCCACAATGTCGCGGTTGGCAATAGCCGTGGGGCCATTGCTTTTCTTCTTTCTACGCGACAGCATCGCTCCCTGGTGGCGGCACACCTTGTGCATCGCTCTCATCATAATGACGCTGCTTCTCGTCCTCACGCAGAAATTCCCTTTCAGAGCACCGGAGGACGACACGAAAGTCATCTCCACCGACCGCTTCTTCCTTCCGCAAGGGTGGAAAGTGTTTGTCGACATCAGCTGCACGACCTTGTCTTTCGGTATCATTATGCCGTTGCAGACAAACGCTTCTTTCTACATCTTCCTGTTGTTGGGATTTTTCTTCTCCCTCGGCTTGCAGCACTATCTATCAGCAAGTAGCGGCAAACGCTCCTTCATCATCGGCGATTTGCTGGTTTTGATGGCATCCGCAATGCTTGTCTTCCCCCTTTCCCACTATTCCTTCACGTTCATTGCAGCCTTAATTTTGGGCGTAGGCTTGGGAACGGCATGCTCGTGCCAACTCTCCCGCTTGCTCTGTCTGTGCAACCATTGTCAGCGGAGCACTGCAGTAAGCACTTATTTTCTGGCGTGCGACGGAGGCTTCTTCCTCGGACTCGCCCTCTCTTTCCTTTTTCCACTTGAGCCACAGCAGGCAGCCATTACCATTACAGCATTGTGCTGCATTGCCATAATCGCAAGTACAAAGGGGAAGAACCCGACTGAAACTTCTAAACAAAAAGATAATGATAATCGACTTTGAACAAATCGAGCCTGCCTCAATCAATGGATTCAAGGGAGGCAAAGGCGAACTCATCGTGCGCAACTACGCCGACACCGACTGCAAGATAATGCGCCACAGGCTCACTCCCGGAGCATCATCGGGCTTGCACACGCACGAGAACAACTGCGAAATAGTCTATATTCTGAGGGGCACAGCCACCTTCCATTACGGCGGCAAGACAGAAACAGTCACTGCCGGACAGGTGCATTATTGCCCGAAGGGACACTCACACTACATGGAGAACCTCACCGACAGCGATGTGGAATACTTCGCAGTGGTGCCGGAACTGAGAGATTAACGTTTTTGAAAGAGAATTACTCATGCTACACTTCACCGGCATCATCATCGCCGTCAGCACCTTTTTGATAATAGGATTGTTCCACCCCATCGTGATAAAGATGGAATACCACTTTGGCACACGCCCTTGGTGGCTGTTCCTTGTCCTCGGCATCGCCTCTATCGCGGGCGCACTCTTCATCAGCGACACTCTGCTCTCCGCCGTAATCGGAGTGTTGGGAGCATCGCTGCTATGGAGCATTGGCGAACTCTTCGAGCAGAAGAAAAGAGTGGAAAAGGGTTGGTTCCCTATGAACCCAAAGCGAAAGGACGAGTATGAAAAGTGAACTGATACTCGTCGGCAAAACCAATGACCCGCTCTACGTGAACGGTATTGACGACTATGCAGAGCGCATCAACCATTATCTGCCTTTCGCCATTCGCACCATCCCAGCCCTCAAAAACACGAAGAACCTCACGCAAGAACAGCAAAAGCATGCTGAGGGAGAGCAGATACTGAAACTCCTTCAACCCTCCGACACCGTCGTCCTCCTCGATGAGCACGGCAAAGAAAACACAAGCATGGAGATGGCGAAATGGCTTGCCAACAAGCAGCAGACGTCGAAGAATCTCGTCTTCGTCATCGGCGGGCCTTACGGTTTCTCGCAAGAGGTCTACAACAGAGCCAACGAGAAAATCGCTTTGTCGAAGATGACCTTCTCCCACCAGATGGTAAGACTCATCTTCGCCGAGCAACTCTATCGCGCGTGCACAATAATAAAAGGTGAATCATACCACCATGAATAGGAAAGTCCACCTAATACTTTTCCTTACCATTGAAGGCAACGACATAAACGATTATGCCCCCCAAAATTACAATGAGAGAAAGCAAGGAAAAGA
Source organism: uncultured Prevotella sp. (assembly GCA_964464505.1). GTDB lineage: Bacteria > Bacteroidota > Bacteroidia > Bacteroidales > Bacteroidaceae > Prevotella. The sequence continues at coordinate 5,445 of CAYXGN010000096.1, forward strand.
GGTTGGCGAACCTCCACACTCGCAGATGACTTGTTATCAGAGCCACAACACCGATAACAATGAGTGCCAAACCGAGATTAGGCGAAAGTATTTTATTGAAACGTCTCATCAGAGTTGCAAAAATATAAAAGTGAAACCAAGACGTTTAATTTATTTGGATAAAATATGTTAAATGTTACGTTACAAGAAAGCCATAGGTTCCGCATCTTACAGAAAATGAGTACCTTTGCACCGCATTTTTGCAAAAACATTTTTATTTATTAATTTTTAAAAGTATGAATCAATACGAAACCGTTTTCATTTTGACTCCCGTTTTGTCTGATGAACAGATGAAGGAAACGGTCGCTAAATTCAAGAAAATCCTCACCGACAACGGCGCAGAGATTTTGAATGAAGAGACCTGGGGACTCAAGAAGATGGCTTATGCTATTCAGAAGAAGTCCACAGGCTTTTATTGTCTGCTGGAGTTCAAGGCAGAGCCAACAGTTATTAAGACTCTCGAGACAGGCTATCGCCGCGACGAGAAAGTTATTCGTTACATGACAGTTAAGCTCGACAAGTATGCTGCACAGTATGCTGAGAAGAGACATAACAAATTCGCTAAAAAAGAGGAGGAGGCTTAATCATGGCAGCAGCAGAATCAGAAATTCGCTTTTTGACCCCACCGTCAGTAGACACACGCAAGAAGAAATATTGCCGTTTCAAGAAGAGCGGCATCAAGTACATTGACTACAAGGACCCCGAATTCCTCAAGAAGTTCTTAAACGAGCAGGGTAAAATCCTTCCACGCCGCATCACAGGCACATCCTTGAAGTATCAGCGCCGCGTAGCACAGGCTGTCAAGCGTGCACGCCAGATTGCCTTGCTTCCTTATGTAACAGACTTGATGAAATAATTTAAGGAGGAATTGCAATTATGGAAATAATACTTAAAGAAGATATTATCGGCTTGGGTTACAAGAACGATATCGTGAATGTAAAGAGCGGCTACGGTCGCAACTACCTCATCCCAACAGGCAAAGGTGTCATCGCTTCCGAGTCAGCAAAGAAAGTTCTCGCCGAGAACCTCAAGCAGCAGGCCCACAAGCTCGCAGCCATCAAGGCTGAAGCAGAGAAGAAGGCCGAAGCTCTCAACGGCGTGAAACTCGTCATCGAGGCAAAGGTTAGTGCAACAGGCGTGACCTACGGTTCGGTAAATGCCAACATCGTGGCAGAAGAACTCCAGAAGAAGGGCTTCGACATCGACCGCAAGATTATCACAATGCACGACATCAAGAAGGTTGGCGACTATGAAGCAACTATCCACTTCCACAAGGAAGTTGAGGTGAAAGTGCCTGTGACAGTAGTAGCCGAGACAGCAGAAACTGCTGCCCCTGCAGAGGAAAAAGCAGAAGCACCTGTTGAGACAAAGGAAGAAGTTGTAGCAACAACCGAGGAAGTTGTAACAACAGAGGAAACCGCAACAGAAGAATAACAAAGACTGGTTCTGAAAAGAACCTCATAAATAACGAGAGAGCCGGGAGTGTTCACAGAACCTCCCGGCTCTCTCGTTTTCTTTTTAGAAAACGAGAGCTTAGTAGGTGCGTGAGACGCACTCATAGAGTAAGCATTCGAAATAAGCCAATTCGGGGATTCGTTTGATGATTTCCCGTTGGTCAGTGGTTCTTCGACACTTGCGAAGCTTGATGAACTCCTCTTAATATAAACAATGTGTGAATAAATGACGTGAAATCTGTAGTTATAGCATAAACGTCTGTGTTTTCAGTGCTTTCTGTGTTCGAATA
>CAYXGN010000097.1:0-7179 GCA_964464505.1 uncultured Prevotella sp.
CGGAGGATGGGCTCCTTTCAACATCGGTGTGGAAGCAGTGGACACCATTCTCAACTACATCCCGGGCATTGTGTGGTTTCTCGGAAAGACATTCGCCGTGGTTTGGCTGCTCATGTGGGTGCGCTGGACCTTCCCGCGCTTGCGTATCGACCAGATTCTTAAGCTCGAGTGGAAGTATCTCATGCCCTTGTGTCTCATCAATCTCATTCTTATGACCGTAGTTGTGGCATTCGGTTGGCACTTCTAAAAACATATTATAACACTATGGAAGAAAACAAAAAATCATATTTCGGGGAGATAGGTGCTGCCGTAAAGACACTTGCCGTGGGAATGAAGACCACTCTGCAGGAGTACTTTACGCCCAAGAGCACGGAGCAATACCCCGAGAACCGCAAGACCACGCTGCACGTTTCAGCGCGCCACCGCGGCCGTCTGGTGATGAACCGCGACGAGAACGGAGCCGTGAAGTGCACCGCCTGCACTCTCTGCGAGAAGTCGTGTCCCAACGGAACCATCAAGATTGTGTCGCAGATGGTGGAAGACCCGGAGACAGGGAAGAAGAAAAAGCAACTTGTCGACTATCAATACGACCTCGGCGACTGCATGTTCTGCGAGCTTTGTGTCAATGCCTGCAACTTCAACGCAATCAGATTCGTCAACGATTTCGAGAATTCCGTGTTCGACCGCAACGCCCTTGTGTTCCATCTCGATAAGGAAGTGTATGCCGGAGGGTCGCTTCCCAACATCATCGATGGCGGCGCTGACTTCGAAATCGGAACCTTTAACACCAAAACAAAATAAGGAGTAAGAATTAAATTATGGCAAGTTTAGTAATGTTTTGCATCTTGGCAGCAGTCATCCTCGGCTCGGCTGTCTTGTGCGTGACGACAAAACGCATCATGCGCTCCGTCACTTTCCTGCTTTTCGTACTCCTCGGAGTGGCGGGACTTTATTTCCTTCTCGACTACACCTACCTTGGTGCGGCTCAGATTAGCGTCTATGCCGGAGCCATGGTGATGATGTATGTCTTCGCTGTCCAGCTTGTAAGCAAGCGCACTCTTCAAGGACTCGTGGAGCGGGTGAAGGGCAGTCGCGCTGTCATGGGGGCTTTGATGTGCCTCGTCGGACTTGTGACTGTCGTTGCAATCCTGCTCAAGAACGGTTTTGTCAATGCCGCTGTTGCGGGCAACGGCACCGAAGTGCAGATGGAAACGATAGGCAAAGCCCTTCTCGGTTCGGAGAAATACCAGTATGTTCTACCCTTTGAGTTCATCTCAGTGTTCCTTTTGGCTTGCATCATCGGAGCAATAGTAGTGGCTCGTAAAGAAAAGGAGGAAAAGTAATGATGGTACCAGTAGAATATTATTTTGTGCTCAGCGCACTTCTGTTCTTTATCGGCGTGTTCGGATTTGTAACCCGCCGCAATCTGATAGCAATGCTCATCTCGATAGAACTTGTGCTCAATGCTGTCGACCTTAACTTCGCAGCGTTCAACCGTCTGCTCTTCCCCGGAGAGTTGGAAGGCTTCTTCATGACCCTCTTCTCCATCGGAGTGAGTGCCGCAGAGAGTGCTGTTGCAATCGCAATAATTATCAATGTTTACCGCAATTTCCACAGCGATCAGGTGAACAGTATTGAAAACATGAAATATTAATAAGTGATTATGGATTTTAACTATTCAATATGGATTCTCCTGCTGCCGCTTGTCAGCTTCCTGATTATCGGTCTGCCGGAATTCGTAAACAAGAAGTATTCCTGGTCGCATAAGGCTGCGGGACTCATCGGAACCTGCTCTTTGGGTTTGGTGACAATCCTTAGTTATTTCACTGCGTTCCAGTATTTCACAGCCGACCGGCTCCCCGACGGCACCTTCGCAACTTTCGTTCCGTACAACGTGACATGGTTGCCGCTGGGCCATCTGCACTTCGACCTCGGCATATTGCTTGACCCGATATCGGTGATGATGCTTATCGTCATCTCCACGGTGAGCCTTATGGTGCACATCTATTCGTTCGGTTACATGCACGGAGAGAAGGGCTTCCAGCGCTATTACGCCTTCCTTTCGCTCTTCACCATGTCAATGCTCGGACTCGTGCTTGCCACCAACATCTTCCAGATGTATATGTTCTGGGAACTTGTGGGCGTAAGTTCTTACCTCCTCATCGGCTTCTATTACACGCTGAAAGCCGCCGTTCACGCTTCGAAGAAGGCTTTCATCGTGACCCGTTTCGCCGATATGTTCTTCCTCATTGGTATTCTTATCTTCGGCTACTATACCGGAAGCTACAACTTCTCGTTTACCGGAACAACACCCATAAACTATGGTGCCGGCGCAGAGGTCTTCACTCTTGCGGAGTCCGCCCGTGCCATTGCTGCCGGCGGAATGATATTGCCCACAGCCCTCGTCCTGATGTTTATCGGTGGCGCAGGCAAGTCAGCCATGTTCCCGTTGCACATTTGGTTGCCCGATGCCATGGAAGGCCCGACTCCTGTTTCGGCCCTCATCCATGCTGCGACGATGGTTGTTGCCGGTGTGTTCCAGATTGCCCGAATGTTCCCAATATGGATAGAATACGCCCCGCAGGCACTCGAAGTGGTGGTCGTTGTGGGTGCTTTCACAGCCTTCTACGCTGCCGCCGTTGCCTGTGCACAGAGCGACATCAAGCGAGTTCTGGCTTTTTCCACCATCTCCCAGATTGCGTTCATGATGGTGGCACTTGGAGTTTGTCTGCCGGGACATCATGGTGCGGTTCTCGACAACCATGCTCAGCTGGGCTATATGGCTTCCATGTTCCACCTGTTCACGCATGCCATGTTCAAGGCGTGCCTCTTTTTGGGTGCAGGATGCATCATCCACGCCGTCCACTCCAATGAGATGGCAGCCATGGGAGGCTTGCGCAAGTACATGCCCATCACTCATGCCACGTTCCTTATCTCTTGTCTTGCCATCGCAGGCATACCGTTCTTCTCCGGATTCAGTTCGAAGGACGAAATCATCACAGCCTGCTTTGAGTACTCGCCGCTCTGCGGTTGGTGGATGACAGGAGTGGCAGCGATGACCGCTTTCTATATGTTCCGCCTCTATTACGGCATCTTCTGGGGCACGGAGAACAAGGAGCTCCACGCCCAGCACACTCCCCACGAAGCACCGGCAACGATGACTTTCCCGCTCATCTTCTTGAGCATCGTCACCGTCGGTGTTGGTGTTGTCACCACCCTTGGCGGTTTCCTCGGTTGGGATTGGGCAAGTTTCGGTTCTATTGTGAGTGCAGCCGGCACTGCCTACACCATTCATTTCGACCCTCAGGTTGCTGCCACATCAACAGTGATAGCAATCATTTCCATCTGCCTTGCCACTTATATTTATAAAGGAGAGAAGCAGCCTGTTGCTGACAAGTTGTATGCCACGTTCCCGCGCCTGCACCGTTGGGCTTACAAGCGCTTCTATATGGACGAGGTCTATCAGTTTGTCACCCACAGGATTCTGTTCCGTTATGTGAGCCGTCCGGTGCAGTGGATTGACGAAAAGATTATCAATGGTCTTATCGACTTCACCGCTTGGGGTGCCAACGAAGCCGGAGAGAGCATCCGTCCATGGCAGAGTGGCGATGTCCGTCAGTATGCCGTTTGGTTCCTGACGGGTACGGTGGCTTTAACATTATTATTACTTTGCTTATAAGAAAGACATGAATATATTAAGTTTATTCGTAGTAATCCCTGCCTTGATGTTGCTTGGCCTTTGGATAGCACGCAATGTCAATCAGGTGCGTGGTGTGATGGTTGCAGGCTCGTCGTGCCTTCTGGCATTGAGTGTTTGGCTCACTCTCCATTTCATCGGAGTACGTTCTGCCGGCAACACCGACGAGATGATTCTCCGTGCTTGCGCCGAATGGTTCCCCGCTTTGCACATAAATTATGAAGTGGGAGTGGATGGTATCTCCGTTGTCATGCTTTTGCTTTCGAGCATTATCGTCTTCACCGGAACCTTCGCTTCGTGGAAACTGAAGCCCCTGACAAAGGAGTTTTTCATGTGGTTCACGCTGCTTTCCACCGGCGTTTACGGTTTCTTCATCTCCATCGACCTCTTCACCATGTTCATGTTCTATGAGGTTGCCCTCATCCCTATGTACCTTTTGATTGGCTACTGGGGCTCGGGTCGCAAGGAATATGCCGCAATGAAGCTCACGCTGATGCTTATGGGAGGTTCCGCTCTCATCATCCTCGGACTCGTGGGCATCTACTTCTTCAACGGCGGCACAACGATGAACATCCTCGAAATAGCCCACAACAACCACATTCCGGGTCACATCCAGAATGTGCTCTTCCCGTTTGTGTTCATCGGTTTCGGTGTGCTTGGAGCCTTGTTCCCCTTCCACACATGGTCGCCGATAGGTCATGGCTGCGCCCCGACATCAGTGTCTATGCTCCATGCCGGCGTTCTTATGAAACTGGGAGGCTACGGCTGCTTCCGCATCGCCATGTTCCTTCTGCCGCAGGCAGCCCACGATTTGGCTTGGATATTCCTTATCCTCACCACCATCTCCGTGGTTTACGGAGCCTTCTCGGCATGCGTTCAGACCGACCTTAAGTTCATCAACGCCTACTCATCGGTGTCCCACTGCGGTCTGGTGTTGTTCGCTTTGCTTATGATGACACGCGTGTCCTGCACCGGAGCCATCCTTCAGATGCTCTCCCACGGACTCATGACGGCCTTGTTCTTCGCCCTCATCGGTATGATTTACGGCCGCACCCACACCCGCGACATCCGTGAACTTGGAGGCTTGATGAAGATTATGCCGTTCCTCTCTGTGGGTTATGTCATCGCCGGTCTTGCCAACCTTGGCTTGCCGGGCTTCTCGGGCTTCATCGCCGAGATGACCATTTTCAACGGCTCTTTTGAGAACGCCGACACGTTCCACCGTTGCTGTACCGTCATCGCCATCACTTCCATCGTTGTGACAGCGGTCTACATACTCCGCACAGTGGGCTTCATCCTCTTCGAGAAAGTGAAGAACCCGCACTTCGAGACTCTCACCGATGCCACCTGGGACGAGCGTTTTGCCGTTTGCTGTCTTATCTTCTGCGTTGCCGGTCTCGGCACCTTCCCCTTCTGGGCAAGCAATGTCATCAACAACGCAGTGACGCCGATACTCAGCGTAATACCAACACTTTAATAAGGCGAGTTCTAAAAATTGCCTTTGATGGATTTTTGATTTTTAGTCGAGCAGATTTCTCTTGCTATTTGAAGGAGTGTAGCGGGCTACACGACTGAAAAAGCAAGATAAAGATGCCGAATAAAAACAAAAAGACACAAAGAGCAGGTCCAAACAAACAATAAAAAAACTGGCGTGGAGATTTTAGAACACGCCTAATAACCGTTCAGTAGAAACAAAATGGATTATAGTCAATTTTTTAATATGCTGCCGGAGGCAGGTCTGATGGCAGCCTTGGTAATTGTGTTCCTCGCCGACCTCCTTTTGAAAGGCGGGAAGAAACACTCTGCATTGCGTTTGCTGACAGGTTGCCTGTTGGTTGCACAAACGGCACTCTGCTTTACTGCCCAACCCGCCACCGCTTTCGCCGGACTCTACACCGCCACCGCAGCAGCACAGGTGATGAAAGTCATCCTCACTGCCGGCGCATTCATCGTGGTTGTCATGGCACAGTCGTGGATTGAGCGTCCCGACGTGCTGCGCAAAGAGGGAGAATTCTATGAACTCGTGCTCTCCACGCTGCTTGGCATGTATGTGATGATGTCTTCCGGCCACTTCCTTATGTTCTTCTTGGGCTTGGAAATGGCTTCCGTTCCGATGGCATGCCTCGTGGCTTTCGACAAGTTTAAGAAAGATTCCGCCGAGGGAGCAGCCAAGTTCATCCTCACAGCGACATTCTCCAGCGGCGTGATGCTCTATGGCATCTCATTCCTTTACGGTGCATGCGGCACGCTTTACTTCGACGATGTGGCTGCAAAGATTACCGCAACGCCCCTCACTGTTATGGGTCTTGTGTTCTTCTTCAGCGGTCTTGGCTTCAAGATTTCGCTCGTGCCGTTCCACTTCTGGACTGCCGACACCTATCAGGGAGCCCCGACAGCAGTGACAGGTTACCTTAGTGTCGTGTCGAAAGGAGCCGCAGCGTTCGCCTTGATGACCATCCTCATGAAGGTGTTCGGTCCGATGACCGAGTATTACGAGACACTTCTTTATGTCGTCATCGTCCTTACCATCACCATTGCCAACCTCTTCGCACTGCGTCAGAGCGAACTCAAGCGATTCATGGCATTCAGCTCCATCTCGCAGGCGGGCTACATCATGCTCGCAGCCATCGGCAACAACGCCATAGGCTTGACCGCCTTGATGTATTATGTGCTCATCTATGTCGCAGCAAATATGGTTGTCTTCACCGTCATCAACGTGGTGGAGACACGCGGAAAAGGCAACACGGAGATGTCGGTGTTCGACGGTTTCTATCAATCAAACCCGAAATTGTCGTTCCTCCTCACCCTCGCGCTGTTCTCACTGGCAGGCATCCCCCCCTTCGCCGGAATGTTCTGCAAGTTCTTCGTGTTCCTGGCAGCAGCCGGACAAGGCTCCCGCTTCGCCTACGCCGTGGTGTTCATCGCCCTCGTCAATACCGTGCCGTCACTCTACTACTATTTGAAAATTGTGAAGTGCATGTATATCAACAAGACCGAAACGCCATTGCCCACGTTCCGTAGCGACTGCGCCACACGCACAGCCCTCGCTCTCTGCACCGCCGGCGTACTCCTCTTCGGCATCTGCAGCTGCGTTTACGGATGGCTCGTGCAAGCCACATCGGCAATGTAATCTGGCAGGAAAGTAAAACAAAGAACCTACAAAATGCGCTCCCATTGTCCGCTCGGGTACAATGAGAGCGCATTTTTTGTTGTGTCGCCGCACCGCTTTTTGCGTGGTCGTAGTAGGCGCAGATGCAATTCCCCTCCCCTCATGGGGAGGATGGGTGGGGCTTAGACGCGCCCTCGCAAAGATGAAGGCAAACTATAGGAGGCCGAGCGTCCTGTGGCAAGCACGGCTATTCACCGAGAGAGGGCGCAAGGATTTGCGCCCTCTCTCGGTTTAAATTTGTAAGCCGCAGCTTACTTTACTGAAGTTTCCCACACCAGTAAATGGCGGTTTTGGAGAGGTTCAAGATTGTAAA
>CAYXGN010000098.1:0-7059 GCA_964464505.1 uncultured Prevotella sp.
CTCTGCGGGCGAATGTGTCTGCGAGAAAGCGATGCTCTCCTTCAACACTCCGTAGATGCGCGGGGCGATGGCGCGCTCGGAGGGGGTGAGAAGGGTGTTTCTCGAACTCTTTGCCAGTCCATCGTCCTCACGGACTGTGGGGCATTCCACAATCTCTATGGCGGCTTCCATATAGCGGACCAGCTGTTTCACCACGGCTATCTGCTGCCAGTCCTTTTCCCCGAAATAGGCACGGTGGGGCCGGACGATATAGAAGAGTCGGGAGACCACCTGGCACACACCGTTGAAATGGCCGGGGCGATGCGCTCCCTCCATGACTGTGGTTACGGGAGGGAAGGAGAACTGCCGCGTGTCGGGGGTGGGGTAGATTTCCTTTACCGAAGGGGCAAAGACGATGTCGGCACCGCAACTGTCCGCCACTGTGCAGTCGTGGTCTATGGTGCGGGGATAACGCTCGAGGTCGTTGGGGTCGTTGAACTGTGTCGGGTTAAGGAAGACGGAGACGACAGTGACGCCGTTCTCCCGGGCACTCCGTGTTATGAGAGAAGCGTGCCCTTCGTGAAGTGCTCCCATTGTGGGCACAAGTCCTATGCTCTTGCCTTGTTTCCGCGATGCGAACAGTTCGTTTTGTAGTTCTACAATGTTGTCAATTACCTTCATTTTTACTGCTTCGATTTCACTGCTTCAATTTGGCTGCAAAATAACTACTTTTTTCTTAAACAAGGAAAAATAAATTCAAAAATATGACAAAACTGCAAGCCTGAAAGCCCTTATTTTGATAAAAGGAATGTTATTCAAACTTTTTTTTGTAATTTTGTAGCACGAATGTGAAGGCGCGTGATAGACCAAGGTGTCCCGGCGCTTTCGTTTCATGTTTATTCATATAAAACGCATGGCAAAGAAAATTCTTTTTATCAATCAGGAGATTGCCCCTTATGTTCCTGAAACAGCAGTGTCCGTCAATGGCAGGGATATCCCGAGCAAGATGCAGGAGGACGGTTTTGAGATTCGCACGTTTATGCCTAAATGGGGGAACATCAACGAGCGTAGAGGGCAGTTGCATGAGGTCATCAGGTTGTCGGGCATGAACATCGCCATCGACGACACCGACCACCCGCTAATCATCAAGGTGGCTTCCATCCCGCAGACGCGTCTGCAGGTCTATTTCATCGACAACGAAGACTATTTCGTGAAGCGCAGGATGTCGTTCGACGAGAATGGGGAGGAGTACAGCGACAATGGCGAGAGGGCTATTTTCTTTGCGCGCGGTGTCCTTGAGACGGTGAAGAAACTCCGTTGGGCTCCCGACATCATCCATTGCCAGGGTTGGATGGGCTATGTGGCTCCGTTCTTTATCAGGACAGCCTTCAAGAACGAGCCTGCCTTTGCCAACGCCAAGATTGTCACCTCTGTCTATGACGAGGTGCTTACAAGCAGCATCAACGACACGTTCAAGCGGTGCGTAGAGTATAAGGAAGTCTCCAAGAAAATGCTGAAGGCCTACGATGACAATTTCAACTTCGACGAGTTCGGACGCATGGCTGTGGATTACAGCGATGCCATTATCGCTGCCGTTCCGCAAGCCAACGCCAAAGTCATAGATTATGCCAAGAGCAAGGGCGTGCCAGTACTCGATTATGTGGAGGAGGACAAAGTAAAGGCCTACAAGGATTTTTATGAAAATATCTCTAAATGAGATAGTTGAATTATGAAAGAAATTAAGATTTGGATTAGTGTGCTGTTCGCCTCTATCCTTGCGGTTTCGTGCGACGACACGACAGATACCATTGGAGGTTCGCTCATTGACGACCTTGACCATTTGGAAATCACCACAGACACATTCACTGTAGAGACAAGGTCGATTGTTGCCGACTCTGTGCTTTCGCGCAATGTCACAGGCTATCTCGGTAAGGTGAGAGACCCCGAGACAGGGGCTTATCTGTCGAGTGACTTCATGACGCAGTTCTTCTCCATCGAGAACCTGACTCTGCCGGAGAAGGACAGCATCAGAAGCCGTATGGACGGCGAAATCGTTGCCGACTCGTGCGAGATAACCCTTTATTATCAGGACTTCTACGGCGATTCCCTTTCCACGATGAAACTCACCGCCTATGAACTCGACAAGCCCGTGCCCGCGGACGAAAAGTATTATTCCAATTTCGACCCCGAGAAGGAAGGCTATCTGCGCAGGGGAGGCTATTCAATAGACAAGATGTACACCCTTGCCGACATGAATATCTCTTCCGACAACAGGAGTTCTTCGGGTTATGTGTCGAACATCTGCATCCGTCTCGACAAGGAATACACCGACAAGGACGGAAAGACCTACAACAACTTCGGAACCTATATCCTGAGAAAATATTATGAGTCGCCCTCCCTCTTCAAGAATGCCTACACCTTTATCAATAATGTGCTGCCCGGCTTCTATTTCAAGACAAAGGGAGGTTTGGGCTCCATGGCTTACGTCTATCTCAGTCAGTTGGACGTTTACTATCAGTATGCCTATTCCGGCACCGTTACCTCTGACGGCGAGACGAAGGACACGTTGTATATAGGCACGAAGGCGACATCGTTCCCCGGCACGGAAGAGGTGTTGCAGACAAGTAGAATAGAGAACGACAAGAGTTCCATAGCCAAGATGGCTGCCGACAATTCGTGCACCTACATCAAGTCGCCGGCGGGAATATTCACCGAGATGACCCTGCCTGTGGACGATATCCTCCGCAGCCATGAGAAGGACTCCATCAACTCTGCCAAGGTGGTGCTCACCAGAATGAATACCACTGGAAAGAACGACGACTACGCCTTGGATGCCGCCCAGACCTTGCTGATGATACCGAAGAGCGACATCCATTCCTTCTTCGAGCAGAACAAGGTGGCTGACTACAAGACATCGTTCATAGCCTACTTCAACAGCACCCTCAACACCTACACGTTCAACAACATCGGAAGTCTCATCAAGTATCTTGACAACAACGCCGACCGCTCCAATCCCGACTGGAACAAGGTGGTTGTCATTCCTGTCACGGTGACGCTTAACAGCAGCACCAACGAGATAACAAAGGTGACCCACGACATGTCGATGACGAGTGTGCGCCTGGTGGGAGGAAGCCAGAACTCCTATTCGCCGCTTAAGATAAGTGTGATTTACAGTAAATTCAAATAACCCCGATGGCAGACAACTTTCTTGAACGCAAGCGTCGTGACTACGAGCAGAGGAAACAAGATTGGTTGAAGAAGCAGGGAAGAACCCCTTCGCCCTCGTCAATACTCCGCAAGGCAAGCGAGAAATTCGGCGATGAGTGACACAGTAGTAGGTGCAGATGCTTTTCTCCTCCCTTTCAGGGGAGGTCGGGAGAGGCTTAGAGACGCACCCTTTTAAACGCTCCTACAAATGAAAAAATCAATTCAAATTTTAATTGCATTCCTATTCCTTATCTTTATGCCGCTTGCCACGACAGCACAGACAGCAAAGTGGCAGGACTTGTATAAGGTAAAGAAAAAGGACACCATCTACGGTATCTCGCGGAAATACAACATCACCGTAGAGGAACTGATGAACGCCAACCCCGAGATGAAAGCCCCGGGCTATTCCTTGAAGAAGGGCGACCAACTGCTCATCCCTTCCCCCAAGCCTGCCAACACCTCTGCTGCAGCCGCGAAGCAAACCTCCACAACGGTGTCGACAGTCAATGTCGGCGTGATGCTCCCCCTTCACAATGTCGACGGCGACGGCCAGCGCATGACAGAGTATTATCGCGGCATTCTGATGGCGTGCGACAGTCTGAAACGCCAGGGCATCAGCACCAATGTCTTTGCGTGGAACGTGCCCATCGATGCCGATGTAAGCAAAGTGCTTGCCGACCCCAATGCCGCCAAGTGCAACATTATCTTCGGTCCCCTCTACACCAAACAGGTGACTTCGATAGGCAACTTCTGCCAACGCCACGACATCCCCCTCGTGATACCTTTCTCCATCAACGGCAATGACGTGACTGTCAATCCGATGATTTATCAGGTCTATCAGTCGGAGGCAGCCCTCACGGAGTCCTCCGTCAATGCGTTTATGGATAGGGTGGGGAGCAGGCACGTTGTCTTCATCGACTGCAACGATTCCACAAGCCGTAAGGGTCATTTCACCTCTGCCCTGCGCAAGCGGCTTGAAGCCAACGGGGTGAAATACAACATCACCAATGTCTTCTCCTCCGACGAAGCCTTCGCCAAGGCATTCTTCCGGGACGAAGGCAATGTGGTGGTCTTGAATACGGGCCGCTCTCCCCAACTCAATGCGGCTTTGGCAAAGCTCGATGCCCTGCGCAGGCGCGTGCCTTCAGTCTCGGTATCGCTTTTTGGCTACACCGAATGGCTTATGTACACCAAGGCCTATCAGGCGTATTTCCACAAATACGACACCCTTATCCCCACCACATTCTATTATAACCCCTCGGCAAAGGCTACCATCGACTTTGCCCACGCCTACAGACGGTGGTTCAAGCAGTCCATGCGCGAGTCGCTTCCGCGCTTTGCCGTCACGGGTTTCGACCATGCGCAGTTCTTCATTGGCGGACTCCACCGTTACGGCAAGTCGTTCCGCGGCAACAGCCGGCAGCAGTCACGACCCTTGCAGACCCCGCTGAAGTTCAGGCGTTGTGCCGGAGGAGGCTTGCAGAACCACGCCTTCATGCTCGTGCATTACAAGCAGGACAATACAATGGAATCAATCAATTATTGATTATGAAGAAACTTCTTCTCTTGCTTTTTGTCTTTACAGCGGCAGCCCTCGACTCTCTCGCGCAGATAGGCTCGCATCGCAGCGACTTCTCCATAGGAGTGAACGGCGGCTATGTGCTGGGCAACATCGGCTTCACACCCAAGGTGACACAGCAGATGCACAAGGGCTTCACCGGCGGCTTGTCGCTGCGCTATGTGTGCGAGAAGTATTTCAGCACCGTCTGTTCCATCTATGCCGAGTGCAACTACACCCGTCTCGGCTGGAGCGAGCGGATCCTTACGGTAGACGAAAGTCCGGTGATAAATTCCGTTACCGGCGTTGCCGAGACCTACAGCCGCGACATCAACTGCCTCCAGATTCCTGTCTTCGCCCATCTCGCCTGGGGACGCGAGACAAAAGGCTTCCAGTTCTTCTTTCAGGCAGGACCCCAGTTCGGCATCATGCTCAGCGAGAATACCCGCTGCAATTACGATTTGGCAAGCCGCAACCTTGCCGACCGTGCCAACCAGACTTGCGAGCAGGAGTCAATGCCGGTGGAGAACAAGTTCGACTACGGCATCGCCGCCGGGCTTGGCGTGGAGTATTCCGCCGGCAGCATGGGCCATTTCCTCCTTGAGGGACGCTACTATTACGGTTTGGGCAACATCTACGGCGACTCGAAGAAAGACTGGTTCGCCAAGTCGAACATCAACAACATCGTGGTGAAACTCACTTGGCTGTTCGACATCGCGCGCACAAAGAATCTATAAACAAATAAAAACACACAAGTATTATGTTTGAAAATCAACCTAAAGGCCTTTATGCTTTGGCCTTGGCAAACACCGGTGAGCGCTTCGGCTACTACACCATGCTTGCCATCTTCGCCTTGTTCATGCAGGCCAAGTTCGGATGGACAGAATCGCAGGCAGGACAGGTTTACGCCATCTTCCTCGCAGTAGTTTATTTCGCCCCTCTCTTCGGCGGTATGATTGCCGACAAGATAGGCTATGGCAAGTGTGTCACCATCGGTTTGGCAACAATGTTTCTCGGCTATTTCGGTTTGGCAATACCCACTGGTGCCGACACTGTAGGCAAAGTGTCGATGTTCGCCGGCTTGGCTTGCGTCTCCCTCGGCACAGGACTGTTCAAGGGCAATCTGCAGGTGCTTGTGGGCAACCTCTACGATGACCCGAAGTATGCATCGCGCCGCGACTCGGCGTTCAGCCTGTTCTATATGGCGATAAACATCGGAGCCATGTTCGCTCCCTCCATGGCGAAGTGGATTACCAACATGTATCTCGCACAGTACAACATGGTCTACGATGCCGCCAACAACACTCCCGAGTATCTCGAGAAGATTTACGGTGCCTACGGACTCTGCTTCGGCGTGGCTTGCTTCTCCCTCGTTGTCTCTGCCATCATCTATTTTGCCTGCCGCAGTTGGTTCAAGCATGCCGATGTCACGGCAAAGCAGGCTGCCAAAGAGAGCGAGAACAGTGTGGAAGTGCTCACA
This sequence comes from uncultured Prevotella sp., assembly GCA_964464505.1. GTDB lineage: Bacteria > Bacteroidota > Bacteroidia > Bacteroidales > Bacteroidaceae > Prevotella. The sequence goes on from CAYXGN010000098.1 coordinate 6,225, forward strand.
CCCAAGCAGGAGAAGGACCGCATCGTGGCTCTCCTCCTCGTCTTTGCCGTCGTCATCTTCTTCTGGATGGCTTTCCATCAGAACGGCTCAGCCCTTACCTTCTTCGCAAAGAAATACACCAACCTCTCCGTCAGTGGCGGCATGAGGATTTGGTTCAACATCTTCAGCCTTGCCCTCATCGCCCTGTCAGTATACACCGGCTTCGGAGCGTTCCAGGCGAAGACCGCCAGGAACAGAATCCTTTGCGGCATCGTGACCTTGGCTCTGTGGGGCGGTGCCGTTGCCCTCTTCCTTGGCATGGACAACCCCACACTGGCGCAGCCCTCCGACTTCCAGCAGTTCAACCCCTTCTTCGTCGTGGCACTCACGCCGCTGAGCATGGCTTTCTTCGGAGCCCTTGCCAACAGAGGCAAGGAGGTGAGTGCGCCGGCACGCATCGCCTGGGGAATGTTCGTCGCTGCCCTCGGCTTCGGGGTCATCACCCTTGCCTCCACAGGACTCATCTCGCCAATGGACCTCGGCGACTCCACACAGAGCATCCTGTCGCCAAACTGGCTCATCTCCACCTACTTCACCCTCACCCTCGCCGAACTCCTCCTGTCGCCAATGGGCATCTCCTTCGTGTCGAAGGTCGCGCCACCCAAATATAAGGGCTTGATGATGGGAGGATGGTTCGTTGCCACCGCCATAGGCAACTATCTCAGTTCCATTCCCTCAATGCTGTGGAACAAGATTCCGCTGATGTATAACTGGGGAATCCTCATCGCCCTCTGCCTCGTCAGCGCCGTGGTGATGTTCGCCCTCCTCAACAAACTCAAGAAAATGACTGCCTGAC
>CAYXGN010000099.1:0-7004 GCA_964464505.1 uncultured Prevotella sp.
AAGCGACAAAGTCGAGCGAATCATCATTAATCGGCCATTAATCTACCATTAATTTCCGTGCATTACTTCCCTTTGGTCAGTGGGTCTTCGACAAAGATAGTGCATTCCGTGTTCGAAAATTATTTTCGTGTAATTTGTGTAATCTGTAGTTTGAAAATCCGCGAGGGTGTGAGGGCGCGTCTAAGCCCCACCCATCCTCCCCCTGAGGGGAGGGGACCTGCATCCGCGCCTACTACGGTTTGCATTGCTTTTCGTGTAATTGGTGTAATCTGTAGTTTTAAATCAGTGGTTTTGTCGTTTGTTTAGAGTTTCAGGCTTTGCTTTATTGCAGCAATTTTCCTGTTGGCTTCGTCGGTGCAGCGGGCGTAGCAGCCGGGGCATTTCATTGTGCCTTTCACCTCGATGTAGAACTTGATTTTGGGTTCTGTGCCGGAGGGGCGCACGCTGACTTTGGTGCCGTCGGTGCAGCGCCACTGCAGCACGTTGCTTGTCGTTGGCATGGAGAGACGGCAGGCTGTGCCGTCAAGATGCTTCTCTTCCAGCTTCAGATAGTCCTTCCAGGTGCACACTTCGCTGCCTCCAAGTTCCTTGGGCGGGTTGTTGCGGAAGAGGGTCATCATCTGCTTTATCTCGTCGGCACCGCTCTTTCCGGGCTTTACCACATTGATGGTGAACTCGGCAGAGAAGCCGAACTCGAGGTAGATGTCCATCAGGAGGTCGTAGAGAGTCTTGCCCTGGTCTTTGGCGTAGGCACAAATCTCTGCCAAGAGGGAGCAGGCGGAGACGGCATCCTTGTCGCGGACAAAGTCCTCTGCCAGGAAGCCGTAACTCTCTTCGCCGCCGCCGATATACTGCTGCTTGCCTTCCGACAGGGCTATCTCGCGTGCAATCCACTTGAACCCGGTGTAGCAGTCGCGCATTTCTATGTTTTCCTTCTCTGCAATCTTGCGGATTACATCGGTGGTGACAATGGTCTTCACGATGAAGTCAGAGGGTTGCATCTTGCCCTTCTGCTTGCGGTTCTTGATGATGTAATACAGGAAAATAAGGCAGGTCTGGTTGCCGTTGACGAGAATCCACTCTCCCTTGTCGTTCTTGCACGCCATTCCCACACGGTCGGCATCGGGGTCGGAAGCCATGACGATGTCGGCGTCAATCTCCTTTGCATCACGAAGAGCCAGGGTGAGAGCCTCGCCATTCTCGGGATTCGGACTCTTCACCGTGGGGAAGTCGCCGCTCTTGATCATCTGTTCCTTCACACAGTGCACATTGTCGAAACCCCATTGCTTCAGACTGCGCGGGATGAGGGTCATGCCAGTGCCGTGGAGTGGGGTATAGACAATCTTCAAATCCTTCTGCCGTTTTATCACTTCGGGGTCGATGGAGATGCCCTGCACAGCGTCGAGATAGGCTTTGTCGATGTCTTCGCCGATAATTTCGATGAGACTGTCGTTGCCGTTGAACTTCACGTCCTCCACCTTCACCTTATTCACTTCGCCGATGATGCCGGTGTCGTGAGGTGCAAGCACCTGTGCTCCGTCCTCCCAATAAGCCTTGTAGCCGTTGTATTCGCGCGGGTTGTGCGAAGCCGTGATGTTCACTCCTGCCTGGCATCCGAGATGACGGATGGCGAAGGAACACTCCGGGGTGGGGCGCATGTCGTCGAAAAGATATGCCTTTATGCCGTTGGCAGAGAAGATGCGGGCAACGGTCTGGGCAAAGAGGCGGCTGTTGTTGCGGCAGTCGTGGCACACTACGACAGAGATGGTGTCTCTGCCGGCGAAGTTGTTTTTAAGGTAATTGGCAAAGCCTTGTGTCGCCATGCCTACGGTGTAGATGTTCATGCGGTTGGACCCTGCACCCATAATGCCACGGAGTCCGCCTGTGCCAAACTCCAGGTCCTTATAAAAACATTCTATGAGTTCTGTCTTGTCGTTGTTGTCGAGCATTGTCTGCACACTCTTCCTTGTCTCTTCGTCAAAGGAGGGCGACAGCCATTGGGCTGCCTTTGCTTCACACTGAGCAATGAGTTGCTTGTCGTTTTCCATTTTCAATTATGTGTAAATTAAGTTTTAAAACCAACGCAAAGTTATAAAGTTTTGATGAATGTCACAACTTTGAGTTGCTTTTTAATATGGGCGGGTTTTAAAAATTGCCGCCGTAATAAACAAAAATGGAAAAAATAATATAACTTTGCATAAGAACTTTGCATAAGAAAATGAAAGAAAAACTGTTTATTGCAGCGTGCTTTGCTTTCTGCACCAACTTGTTTGCTGCCGACGGGAACATCAGTCAGGAGCAACGCCGTCTCGTGGAGTTCTTCGCCCAACGCCTCAACGGCAGCAAGGCGAAGTTTGACGGCAAAACACCAATAAAGTCATCGGAAGTGGAGAGATGTCAGTCGCTCGTTTGGGAGGCTTGGAGGCAGGCAAACGCTTCTTCAAAGGAAGAAAAACTCATCAGTCTGGCTCCTCTCGACAGTACGCGCCAAGGCAAATGGAACATTCCTTCATCGCTTGAGCCTAACGCCGTAATGCCTTATTACTATGGATATAAGACTCTTGATGCAGCGCGCCCTGCTTCGATGCCTTTGTTCCTGTATATCCATGGCTCGGGACCCAAGGATTATGAGTGGCGCACGAGTCTGCAACTCGCCCAAATCTTCGAGGATGCTCCCTCCATTTATTTCATTCCGCAGATTCCCAATGAAGGGGAATACTACCGTTGGTGGCAAAGGGCGAAGCAATGGGCTTGGGAAAAGATGTTGCGGCAGGCTTTGGCTTCCGGCGATGCCGATGCCAACCGCCTCTATGTGTTCGGTATCTCCGAAGGAGGCTATGGCAGTCAGCGCCTCGCTTCGTTCTACGCCGACTATTGGGCTGGGGCAGGGCCTATGGCAGGGGGCGAACCCCTTAAAAATGCTCCTGTGGAGAACTGCGCCAACACGGCTTTCTCCCTCCGCACGGGAGCCGAGGACAAAGGCTTCTACCGCGATGTGCTTACCAAGGCTACGATGACTGCCTTCGACAGCGTGCAGGCATTGCACAAGGGGCTTTTCAATCATCGCATTGAACTTATTCCCGGCTGCGGCCATCACATAGATTACCGGCCAACACTTCCTTGGCTGCGCCAGCAGGTGAGAAACCCTTACCCCAAAGAGGTGTATTGGGAGAACTTCGAGATGGACAGTCTCTACCGCGACGGCTTCTATAATATATATGTGGACGAGAGGTCGAACAAAGACTTTAACTCGCGCACCTATTATGAGATGAAAATCAATGGCAATGACATTGACTTGCGTGTGAGTGAGGTGGAATATGAGGTGACTCAGACCGACCCTTACTGGGGCATCGAAATGTTCTTCAAGAGGCATTACAAGCCTGCCACGAGCGGCAAGGTGACGCTCTATCTCAACAACCAACTCGTGGACCTGGGCAAAAAGGTCACTGTACGCCTGAACGGTAAGCGCGTCTATAGCGGAAAGCCAAAACTCACGCTTCAAAACATGGCCAACAGTTGTGCGGCTTATTTTGACCCCTGCCGCATCTATCCCGCAGCGATAGAAGTGGAAGTAAAAAAGTAAAAAAACAACAATAACGTGAAACGGAACATTATTATTACAGGTGGTGCAGGCTTCATAGGCTCGCACGTTGTGCGGCTCTTTGTGAACAACTATCCTGATTATCACATCATCAACCTTGACAAACTCACCTATGCCGGCAACCTCGCCAACCTTGACGACATAAAGGATGCGCCTAACTACACTTTTGTGAAAGGCGATATCTGCGATTATGACATGGTGAGGAAGTTGATGGCCGACAACCGTGTCGACGGCATCATCCATTTGGCTGCCGAGAGTCATGTGGACAGGTCGATAAAAGACCCCTTTACCTTTGCGCGGACAAATGTGATGGGCACTCTGACTCTGCTTCAGGCTGCCAAGGAGTATTGGGAGTCGCTGCCGGAGAGGTATGAGGGCAAGATGTTCTACCACATCTCCACCGACGAGGTGTACGGCGCATTGGAACTTACTCACCCCGAGGGCACTGAGTCGCCCTTCACCACAAAGGCTTCATCGGCGCATCATCATGCCTACGGCACGGAGTTCTTCCTTGAGACGACGAAATACAATCCCCATTCGCCCTATTCTGCATCGAAGGCAAGCAGCGACCACTTCGTGCGCGCTTTCCACGACACCTACGGCTTGCCCACTGTCGTGACCAACTGTTCCAACAACTACGGTCCTTATCAGTTTCCCGAGAAACTCATCCCTCTGTTCATCAACAATATCTGCAACCGCAAGCCCCTGCCGGTTTACGGCGAAGGACTCAATGTGCGCGACTGGCTCTATGTGGAGGACCACGCACGGGCTATTGACCTTATCTTCCACAAGGGAAAGGTTGCCGACACCTATAATATCGGGGGATTCAATGAATGGAAGAACATCGACATTGTGCACGTGCTCATCAGGACTGTAGACAGGCTCTTGGGGCGCAAGGAGGGAGAAGACCTTAACCTCATCACCCACGTCACCGACCGTAAAGGCCATGACATGCGCTACGCCATTGACTCGCGCAAACTTCAGAGAGAACTCGGCTGGGAGCCAAGCCTGCAGTTTGAGGAGGGCATTGAAAAGACCGTGCGCTGGTATCTCGACAACAAGGCATGGATGGACAATGTCACCTCCGGCGACTACCAGCAATACTACGAGAACATGTACGCCAATAGGTAATCATAGCAGGATTATCCAGCGAGGGTGCGTCTCGGCGATCCGCACCTACTACATTTCTTCCAGCCTTTCAAGTTCCTCCTGGAGCTCCGTCCATTTATTCTCTTCCGTTTCAATACATTTCTTTATTGAAGTGTATTCCGTTATCAGTTCCACGTTGGAAGCGCCTTCCGGCGTACACAGGATGCTGTCGAGTTCTGCTGTGCGTTTCTCCATCGACTCGATGCGTTTCTCACATTCGCCGATTAGTTTCTCCGTCCTGCGTATCTGCTTCTGCCATTCTTTGTGCTCGGCATAACTCCTTTTTCCGGTGTCCTTGCCGTCATCCTTCTGCGCCTTTGGAGCGTTTGCTGCCGGTGTCTTTGGGGAGGAATATCCCAATGCGTTCAGGTTTTCTATGCCTCGCGAGTTGAGGTAATCGTAGATGCCGCCGATGTGTTCCTTCACCCTGCCGCCGCCAAATTCATAGACCTTGCTCACAAGTCCGTCGAGGAACTCACGGTCGTGACTCACTATTATGGCAGTGCCGTCGAAAGCCTTTATGGCTTCCTTCAGAATCTCCTTCGACGGAATGTCGAGATGGTTGGTTGGCTCGTCGAGGATTAAGAGGTTTACGGGTTCGAGGAGCAGTTTTATCATTGCCAGTCTGCTGCGCTCGCCGCCGCTCAGCACCTTCACTTTCTTCTCCGAAGTCTCGCCGCCGAACATGAATGCGCCAAGGATATTGTTGATTTTCAGGCGTATCTCTCCCGTTGCCACATTGTCTATCGTCTCAAAGACAGAGAGGTTCTCGTCAAGAAGCTGCGCCTGGTTCTGGGCGAAATAGCCTGTCTGCACGTTGTGTCCCACCTTCAGTTCCCCCGAGAACGGGATTTCTCCCATGATACATTTCACCAATGTCGACTTTCCTTCGCCGTTCTTCCCCACGAAAGCCACCTTCTCCCCCCTTTTTATTGTCAGCGTGACATCGGAGAAAACGGTGTGGGAGCCATAACTCTTCGCCACCTCGTTGCAGATAATGGGGAAGTCGCCGCTCCTTAGGCACGGCGGGAACTTCAGGTGCATCATCGACTTGTCTGTCCCGTCAATCTCTATCGGAACGATTTTCTCCAGCTGCTTTATGCGGCTCTGCACCTGCACGGCTTTCGTCGGCTTGTAGCGGAACTTCTCTATGAAGTCCTTTATGGCAGCAATCTCTTTCTGCTGGTTCTCGTAAGCCCGCAGCTGCTGCTGATAGAGTTCGGCGCGCAACTTCACATATTCGTCATACTTCGTCTTGTAGTCGTACACCCTGCCGCACGAAATCTCTATCGTGCGGTTTGCCACATTGTTTATGAAGGCGCGGTCGTGACTCACCAGCACCACGGCTTTTCCGCTCTGCGCGAGGAACCGCTCCAGCCACCCTATGCTTTCTATGTCGAGGTGGTTGGTGGGCTCGTCGAGCAGCAGCACATCGGGATGGCGCAAGAGAATCTTTGCCAATTCTATTCGCATGCGCCAGCCGCCGCTGAACTCGCTTGTGGGCCGCTCGAAGTCGGTGCGCGTAAAGCCCAAGCCGATGAGTGTGCGGTCTGTCTCGCTCTCGTAATTGTCGCCGCCCAACATCAGGAAGCGTTCATGCTCGAGAGTGAATTTCTCCAGCAGTTCCGCATATTCCTCACTCTCATAGTCAGTGCGGCTCGCCACCTCATCGTTCAACTCGTCAATGTGTTTCTTCATGGCGATGATGGGTTCGAAGGCTTTCTTCGCCTCCTCCTTCACAGTGCTGCTGTCCTGCAGTATCATCACCTGCGGCAGATAACCTATCGTCAGTCCCGAAGAGACGGCCACGACACCCTCCGTGGGCTTTTGCAGGCCACAGATGATTTTAAGCATCGTCGACTTGCCCGCGCCGTTCTTGCCTACCAGTGCGATGCGGTCGTTGTCGTTGATTATAAAACTCACGCCTTTGAAAAGGGGCTTAACCCCAAATTCAACACTTAAATTCTCAATGGATATCATTCTGTTCTTGCGGGTTCAAATATTTATAACTACAGATTGCCGAGTGCAGCTTTCCTTATGCAAAGATACGGAAAATAGTTGGAATTCCGTGCTCTCGCCGTCGGCGTTGTCGCCTTCATCAGAAGAGTCGTTCGGTTCGCGTTATTACTTCCCGTTGTTCAGTGGGTCTTCGACAAAGATAGTGCAAACGAGTGCAATGAAAGATAGTGCAAACCGAACGCAATAAAGCTTGCTTTAATTGCTGAGGTGCAGCCTATCTTATGAAAAGTTTACT
>CAYXGN010000100.1:0-6974 GCA_964464505.1 uncultured Prevotella sp.
GGGGCTTTACCTTGTGAGGGAGAATTTGAGGCTGAGGCCGAAGTCCTGGGTGGTGGTGGGATAACTGTTGCTGGAGAGCAGCGGCGTATTGGTCTGGCGGTCGTAATAGAAACTCATTGTGAGCAGGCGCGAGAGGGAATAGTCGGCGGAGAACGACAGTTTGAAGGCGGTGTTGCCGCTGCTTGCCGAACTCGTCATCGTGGCGATGTCGCGGCTTATGGCTGCCTGTTTGCGCAGACTGAGGTCAAGACGGAGTTTGAGGTCGGTGTTGAAGCCCTTGTTGCCCTTGCTGCTCGACGACGATGTGGATGTCTGCTGCTGACTGTTGCTGCCGTTCTTGCCCTTCGCCTTCGACTTCACCTGACGGTGGTTGCGGCCGCCGAAGAGTTTGAAGTTGTTGATGGTGTAGCCCGCTCCCAGTACCCAGTCATGACTACTCGACTCGTTGAGTTGCACACTCGTCATGCTAAGGCTGAGCACACGCGTGGAGCGATATTCCAGTTTCACGGTCATGTTGTTCTGCAACGTGACATCGACACCCAGCAAAGGAGAGAACGACTCGTTGATGCTGACGGTGGAGACGTTGTACATGGAGTTGGGGATGGGTGCGCCGGTGGTGGCATCGTTGATGAAACCGAGACCGTTCATATACTCCATGAAGGTGCTGTAGGAACTGTAAGAACCCACGGAATAGACGCTCTTGTAGGCGTGGTTGATGTTCACGCTCTTGAAGATGTCGCGCAGCCACGGCAGTTTGGAGAGACCGCTGTAACGCACTGTCCAGTTGGGGAGCAACCGTGAGAGTGTGGGGAAGATGGAGAGTTGTCCACTTCCCATACTCGTGTAGGCGGCGAGGAATGCCGGCACCATCACGTCGCCGCTGTATTTGTTGACACCTCCATTTGCCGCATCGAACGGTTTTCCTGCCAGTGTGGTACCGGCGGGATAGACCGAGCCGGCATAACGCGCCTCAACACGCTGGCGGAAGGTCTCGAGAGAGTTGCAGAACTTCTCGAAGGTGGGCGAATGATAGCCGTTGCCGGCATTGCCGGTGCCCTCAAACGCACTCTTGAGCGATATTGTCGTCATCGTGAACGTGCCGCTCAGCGAGGTGGGATTGCCTTGATACATGTACTGGATGCTGCGCCCCGTGTTCTGCTGGCGACTCGCCGTGAGGTCGATTTTGAAGTCTTTGATGGGTTCGAGCGTTGCCTTCAGCTGCAGGTCCTCGGTGAGGCTGGTGGTGGCGGGAGTGGCGACGGAGTCGCTTTGCAGCAGCCAACCGTTGTCGCGCGCCTTCTCTATGTAACCGTCGCCGACGAGTCCGAAGGCGAAGTCGAGTCCCGGTGAGAGCGCGCCCGCCTTTGTCTGACCGAAGGCATTGCCGATGGTGGGCATGAAGCCGGGCAGCGACATGGAGTACTGGTTGCGGTAGCTGAAACTCACGTTGCGCACCATCATCAGCACGCGCGCCACCGTCTGTGCCGCACGATACCATCCCTTCTCCTCGATGGGGGTCTTGGCGAGCACCGACACTTTTATCTTCATGGCGGAGTCCACCTTATTCAATATGCGGATGTTGTTGTCGTCAATGCGCTTGTAGCGCAGTTTGAACGCCCTGCCGTCCTCCGTCTTCGCCCTGACGACGAGTCGTTTGGAGTGCTTGCCGTGGTTCACCTTGATGACAGTGTCGGGCATCAGCGTCACCTCTTTCTCAAAACTCTTCTTGTTCTTGGGCAGGGTACTCTCCAGTTTCGCCTTGTCCTGACCCGGAGTAGACTGCGTGCCGTCCTTGTTTTCCTTTTTGTCGGGTTTCTTTTTGTCCTTGGCCTTGTTCTTCTGCTGCGATGACTTCGCATCCTTCTTGAAACGCTCGTTGGCTTTCTTCAGGAACGGCACATGGTTGTAGAGTTTCTCCATGCTGAACTGACCGTTGAGGTTGAGTTGGCGGCTGTTCGACACGGTGTTGCCCATTGATGTTCCGTCGTCGAGGTCGGTGCCGCGCACCCACTTGTACGACGAGTTGAAGTTGGCATCGGCGGTGAGCCAGTCGAAGATTGGAATGAGGTTGAGCGGCAACTTATAGGAGAGCGAGAACGACTGACTGTAGTCGAGCGGAGTGCCAAGGTGCTTGATGCTCGTCCAGACGGAGTCCTTCCACGCCGTGTAACGGTCGGGATAGAGGTCTTTGTTCACCGCGGTGTAAGGCTCTTCTATCTCGGCGTTGGTGCCGCTTTGGAAATTCATGTGAAGGTTTTTTGTGAGGTCCCAGCGCAAGTTGAACTCCCTGTTCCAGAGGAACTGCGATGAGAAGGTGAGCGGCAGGTCGGTGTCCTCCATGCTTTCCATGTCGCGCTCCTGCAACTCGTAGTAGCTTCGCGTTATCTCGGTGCTGAAGCCCAAGTTCTGCGGCAGCCAGTTGAGACTGAAACGCTTGGCTATGTCGAACCATTTGCTGCGACTCTTGATTTTGCTGAACGGCTCGAACGCCTTGTAGACGGGAGTCCACGAGTAGTTCAATGCGCCGCGCCAGTTGTCCTCGCGCTCGTAAACGGTGGTCTCGCCGGTGGTGTAGTTGTGGCTGTGACTATAAGAGAAGGAGAAGTTGGCAGGGTCGTAGGGCATGGGGTGCCGCTTGTTCTGTATGCCCACACGCACATTGGAGAGCGAGAAGTTGGTCTGCGTCACCTTCGTCACGGCAATGCTTTCTATGGAGTCGCGTTCCTGTTTCGATGCCGTTGCTTCGAGAGCGTCAGAGAGTTCCATATCGGTGTCGAGCGGATTGTATTTCGGCGAGGTCTTCTCCTTTGTCACCGAGTAGTAGAGCGGAGCCGACACCTTCGCCTTGTCGGGGAAGAACTTACCCAAATCGACGTTTGCCGTGACGCTGTAGTTCATGTAGTCGTCGGTGCTTCGCTGCGTGACACCCTCCTCGAGACCGCCAAATCCCGACGAGGTGTAGCGTCCTGTCATCGTCACCGAACCCAAGTCGGAGAGTTGCACATTGAGGTTGCCCTGTGCCGCCCAGCCTCCGGAGTTGTTCACCTCCTGCAGACGGAGTTCGTTCACCCACACCTCGCCGCTCTTGGCATCGCCCGAATTGTTGCGCACGCCGATAATCATCGTCTTCACCTCGCCCAATGTCGGGTTGCCCATCACTGTTATCTTGTTCTGCGGACGGTCGCTGTCGTAGGCGGTGTAAGGACGGTTGTAGGAGGCGTTGCCCTCAGCCTTCGCCTTGTTGCGCTGTTTCTTCAGAGCCGTGAGCGTGGAGAGTTGGATGTCGAGCATGTTGTCCTCGGGCCACACCTTGCGGCAGTCCGTCGACGAGTACTTGTCGTACTGGTTGTAGTTGGGGGTCACCTTGAGGGGTATTTCATACTCGTAGTAATTGCTCTTGTAGTCGCTTCCCAAGCGCACGAACACTGCGAGCTGGTCGTCCTGCAGGTTGGTGGTGTTGGGGTCGAGCATGTTGAGGTGGGTGAACATCTGGATGTGCTTGTACTGGCGCAGGTCGAGGGAGGTGTTCTTATAGACCGCCTTCGACTCGCCCGAGCCCAGATTCTTCACCGTCAGAGCCAGTGCCTGCTCGTTGTTCTCCACGAGTTGCGGTTGTGTGGGGTCCTGTTCGCGGCGTATTCCCGGCGGCATGACATAGTTGACAGGCTGCTTGTCGTTGTTCTCCTCGATGTTTACGGCACTCATCGCCAGCGTGCCCTGCTGCGAAGCGGTGCCGTCGAGGTTCTGTTCATACACACGCCACTCGCCGCGCACGAGGTCGAGGGTGGCGAAACGCAGCACGATGGGTTTCTCGAAGCCCGTGAGGAACATGCGCATGAAGCGCACGCTGGTGAAGTCGGAGATATTGCCCACCTTGCGTTCATACTCGCTGAGGGGGATGCGGAACTGATACCAGGTGACCTCGGGACTCGTGTTGTTGCGCAGTTTGCGGCTCACCGTGCGCTTGTCGACGATGTAGTTGCGACCCACCTCGAGGTCCTCGGGGCGCATGGAGATGTGATACTGGAAGTATTTCTCGTATTCGTTGAGGGTGTAGTCCTGGTTGATGTCCTCCACGTCGGGCGTGCTCTTGTAGGAGGTGTCGTAGCCCTCGGTGCGCGAATCGTTGTCGGGCGAGTTGCCCTGGGGGTTGTTTATGTATTTGTAACGGCGCAGGATGGAAGCCTGCTCGTTGTCGTAGTCAGAGCCACGGAAGTAGTGATAGTCGTCGGCGGCAGGGTCTGCCCAGATGGAATCCCACACTGCCGGACTCACCTTGCCCTGCACGGAGGTGAGGAACTCCTGATAGGAGTCGAAAGTCTGCTCCTCCTCGTCAGTCAAGCCGTTGTAGCCCACATCCTGCAAGGCGCGCGAACCGCTCGATGTGGCGAAGGCGTAGGTGACGGTGGCTTGGTTGGGTATCTTTCCCCATTGGGTGTAGGTGAAACTCCCTGTGCCGTCCACCGGCATGCCACTCTCATAGAATTTCTTGCCGTCGCGAAGGATGTCCTCGCTTATTTCGCCGAGGTTGATGTAGAAGTCGCCGCCATACTGGCTTGCCGTTCCGTCTTCGCGGGTGTAGGCGAAGGGGTCGAGCATCCAGAACTCGATGTACTCCACATTGGCAGACTCGAAGTCGCTGGTGTCGAGTTTTCGCATCATACCGCCCCAATGCTGCGAGGGGTTGTTGAGCGTGCCGTCGTAGTTGAGGTCGGGATTGAAGTTGTAGGGACCGCGCTCGTTGGGGTAATAGGCGAGGTTGAGCACACTCAGCGTGGATGTTGCGCCGTTGTAGCTGCTCTGGTTGCGGTTGGGGAAGAGTTCGTTGACATAGATTTCGCGCACATAATGATTGGAAAGCTGGTCGAGGTCGCTCTTGATGTGACCAGGAGTAAGCGACGACGAGCGGCGCGTGAACAGCGGGTCGATGGTGTACCAAGCCAGGCGCGAGCGGTTGTAGCCACTGCGCAGCGTGGTCTTGTCGCTCGACTCGGAGAACATGGAAGGCACACTCGACAGCACCCACGATGTAGGTGTGCTCACATCGATGGTGTTCTTGGTGTTCTCGAAGTCGTCGATATAGGAGGCGTTGTCCTGCGTCCCGCTCGCCTGCCCTGCTATGAGATGGGCGAACTCGCCCGTAAACGAGATGCTCGAAGGCTGTGTGAGGTGGAGCAACGGCAACTTGTCGAGCATATTGGTGAGCCATTGGCTCTCCTTCTTCCAGTTGATGTTGAAGCCCCAAAGGGTGTTGTTGAGCGGTTCGGAGCCCATTGTCACCTTAGTGGTGAGCGACTGCTCGGAGAGGTGCTGGATGGTTCCCGACAACTGGAAGTTCTTCGAGAAGTCATACTCCCAGTTGAGTCCGAACATCGTCTTGCGCTGTTGCGAATAGTCGGTGTTGCTTTCCAACGACACGTTGACCGATGTTCCGGCATCGATGATGCTCTGGTTGAGGATGGTCACCTCGCCGCCGCTGTAATCCACGGAGTAGTCGGTGCCTTCAGTAAGGGTCACTCCTCCCGCCGTGACGACGACAGAGCCCTGCGGCACGTTGTAGGCACCGAGGGAGATGACATTTGCCGAGGTGCCGCGGAACTGACCCATAAGGACATACTTGTCCTTCTCTGCAATCTGCTTCGCCACCGTCTTCGTGGAGTCATAGAGTTCGGTGAAGGCATATTTCTCAGCCACATCGGCAGCCACTCCTTTCTCCACAAGGTAGTCGCGCATATACTTTCCGAACGGTTCGGCAACGGGGAAGAACACACGACCGTTGCTGACGGTGTAGCCGTCGACATAGTCGAAATAGCCATTGGAGTGGGCTTTGTTGTTATTGTCGAGCCGGTCGGCACCGAGGAGTTTTATGATTGTCTGGTTCTTCACCTGCGGTTCGGGGATGTAGGTGAGGTAAACGCCCGCCGTGTCGCTCTGGAACTTAACGTCGAGACGGAACTTCTCCTTCTCAACCGACGAAGCGAGGTAGTAGACATTCTTCATCATCAAGCCCCAGTTGCCCTGTCGCGGGTTGTTGCTTGTGTTCTTGAGCGACTTCACGAAGAGTGCTTTGGTGACATCGGTGACATCGGAAGCGAACTCGCCCACCTGATAGGTGACGCCGCCATAAGTGTATTCATACGCTACGGCGAGCACCTGGTCGGTCTGCAACGAGGTCTTCAGCGACACATAGCCGAGGGCTGTGTTCACCGTGTATTCCGATGAACTGAGGAGTCGGGCTTTCTCCATCTTCTCGTAGTCGGAGCCTCCCACGAAACCCGGGATACCGTCGAGGACGGTCATTGTCTGGTCTATCTGGCGCGCATCGGCATAGTCGTTGACCATGGCGGAGTACTCCGAGTTGGCTGCGTTGGCAGGCACGGGCTGACCCGTAACGCCCCAAACAGGATTGGAGACGGTGGTGTTCTCGCCCAAGTCGGTGAGAGCCACGATGTCACGGGTGTTGGATGTCGTCCCCGATTTGTTGGTGACCCATATTTCCACACGGTTGATTTTTATGCCGGTGGTGAGGTTCGGCAGCGTGCGCATGGCTGCATCGTACTTGCTTTTGAAGTATTGCGAGAGGAAGAAGTGGCGGTTTTCCTCGTAGTTGGCAGCATCTATCTCGAACGGAGTGAATTGTTTGCCACCCTTCGACGACACGCTCTTGGTGGTGGACTTCTTTTGCGACGCCACCATCTGGAGTTTAAGTTTACCGAACTGGAGGTCGGTGCGCAAGCCGAAGAGCGACGATGCGCCCTTGATGAGCGACGAATTGGAGGGGAACGACACGTTGCCGGCTTCTATCAGCTTCACGATTTCGTCCTCCTTGCCGTCGTATTTGAGCTTCATGTTCTGCGAATCGAAGTCGAAGGTGGCATCGGTGTTGTAGTTGAGGTTCATGTTCACCTTGTCGCCAACGCGTCCATTGACATTAAGATTTATCTTTTCATCGAAGTCCATTGACGTGGTCTTGC
>CAYXGN010000101.1:0-6915 GCA_964464505.1 uncultured Prevotella sp.
CGAATGGCACCTACCACACAATGCTGCGAAAACATCGTGCTTCCTATTTGTCGTAAAAATAATTTCACTATCTTTGCATAAGGAAAGCTGCACCTCAGCAATTTGAAGCAAGCTTCATTGCGTTCGGTTTGCATTTCCTTTGCAAAAGCAATCATCATTTTATTAAACAATTTTAAAAACCTATGGACACTGAACATCTATCCATTACGAAGAAAACTGTCGTTGGAGTGCAGTTTCTTTTTGTGGCATTCGGCGCCACAGTTCTCGTGCCGTTACTTATCGGCATCAACCCCGCCACGGCTCTTTTCACTGCCGGTCTGGGCACATTCATCTTCCATTTCGTCACCAAAGGCAAGGTGCCAATCTTCCTTGGCAGTTCGTTCGCCTTCATCGCGCCTATCATTGCAGCCACCCAAGAATGGGGTTTGCAGGGCACGTTGGCAGGACTCACCGCCGTGTCGCTGGTCTATTTCGTCATGAGTGCGCTTGTGAAGCTGTGGGGAAAGCGTCTCCTCGACCGCATCTTCCCGCCCGTTGTCATCGGCCCGGTGATTATCCTCATCGGTCTGTCGCTGTCGCCCAGCGCCGTAAACATGGCTAAGGAGAACTGGGGACTCGCCTTCGTCTCACTGCTGACAGCCATTGCCGTGCTCACATTCTGCAAGGGAATGATGAAGCTTGTGCCCATCATTTCAGGCATAATCGTGGGTTATATCGTTGCTGTCTGCATGGGAATCGTCGACTTTACGAAGGTGGCTGAAGCCTCATGGTTTGCCCTTCCCGTGCAGTTCGACACCATCAAGCACTTCAACTGGGCTCCCTTCGTATTCATGATTCCCGTTGCCATCGCCCCGGTGATAGAACACATCGGCGACGTCTACGTCGTCAGTGCTGTGGCAAAGAAAGACTTTGTCGCCAATCCGGGTCTCCATCGCACTCTGTTTGGCGACGGTCTCGCCTGCCTTGCTTCCGCATTCCTCGGCGGACCTCCTGAGACCACCTATTCGGAAGTGACCGGAGCAATGTCCATCACCAAGGTCACCAGTCCCGCAGTGATACGCATCGCCGCCGCAACGGCAATCTGCGTCTCCGTCATCGGCAAGTTCAGCGCACTCTTGCAGACCATTCCTTCGGCAGTGCTTGGAGGCATCATGCTGCTGCTCTTCGGTACCATCGCAAGCGTAGGTGTGCAGAACATCCAGCAACACAAGGTGAACCTCAACCAGACACGCAATGTCATCATCATGTCGGTGATGCTCACCATGGGTCTTGGCGGTGCCGTCTTGTCGTGGGGCAAGTTCTCCATCACAGGCATCGGACTGGCTGCCGTCATCGGCGTTGTGCTTAATCTGATTCTCCCCCGCACCAAGGACGAAGAGCCGGAGGAACTTAAAGGATAAACAAAACAGATAATACGAATACGCTTATGAAAAAGTTTTTAGGGGCAATGCTGCTGGCTTTGTCAGTGGCTTCTGTTGCCAACGCAACGCCGGCAACCGCCGGTGAGGGCGCGGGCAAGTATCAGCCGGCGAAGGAAAACCTTGAAGCAAGGAAGCAATTCCAGGACGAGAAATTCGGCATCTTCCTGCATTGGGGCTTGTACAGCATGCTCGCCACGGGCGAATGGACAATGACCAACAAGGACCTCAACTATAAGGAGTATGCCAAACTCGCCGGCGGCTTCTACCCGTCGAAGTTCAATGCCCACGACTGGGTGGCTGCGATAAAGGCGTCGGGAGCAAAATACATCTGCTTCACGACACGCCATCACGAGGGTTTCTCAATGTTCCACACCAAATACTCCGACTACAACATCGTCGACGCAACGCCTTTCAAGCGCGATGTGTTGAAGGAATTGGCTGACGAATGTCACAAACAGGGCATCGGACTCCATTTCTATTACTCCCACATCGACTGGTGGCGCGAGGACGCTGTATGGGGAAGAACAGGACGCGGAACAGGCCGTCCCAACCCGAAAGGCGACTGGAAGAGTTACTATACGTTCTTGAACAACCAACTGACAGAGCTACTCACCAACTACGGAAAGGTGGATGCCATCTGGTTTGACGGCGTTTGGGACCAGGACGAGAACCCTTCTTTCGACTGGCAATTGCCCGAGCAGTATGCACTCATACACAAACTGCAGCCTGCCTGCCTTATCTGCAACAACCATCACAGCACGCCTTACGACGGAGAGGACTATCAAGTGTTTGAGCGCGACCTTCCCGGACAGAACGAAGCAGGACTCTCCGGACAGGAAATAAGCCAACTTCCGCTCGAGACTTGCCAGACCATGAACGGCATGTGGGGCTATAAGATTACCGACCAAGACTATAAATCCACCAAGACGCTCGTGCAATACCTCGTGAATGCTGCCGGGCGCAACGCCAATCTGCTTATGAACATAGGCCCGCAACCCGACGGTTGCCTGCCGGAGGTGGCTCTCGAGCGACTCAAGGAGATTGGAGAATGGATGCAGACCTACGGAGAGACCATCTACGGCACGCGTGGGGGAATGGTGGAACCACACGACTGGGGAGTGACAACACAGAAGGACAACCGTCTCTTCGTGCATGTACTCAACCTCCAGGACAAGGCGCTCTTCCTTCCGACAGGCGACAAGAAGATAAAGAAAGCCGTTGACTTCGTCTCGCGCAAAGCCGTGAAGATGCAGAAATGTCAGGGTGGCGTGATGCTCTTCTTCGACGCTGTCCCCACCGATATTGACAAGGTGGTGGAACTGCAAATGTGATTTGACAAAATAAAGGCATAAAAAAGGATGCCCCGATTTCGCAAAAATGCAAATCGGGGCATCCTTTTATGGTGGGTTCAAAAATTTCTTTATCAGATTACGAGGCAATTCATCATTTTCCTATTTCCCTTTGACAAGCCACTTCTTACCATTTACGATGCGCAGACCGCGGATGTTTTGCGCGGGGTATCTGCGTCCGTCTATGCCGTAAACGGCATTGTTCTGCGGTGCTTTCTTTGCGGCAACGGTGGGCTGCGCAATGTCGGTGAGCACGGGGGCATAGAGCGTTATCTGGCGACGGAAGGTATTGGCGTTCCATCGGTCGAGCCATTCGCCGTCGCGCTCCACGTCGACATGCACCTCGTAGGTGCCTGCTTCCAGGTCGCTCAAAGCCACCGTGTGACTCGTGGAAGAAGCGAGATTGGTGTCGGTGTTGCGCGGGAAGCTCACACTGTAAGCATTGCTCGTGTAGGCAGTCGCACCTGTTTCCACATCCACAAGACGGTAGCGGATGCTCGTGGCGTAGGAGTTTTGCGACCAATTCGACGAATAACCGCAAATGCCCAACGTGACTGTCGGCAACTCGTTGAGGTCGAAATGACTCGTGACGGAGGGTTCGCCGTCGGCATCAAGGAGTTTCACGGCAGTCACAGTGACGCAGCCTTTATAACTGTCGGGGAACACTTCGAGAAGGAAATCGTCGGGGACGGCGATGTCGTAAGTGCCTCCGCTGCTTGTCTCGATGTTGTGCTTGAAGCGCAGCGACATCCTGTACTTGCCAGGTTTGAGTTCGAAACTGCCATCGGTGCTGGTGTAGGAGGTGATGAAACGCAGCAGCCATTGGGTGGTGTCCTGCCGTTGTGCGACGAAATGCGTGAGGTAGGAGTTGGGCACAACGAATGTCTCTCCCTCCAAATCGCCCGTTCCCGAGAGCGTCACCTGGGCTTCGCCGCGCGCCTGATAACGGCTGAGGTTGGCTATTTTAACGCTGATGCACGCCAACTGACTGCTGTATTGATAGGCTGGGGCAAGCACCTCGGGCATGCCGACGAGTGAGAGATGGGGTTTGCCGTCGGCCTGCACAAAACTCACACTGCCGTTGTCCACAATCATTGGAACGGTGTTGCCGTTCACCATGTGGGTCCATTCGCCCCACTCTTCGGTGTCGGCATCAAGCAGACGGCGACCCAATGGGCGCAGAAGGTAGGTGCCGTCGGCAAGCGGGTCAATCTCGCTGAGGTCCATCGCCCACCAGTTTGACTCGAAGTTATAGGCGTTGTAGTATGTGGTCCAGGTGAGAGTGCCGCTCTTTGCGAACACATGGAGGCACTCGCCCTGCTGTGTGAAGAGTCCGATGCCAATCTGTCCGGTGTACGCTCCGTTTTCGTCCTGCGCAATGTTGCGCGCCCCCACCCCTTTGAGTTGGGCAGGAATCTTCGAAGAAGTGGTCATTCCCTCACTCTCGACAAACTGCAACCCCTCGTCGTTCTTGACGGTGAGCACTGCCGGTTGCGGTTGAAGAGGCTCAATGATTCCGTTGTTTGGATGAACGAACAGAGCCACCTGCTTCTCGTAGTAATTGCCGTCGCTGCCGTAACCGCCGCTCGGCACCTCAGCAGTGTTGATGTCGTAATAGCCGTTATAGAGTCCTGCCCAACCCCAATTGATGTGTACCAAGCCGTTCTCATCGTAACCGTCGTAGACGAAAGCATGGTCGCCGCCGCTCATAAACACGGGGCAACCCAATGAAAGGTCGTTGTAGATGGCTTGCAGAAACTCGCCCCCGGGGAGCAAGTCCTTCTCCATCTGGCGCACGGTGCAGTTGTAATCGTTCTGCAAGGCGTTCCACACCTTACCCTCATCACACAGCGTTCCGTTCGAACCGTAGGTGGCGCTGGCGAAATTTCCCATATCGCGCATAAGCACACCAACGGCTTGCGCCTGCGCATCGCTGTAACCGCCAGAACTGTAATCGTCGAGCATGTTGTCCCAATCGTAGTAATCCAAAGCCATGGCTCCTTCGCCTTTCACGGCTCCTTCGGGTCGCATCGCGGGCCATTTGTGTGCCGACAGCACCTGCACGGCAGCGGTAATGGCACAGCCGGTGAGCGTGCTCTGACCGCTACTCGTCGTCGGCGTGTAATAGTTGTATGGGTATTCCTGGCTCCATGTGGCTGTCACCAGCGGATTGACAAACGCCTTTGGGGGTTTGGCATAATAAGGGGAGATGCTCAAAGAGTCCACTCTGACAGCCTCAACAGCCGCGGTGTAGCGCGCGATGAGGGCTGCGAGGGGCGCGTGGATGTTGTCCATATCGAGCGACCCCTTGTCGCTGTAACCCAGAACCTTGCCCACACGGTCGTCGGCAGAGACGATGACGAAGCCCTCGCCATGCTCGTTGTTGAAGAGATACAAAGCGGGGTTCTCTGCCTGCGCACGCTTGCTTGCACTGCCGCTAACAGTTGTTGTGGCATTGATGCTTACGGGAGCGTTGAGGTATTTGCGCGCCATTGCCTTGGCAGAAGCGGCATCTATTGGTGCGGCGGTGGCACTGATTGCCGACAGCGCTAATATATATAATGTGGAAAAAAGATTTTTACGATTCATAATTTCAGTTTTTTGATGATGTTATCTCACTACCGTTTTCTTTCCGTTCACGATGTACAGTCCCGGCGTTGCGGCTTCTTTCAGCCGTCGGCCTGCCATATCGAAGATGCCGGAAGGTGTTTTCTGTGCAGCGTTCTCGGTGAGGTTGATGCCCGAAGGTATGCCATTCTCTATGCCGCAGACGGCTGCGTTCTCCACCTTTTTGGTGGTGGTGTTGAACAAAACTGCCACTACCTGCAACTTGTTGCGGTCTTGGATGATGCCGTATTTGCTTATGTTGCTGAACGTGGTGGAGTGCGTCTTCATCACGTTTGCCTCGAAATCGCCCGGCAGCGAACCCTCGATGCCGTAGCGGATGCCCTGCGACTCTATCGCCACATGGTTGAAAGTGATACCCTTCACATAGTAGTTGTCGTCGACATAATTGCTCGGGTCGCGGAAGAAGTCCATCTCTTCGGGAGCCCCATCGAACGAGTCGCTCATGAAATAACTGTAGTTTGCCTGCTGATACCAGTTGTCGTTCTTGAGTCCACTGGCTGTGAGCACATAGCCAACGGCATAGGCACTGCCCTCTTCGGGCACTATGCAAGGCTCCACTTCCGTCGTGACGGTGATGTTGTCTTCCGTTGCGTCCCATTGCGCGCGGACATCGATGTTCATGTAGGAGAGTTTGTTCTTCTCGTTTTCATAAATGCTTGTGCCGTCGTAACCGGCAATCTTGGTGTCGCGGGCACACCAAACGGAAGGCAGGGTGACGGCATAATCGGTCATCGTACCGTCCTGATAGCAGTCGGTTGCCACCTGTTGCGAAATCTTGTCCACCTTATGTATGGACACCGCCACAACATCGTCGGGGTAGAGGCGCGCCAAAGCCTCGGTAGCAACCATTCCCGTGGGGCACCATTGACACCACAATGCGGTGAAGTCCTCAATTAGAACGCGCTTGAAAGGCACCTTGTTGACGGTGCAGCGCGTGATGTAAGTGTAACTCACAGAGGCTTCGTTGTACTCGCCGTTCACCTGAGTGACATTGAAGAGCACATCCACCTTGCCGAGCGATGAGCCTGCTTTCATGGGTATCTGCACCTGCCGCGTCTCGCCATCGGCAAGAGGCGTGTCGAAGGTAAAGGTGAATGGGCCTTCGCTTTCAGCGGAGTCCATGTAATAAAGGGTGTAAGTGATGTTGCTCACCTCGGTGTCTCCCCAATTGGTCAGTTTCACACCAACGGTGCCGTCGACATCGTTCAGTTTCATAAATACGTTGCCGACAGTCATCGGTGCAACGGAGTTCTTCGCCCAGCAACATGCGGCTGAGAACAGAAGAAGGGTCAGTGATAACAGGATTTTGCTTCGTTTCATAGATTTAAACGGTTAAATAAGCGATTTCATAAACTTTTGACAAAGTTAAAAAAAAAAAACGAACGCCTCCCATTCATAACGCTTTTTAGCATAAAACCCTTGTTTTTATGTGTTTTTCACAATCTTACTGCAACTCAAAGAAAAACAAAATCGCCTCGCAAACCATTGCGTTTGCGAGGCGATTAGCGGAAAGAGGG
>CAYXGN010000102.1:0-6789 GCA_964464505.1 uncultured Prevotella sp.
CAGAATAGTCGACACGCTTACCGAGGAGGTTCTGACGGAAACGTCCCTGCTTACCTTTGAGTGAGTCGGAGAGTGACTTCAACGGACGGTTGTTGTCGCTCTTGAAAGCACTCGACTTGCGCGAGTTGTCGAAGAGGCTGTCGACGGCTTCCTGCAACATGCGTTTCTCGTTGCGGAGGATTACATCGGGAGCCTTAATCTCCTTAAGACGCTTCAAGCGGTTGTTGCGGATGATGACACGACGATAGAGGTCGTTGAGGTCGGATGTGGCGAAACGTCCGCCATCCAGCGGCACGAGCGGACGGAGCTCCGGCGGGGTGACAGGAAGGATTTTCATAATCATCCACTCGGGACGGTTCACTTCCTTGCTTCCACGGAATGCCTCCACCACTTGCAGACGCTTCAAAGCCTCTGTCTTGCGCTGCTGCGACGAGTCGTTGTTGGCGCGGTCGCGCAGTTCATAGGAGAGTGAGTCGAGGTCGAGTGAAGCCAAGAGGTCGTAGACAGCCTCTGCACCCATCTTCGCGATGAACTTGTTCGGGTCGGAATCGTCGAGTTGTTCGTTGCCCGGGTCGAGCATTGTGTCGACGATGTTGAGATATTCTTCCTCGCTGAGGAGGTCGTACTTGTGCGAACCGTTGAGTTCCTCTTCCTTGTCTTCCTTCTTGACATTGCGTCCTTCGAGAACGCCGGGCTGGATTACGACATACTTCTCATAGTAGATGACGGAATCGAGCTTCTTTGTCGGCATACCGAGGAGGTAGCCAATCTTGTTGGGAAGAGAACGGAAATACCAGATGTGAGCCACTGGCACTTCGAGTTCGATGTGTCCGCTGCGCTCACGACGCACCTTCTTTTCGGTCACCTCGACACCGCAACGGTCGCAGACGATGCCTTTATAGCGGATGCGCTTGTACTTGCCGCAGGCGCACTCATAGTCGCGTGTAGGACCGAAGATGCGCTCGCAGAACAGTCCGTCGCGCTCCGGCTTGTAGGTGCGGTAGTTGATGGTCTCTGGCTTTGTCACCTCTCCGCAGGAATTCTCGAGAATTTCCTCCGGCGAAGCCAAACCGATAGTAATCTTCGTGAAATTATTCTTTACTTTTGTTTCTTTCTTAAAAGCCATATCTTTGTTGTATTAAGGGTGTTCGGATTAATCGAGTTTAATGCTTAAGCCAAGACCGCGGAGCTCGTGCAAGAGCACATTGAGCGACTCGGGGATGCCCGGTGTAGGCATTGGGTCGCCCTTGACAATTGCCTCGTAAGCCTTTGAACGGCCCACTGTATCATCCGACTTGATGGTGAGGATTTCCTGAAGCACATGGCTGGCACCGAATGCCTCGATAGCCCAGACCTCCATTTCTCCGAAACGCTGTCCACCAAACTGTGCCTTACCACCAAGAGGCTGCTGTGTGATGAGAGAGTACGGGCCGATGGAACGTGCGTGCATCTTGTCCTCAACCATGTGGCCGAGCTTGAGGAAGTAGGTGATACCCACTGTTGCCGGCTGGTCGAAGCGCTCGCCAGTCTCACCGTCATAGAGGTGAGTGGAGCAGAGATGCGGCAGTCCTGCCTTGTCGGTCCATTCTGAAAGGTCTTCAAGCTTGGCACCGTCGAAGATAGGTGTCGCGAACTTCACTCCGAGCTTGCGACCGGCAGCACCCAAGATGGCTTCGAAAATCTGTCCGAGGTTCATACGCGAAGGCACACCCAGAGGGTTCAACACCAAGTCAACGGGACGGCCGTCCTCGAGGAACGGCATGTCTTCCTGGCGTACCACCTTCGACACGATACCCTTGTTACCGTGGCGTCCGGCGAGTTTGTCGCCCACGCCAATCTTACGTTTCTTCGCAACATACACTTTTGCCATCTGGAGAATGCCCGAGGGGAGCTCGTCGCCGATGGTGATGGCGAACTTCTTGCGCTTGAGTTCTGCGTCAAGGAGCTTGTACTTGCGGATATAGTTCATGATGAGCTTCTGTATCAGCGAGTTGATGTGCTCATCGTTTGTCCATGCATTCGACTGGATGCCGTCGTAGACAAGGTTCTTGAGGACGGGAGCGGTGAACTTGCTTCCCTTTGTGATAATCTCAGCACCAGAGTAGTCCTTGACACCCATTGATGTCTTGCCCTTGGTGAGGGAGAGCAACTTGTCCACGAGGATGTCCTTCAAGTCCTCGTTCTTTGCCTCGTACTCCTCGTCGATTTTGGCAAGGATTATCTTGTCCTGCTTCTTCGACTCGCGGGTCTTGACGGCACGGGAGAACAGTTTCTTGTCGATTACGACACCGCTGAGTGACGGATTTGCCTTCAACGAAGAGTCCTTCACATCGCCTGCCTTGTCGCCGAAGATGGCGCGGAGGAGTTTCTCTTCCGGTGACGGGTCGCTCTCTCCCTTCGGCGAAATCTTACCGATGAGGAGGTCGCCCGGTTCTACACGGGCGCCGATGCGCACGATACCGTTGTCGTCAAGGTCCTTTGTGGCTTCCTCGCTTACGTTAGGAATGTCGTTGGTGAACTCTTCCATACCGCGCTTTGTCTCACGCACGTCGAGAGAGAACTCGTCGACATGGACAGAGGTGAGGATATCGTCGCGGATGAGACGCTCCGAGAGGACGATGGCATCCTCGTAGTTGTAACCCTTCCAAGGCATGTAAGCCACGAGGAGGTTGCGTCCGAGAGCGAGTTCGCCGTTCTCCGTTGCATATCCCTCTGTGAGGATATCGCCGGCCTTGACACGCTGACCCTTGTTACAGATAGGACGAAGGTCGATTGTCATGTTCTGGTTGGTGCGGCGGAACTTCGGTATGCGGTATTCCTTGAGAGCGGGTTCAAAGCTGATGAACTCCTCTTCTTCGGTGCGGTCGTAGAGGATGCGGATTGTCGTAGCGTCCACATATTCTATAACACCGTCGCCCTCGGCGGTAATCATTGTGCGCGAATCCTCGCACACTTGCTTCTCAAGACCTGTACCTACGATAGGCGCATCGTTGTGAAGCAATGGCACTGCCTGGCGCATCATGTTACATCCCATGAGTGCGCGGTGACCGTCGTCGTGCTCGAGGAAAGGAATCAAGCCTGCCGAAACAGAGGCAATCTGCTGCGGCGACACGTCCATGAGGTCTACATCCGAAGGCGGCACAACGGGGAACTCAGCGTTCTGGCGGCACTTCACATTGTCGCGGATGAACGAGCCGTCGGCACGAAGGGGAGCATTACCCTGACCGATGATGTGGCCTTCCTCTTCCTCGGCGGTGAGATAGACAACGTCGTCATTGTTCAGATTGACAATGGAGTTGCTCACCTTGCGGTAAGGAGTGGCGATGAAGCCAAGTTCATTGATTGTTGCATAAACACAGAGAGACGAGATAAGACCGATGTTCGGGCCTTCAGGACTTTCGATAGGACAGAGGCGTCCGTAGTGTGTGTAGTGAACGTCGCGCACCTCGAAGCCGGCGCGTTCACGCGAGAGACCACCAGGGCCAAGAGCGGAAAGACGGCGCTTGTGGGTAACCTCAGCAAGCGGGTTGGTCTGGTCCATGAACTGCGACAGAGGGTTGGTGCCGAAGAAAGAGCTTACAACGCTGGAGATGGTCTTGGCGTTGATAAGGTCGGTGGGCTGGAACACCTCGTTGTCGCGGACGTTCATGCGCTCGCGGATAGTGCGGCTCATACGGGCAAGACCGATGGAGAACTGATTGCTCAGCTGCTCGCCAACGGTGCGCACACGACGGTTGGAAAGGTGGTCGATGTCATCCACTGTCGCATTGGAATTGACAAGTTGGATGAGATATTTTATGATGGCAATGATATCTTCTTTGGTGAGGATGCGCACATCATCACTGATATCAAGTCCTAATTTCTTGTTGATGCGGTAACGGCCCACTTCGCCGAGGTCGTAACGCTTGTCTGAGAAGAACAGATTCTGGAACACTTCGCGTGCGGAAGCTTCGTCAGCAGGGTCGGAATTGCGCAGCTGGCGGTAGATGTTCATCAATGCTTCCTTCTCCGATTTTGCAGTGTCCTTCGAAAGAGTGTTGAAGATGATGGAATACTTGGATGCCTGTTCTTCGTCTTTATGCACAAGGATGGAAGACACGCCGGAATCAAGGATTGTCGGGATGTTCTCTTCTGTGATTACTGTGTCACGGTCGAGCACAGCGACATTGCGTTCAAGCGAAACATATTCGCCGGTGTCCTCATCGCCGAAGTCTTCGTATTGGGTCTGGATGACCTGTGCAGCGAGCCTGCGGCCGATGACTGCTTTGAGGTTCTTCTTGTTCACCTTCACTTCCTCGGCAAGGTCGAAGATGTGGAGGATGTCGATGTCATGGTCGTAGCCAATGGCACGGAGGAGGGTGGTCACCGGTAATTTCTTCTTACGGTCGATGTAAGCATACATCACATTGTTGATGTCGGTGGCGAACTCAATCCAAGAACCCTTGAACGGGATGATGCGCGCACTGTAGAGCACAGTACCGTTGGCATGCAGACTCTGTCCGAAGAACACGCCGGGCGAACGGTGCAGCTGCGACACGACAACACGCTCGGCACCGTTGATGACGAAGGTGCCGTTGTTGGTCATGTAAGGAATGGTGCCAAGGAACACGTCCTGAATGAATGTGCCGAAGTCCTCATGGTCGGGGTCGGTGCAGTAAAGCTTCATCTTGGCCTTCAAGGGTACGCTATATGTCAGACCACGCTCGAGGCACTCTTCAACGGTGTAACGCGGCGGGTCGATATAGTAATCCAGGAACTCAAGGACGAAGTTGTTGCGCGTGTCGCTGATAGGGAAGTTCTCGGAGAACACCTTATAGAGACCGTCATTCTTGCGTTCCTCAGGCGGAGTGTCCAATTGTAGGAAATCTCTAAAAGACTTTAACTGCACATCGAGGAAATCCGGATAGGGCATCGGATTATGGACGCTGGCAAAATTTACTCTGTTATCAACAATTTTTGAAGCCATCAGAAGATATTAAACGATGATTATAATCTGAAAATATAAAAAGACACAAAAAGGTTAGAACCCACCTACCTGGTAGATTCTAACCATATTCTTAAAGTTTTGAAAAAC
Source organism: uncultured Prevotella sp. (assembly GCA_964464505.1). Classification (GTDB taxonomy): domain Bacteria; phylum Bacteroidota; class Bacteroidia; order Bacteroidales; family Bacteroidaceae; genus Prevotella. Next base: position 5,075 of record CAYXGN010000102.1, read on the forward strand.
CTATTGATTTCTCATTGTGCGGCTTCGTGTGAATCCGCACCGTCAATAAGCGTTCAATTACTTGAGTTCAACCTTGGCGCCAGCCTCTTCGATGGCCTTCTTCAAGTTCTCAGCCTCGTCCTTAGACAAGCCTTCCTTGATAGTTGCAGGAGCACCGTCTACGAGGTCCTTAGCTTCCTTCAAGCCAAGACCGCAAGCTTCCTTAACTGCCTTTACAACCTGGAGCTTAGCAGCACCTACCTCAGCGAGGACAACGTCGAAAGATGTCTTCTCCTCAGCTTCTGCTGCGCCAGCGGCTGCAGGACCAGCAGCTACAGCTACAGCTGCAGCAGCAGGCTCGATACCATACTCGTCCTTCAGGACTGTTGCCAACTCATTTACTTCTTTTACTGTAAGATTTACCAATTCTTCAGCAATAGCTTTAATATCTGCCATTTTATTTAAATTTTAATTGTTTTTAATGTTAATGTTTTTTGTTTTGGGATTGGATTACTCCGGGCGTTCGCCCAAAGTCTTAAGCACACCGTGGATAGTGTTTGCGCCCGACTGCAGAGCAGAGACAACGTTCTTTGCAGGCGACTGGAGCAGTGCAACGATGTCTGCAATAACCTCGTTCTTGCTCTTGATGGCTACGAGAGCCTCAAGTTGGTCAGCGCCGAAGATCATCTCCTCAGCATAAGCACCCTTAAGGGCGGGAATGCCTTCCTTGGTGTATTCCTTCAACAGCTTTGCAGGAACGTTTGCTGTCTGTGTGAACATGACAGCAGTGGTGCCCTTCAATGCGCCGTAGAGGGGTTCAAAGTCGATTTCAGAAGCCTCGAAAGCCTTGTGAAGAAGGTTGTTCTTTACCACAACCATCTTGATTTCGCTCTTGAAGCACTTGCGACGAAGGTTGCTCGTAGCCTCGGCATTCAGACCGGTGAGGTCAACGAGATAGAAGTGAGGGTACTCCTTCAACTTCTCGCCGAGTTCAGCAATAATAGTATCTTTGATTTCTTTCTTCATTTTACAAAACTTTTAGAGTTACTCAACTGATTTAGGATCAACTTTGATACCCTTACTCATTGTGCTCGAAATAAAGATACTCTTGATGTATGTACCTTTAGCAGCAGCAGGTTTGAGCTTGATTACAGTGGCAATGAATTCCTTTGCGTTCTGATAAATCTGCTCTGGAGTGAAAGACACCTTGCCGATTGATGTGTGGATGATACCAGCCTTATCAACCTTGAAGTCGATCTTTCCTTGTTTAACTTCCTTGACTGCCTTAGCAACGTCCATAGTCACAGTGCCGCTCTTGGGGTTAGGCATCAATCCGCGGGGACCGAGGATACGGCCCAAGGGACCGAGCTTGCCCATGCAAGAAGGCATAGTGATGATGACATCAACATCTGTCCAGCCGCCTTTGATCTTTTCGATGTATTCGTCGAGACCAACATAGTCAGCGCCAGCTTCCTTAGCAGCAGCTTCCTGATCGGGAGTACAGAGACAGAGCACGCGTGTTACTTTGCCGGTACCGTTGGGGAGTGACACAACGCCACGCACCATCTGGTTGGCCTTTCGCGGATCTACGCCCAAGCGTACATCGATATCGAGAGAAGCGTCAAACTTGGTGGTGGTGATTTCCTTCACCAGTTCGGATGCTTCCGTCAAAGTGTATGCTTTCCCTGCTTCAACCTTATCAGCTACTGATTTTTGATTTTTTGTCAGTTTACTCA
>CAYXGN010000103.1:0-6773 GCA_964464505.1 uncultured Prevotella sp.
TCTTTTGAGTGTACGAGTCTTCGACTGTCTTCTTTTAGGATGTGCCATTTTGTTTAATCTTTAATTATTGTTTTTTAGTTTTTTCAATTCATTCCATCGCGGATCCATTGCTTCGGCATCCTCATCACTACTTCGGGTAGCTGACAACTCATCAAGAGTCTTTATCATCGCAGGGTTGCATTTTCCAGGTGCATGCACATGCTTGATGGGAATGTTGAGTGCTATAAATTCATAGACGAACCAGTTCAGGTCGAGAACGCCTTCGTTCTCCGACACGGTGATAAGGTCGTCGTCTTCGGAATATTCTTCTCCAAACTTCGCTGCAAGGCGATTGTCGCTGCTGATGGGCTGCTCCATGTCGTCAAGGCAGATGTCGCAAGGCACGAGAACGGTGCCTTCGGTGTGGCAGTCAAGGTTGAAATAGTCCTTGGTGCGGTGGATATTGGCAGACACACAAATGTCGCCGCGCTTGATTTCTGCGTCTTCCAGACTCTGAAACCACGCATCGCCGAGGCGGAATTCGAGGGTGGTGAGACCCTCATGGAGTTCCTTCAAATCTATCTTCAGATTCTCTAAGCCACACATTTGGGTTGCAAAGTTACTACTTTTTTCTGATATCGAACAACTTAACGGCAAAGTTTTTCACAATGACCGCGTTTTTAGGGGTACGCGATTAAGCACATCTTTACGCCTCGGCAAGGAGTTCTATGCGGAAAGTTGTGCCCACTCCCACTTCCGATTTCTTCACGAAGATGCGCCCATGATGATACTCTTCCACGATGCGTTTGGCTAGAGAGAGTCCCAGTCCCCACCCTCTTTTCTTCGTGGTGAAGCCGGGCCGGAACACGTTGCGGATGTCTTTCTTGCGTATTCCCTTTCCCGTGTCGGTCACTTCTATTGCTATCCGCGCTCCTTCCTTGCGGAAAGTGAGGGTTATTCTCCCCTCCCCTTCCATGGCATCAACGGCATTTTTGCACAGATTTTCTATCACCCATTCAAACAGCGAAGCGTTGATTTTCACCACGACATCGTCTGTCGGGAAGTCGCGCACCATCTCCACCTTCTTCGATGTGCGCCGGTCCATGTAGTCGATGACGTGGTTCATCACCTCGGTGAGGCTTGCCGGCACCGGCTCTGGCAGCGAGCCTATCTTTGAGAAGCGGTCGGCTATGAGTTGAAGTCGCTTCACATCCTTGTCCATCTCGGGTAGGAGCGCTTCGTCGGGATAGGTCTCTTTGAGGATTTCCGTCCACGCCATAAGACTCGAAATGGGCGTACCCAGTTGGTGGGCAGTCTCCTTCGACAGTCCCACCCACACTTTGTTCTGTTCCGCCCGCTTTGAGGTGAGCAGTGCGAAGATGGCTATTACGACAAAAATCATAACCACTCCGAGTTGCACATAAGGGTAGGATGCAAGTCGGCGAAGCATTAACGAGTCGGAATAGCACACGTCTATGTAATCCGTCGGGATGCCGTCATCGAGCGAGATGCGTATGTTGCGGTTTGCGTCGAGGAGGTGTTTGCCCATGGTTTCGGCGTAGGCGAGCGAGTCAGCGTAGGTCTTTGCGTTGGGGACATCTATGTTTCGGAATGCCTGCACATTGCCTTTTGAGTCGAGCACGATTACAGGGATGGTGTTGTTGCTGTTGATTACGCGCAGCACGAGGTTGATGTCGGTGTTCTCATCGGCGCGGTTGAGGGTGCGCATGGCTTCCGCCCACACCTCCATCTTACCCCTTTCTTCGTCGGCAAGGTCTCTTGTGAGGATGTGGGACACCACCAATGACGCCACGGCTATTACTACCGCAGCGAGCACAAGGAGGATTTTCACCCTCCGTATTTGGTCTGTCCATTGCATACTTTTATAACGCATGCCCCACATTATTTATTATAGGTGGGTCTGAAAATATCCTCCCGTTGACCAGAGGGTCTTCGACAAATCTCCCACCGAAAAAATATTAAAAATTACAAGTTACGTTTTGTCAGGCAATCGTAGTAGGCGCAGATTGCCGAGATGCGCCCCTCAAGTTGCTTTTCCGCTTACAAGGATAGTGCAAACCGAACGCAAGAAAGCTCGCTTTAATTGCTGAGGTGCAGCCTATCTTATACAAGGATAGTGCAAGCCGAACGCAAGAAAAACTACATTTCCAATATCGTCAAAGGGCAATTTCCTATCCTTGAGGCGATGACAGAAAAACTGCTGTCCGCTGTTCCGAATATTCCGCGGCAGCGGGCGAGGGTGAACATCTCCACAACAGCGTCTTTGATGCCTTCCACCGTACCCCGTTCCGCCTTTGATGATGACATCAACAGTGCCTCGCCATACCTTTCCTTCATCGCCGTTTTCGTCGGCTCGTCGTCGGTGGCGAGGTAGAACCGCTGTGCAGGATTGGCTTTCACTATGCCGTCCATAGCCTCAAAGAAGAGTGAGAGAGGACTCCGCTGTGTCGCCGCCACATTGTCGGTGCGGCGCACATGGATGCCGATTGGTGCATCGCCGAGCCTTTCCATATTGTCGGCGATGCGTTGTTCCAGTTCGTCAGTGGGTCGGAACAGTTTGGCGTAGAGGCTGTTGTCCACGGCACCGAAGTCCTGGTAGCAACTCATATAACTCTTCTTGCCCCGCGCCCAAGCCTGGAAGTCGAAGTCGCGGCGCTTCAATGGCGTGACCTCGCGCTCGTCGATGCGCTGCTCAAAGAGTATGCTTTGAAACAGTCGCGGCACGAATAGGTTGCGCTTTCGGGGTCGGTCGTAGACGAGGCAGTCCGTCAATGTCGCCTCACGCAGCCTTTGTCGCTCCATGGGTTTGAAGATTTCGCGCCACCGCGCGCCCATGCCCCAGTCCTTGAACCACACCATCTGCAACTCCACGCCAGTCTGTTCGGCCAGACAGACAGCCGAGGCAATGGCGCGGAGGCGGTTGCCCAAACCGCCAGAAGGCACAAAAAGCAAGCGCGACTTGTTTTCGTTTGCAGTCATCCCAAGACTATTTTTTCAACCGAATGTCAAGGTTTCGCCCCTTCACCAAGTCGTCATGCGTGATGCGGAACGTGTTGAGAACCTTGCCACCAAGCGTCATTTTGTCTATATAGAGTTGGTCTTGCGACGTGCGGTCGGTCGTAATGGTGATGTCGCCATTAGGATAATACTTCGGGTCGAGGTGCAGTGTCACCTTCGAGAACACCGGTGTGGTGAGCGTGTACGACGGGTTACCGGGGCAGTCGGGATAGAATCCCATCATGGAGAAGATTACCCACGCCGACATTGTGCCGCAGTCGTCGTTGCCGGGGATACCGTCCGGGCGCGCCGTGTAGTATCTGTCGATGAGTTGTCGCACTGCCTTTTGCGTGCGCCATTCCTCGCCTTTGAAGTAAGAGAAGAGGTAAGGGTAGGCTATGTCGGGCTCGTTGGCGGGGTCGTAGAGTCCTTTGTCGAACACCATCTGCAGTTTGTCGACAAACGACTTCTTTCCTCCCATGAGTTTGGCAAGTCCTAAAACGTCGTGAGGGGCATAGAAAGTGTAGTTCCACGCACTTCCCTCGTGGAAGCCGGGCGCGTTGCTGAAGTCGGCACCGTCCTCGGGACGGAACGGCGAAAGGAACTTTCCGTCAGCTTGTATGGGTCGGAATGTGCCCGACTCCTTACTGTAATAGTGTTTGTAACCAAGGCTTCTCTGGCGGAAGAGTTTTGCGTCGGCAGTCTTGCCGAGCTTCGTTGCGAGCAGGGAGAGGGCGTTGTCAGCCACATAATACTCCAAAGCGTGCGACACCGAGTTGTCGCCGGAGTTGTCGGCAGCGTAGATTCCGAGAGGGATATAGCCCTTTTCGTAATACGGGTCGGCATCGGGACGCATCTTGTTGTCCTTTCCCGGCATCGTGGCGGAGGCGCGGAAGGCGCGGTAAGCGGTCTCAATGTCTATGTCGGGAAGCCCCTTCAGATAGGTGTCGGTAATGATTGGTATCGAAGGGTCGCCTTCCATGGTCCATGTCTCACGCCCGAAGAGTTCCCATTTCGGCATCCATCCCCATTCGTTGTACATGTCAATCATGCTCCTTACCATATCGATTTGCTTGTCGGGGTAGAGCAATGTCTCGAGTTGCGAGAGGTTGCGGTAGGTGTCCCACAGTGAGAACACGGTGTAGCGGTTGCCTTTTGCGGTGCCTATCTCGTCGCTTTCCATCTTCGGATATTGTCCGTTCACGTCCTGGAGCACTGTAGGATGTATCTGGGAGTGGTAGAGCGCGGTGTAGAACACGCGGCGCTGGTCGTCGGTTCCTCCCTCCACCGTCACGCGGTCGAGTGTCCGCGCCCAGTCATTGCGGGCTTGTTTGGCGACAGCATTGAAGTCGAACGACTTCTGTTCTGCCTCAAGGTTCTCGCGGGCATTGGCTATCGAGACGAACGACACGCCCACTTGCACCTGCACTTCGGTTCCTTCCTCGCAGTCGAAGGTCATGAAATAGCCGATATCGTTGCCTGCGATGTCGCGGCCGTAACGCTGATAGAGTTTGTATTTGCCGCTATACTGGTCCCATTCTGCTGCTGCTCCCTTCTGCTCGGGTTGCTTCTTCCAGTAGCCACACTGCGTCGGTTGCTTGTCAACACGAACCACAAAGTACATCGGGAACACCGCATCCTGATTGTAACAGAATGTTCCGAGCAGGCGGAAGCCTTCGAATTCGGTGTCACTCACGCGGCGGAGCGTAGCTCCCACCTCATTGGTCAAGCCGTTGCCAAGGTTGAACAGCAGATTGCCCTGACCCTTCGGGAACGTGTAACGCTCAATACTGGAGCGCGGGGTTGCCGTCACCTCGCAGCGAATGCCGTACTTCGTGAGGCGGACGGAGTAATAACCGGGATGCGCCTCCTCGTCGGTGTATTCCGAACCGTAACTCCTGTAGTCCACGTTCAAGTCCCCCGTGGTGGGCATTGTGAGCAATGTGCCAGCCTCAGGACACCCCACTCCACTCAGGGTGACGTGGGCGAAGCCCGTGAAATACTTGTTGTTGTATTCGTAGGGAGCCGACCACCACCGCTTGTCCTTGTCCCACACGTTGATGTCGGAGCCCATAACATTGAACGGCACCACCGACATAAGACCGTGGGGGCGCACTGCTCCGGGGTTGCACACGCTGAAATTGGTTGTCCCTATGAACGGGTCCACATAGTCGACATTGTCCTTTGCCGCTGCCGGCACAGTCATTAGCAGCATCAACGCCGCCACTGTCAGTTGTCTAAGATTGTTGGTTTTCATTTATCGTCGTTATTGTTTTGTTTTCCGTTTTCTTTTGGAAGAGCATTGAAATACGCCTCTTGCGCCCCGAAGGGGCAACCTGCTCCCAGCCCAGGGCATGCCCTGGGTCAGCAAAAGAACCTGCCACACGCCCTGAAAGGGCAAAAGCATCGACACGAAGAAGGCTTTTGCCCCTTCAGCCCGTTACTTGTTTGTATTTTGTTTAACACTCTTTTCCCCAACGTGCAAATGTAACCAATTCATGCGGAATACGCAAATTATGCACAAGCAAGTTAAAATAAATTAAAGGAAATCAACATTTTAGGGTCGCAAACGTTTTTAATAGTAGTTTTGCAACATCAACACCGCTTTATAATAATAAAAGGAAAGGAAAGACATGAAAAAGAAAAACGTATTTGCAATAGCAATGTTCGCCGGCTTGCTGACATTCGCAAGCTGCGCAAGCAAGAAGGATTTGGAGAGCTGTCGACTTGAAAACAAGGAGCTGACAGGCAACTATCAGAACGCAAAGGAGGACCTTGCGGCTCAGAAAGCACGTGTAGCAGCCCTCGAAGACCAGTTGGCACAAGCCAAGAAAGACTATGCCGCACTCCAAAGCTCACTCGACAAGAGTCTCACCAACGCCAATTCGAACAACGTAAACATCTCGAAGCTCGTCGACCAGATTAACGAGTCGAACCAATACATACGCCATCTCGTGGAGGTTAAGTCGAAATCCGACTCCCTTAACATGGTGCTCACGAACAACTTGACGCGTTCTCTCTCGCGCGAGGAGATGAAAGAGGTGGACGTCCAGGTGCTGAAGGGAGTGGTTTACATCTCCCTCGCCGACAACATGCTCTACAAAAGCGGCTCCTACGAGATTAACGACCGCGCCGCAGAGACACTCAGCAAGATTGCGAAAATCATCATGGACTACAGCGATTATGAGGTGCTCATCGAGGGAAACACCGACGATGTGCCTGTAAACGCAAGTGCTGCGTCGATGAAGAACATCCGCAACAACTGGGACCTCTCGTGTCTCCGCGCCTCGAGTGTGGTGCAGGTATTGCAGAATCAGTATGGTGTCGACCCGAAACGCCTTACTGCCGGCGGTCGCGGCGAGTACAACCCCGTCACCAGCAACACCACGGAGACAGGCAAGCAGCGCAACCGCCGCACGCAAATCATCATCACTCCGAAACTCGACCAGTTTATGGAACTCATCGACAAAGCACCTGAAAGCGAGTGAACAAAGTCAGCATTACGCTGCTGTAAAGCCATAAAAACGAAAGCATCCGCCAAGAGTCACATTGCTCTTGGCGGATGCTTTTCTTTGTTTCAGACTGGAACTGCATAAAAATAGATTTGCGGCACTACTCTCAACGAGCCGTACCGCAAACCTATGTTTAACTAAAATGTCTTTCAAAATGAATGAAGAGCCCCTTCGGGTCTTCATCGTTTCCTGTTAAACAATCATTCAAATTACCTTAAACCTAATAACTAAAAACCTAAATCTATTACTACTAACCTAAACAAT
>CAYXGN010000104.1:0-6736 GCA_964464505.1 uncultured Prevotella sp.
TCGAACTTCTTCTGAAGGTCACCTTTGGTGATGGCACCAACGTGTTTGTCAACGAGTTCGCCGCCCTTGAAGAAGAGGATTGTCGGGATGTTGCGAATACCAAACTCCATTGCGAGGTCGTCGTTCTCCTCTACATCGCACTTGCCGACAACGATTTTGCCGTCGTATTCGTTGGCGAGTTCGGTCACGATAGGAGCAATCATGCGGCATGGTCCGCACCATGTTGCCCATAAATCCACTACCAATGGCAGGTCGCCATTCTTGTAACTCTCAAAGTTTTCTGTTGTGATTTTTACTTCCATTGTTTTAATTGTTTATATTGGTTTATTAAAATTTTCTTATGAGGGGGCGCGTCTCGGAGATACGCGCCTACTACAATGTTGTGTCACAAAGTCTTAATCCACCTTATAGTCGAGCAAACGCTTGCCGTCCTCGCTTGGCGCTTTTAGACTTACAAGGCAGTCGACAAGTTCTCTACTCAGTGTTACAGGGTTGCTCTTGCTTTGCAGTTTTATATCGCACCTGTGCTCTGCGTCGTGGATAGTTATGAAAAGGGGAATTTTGCCCGGATTGTTCTTCAACACAGTGTTCAAGTCGGCTATACGTATATCGCCGAAAGCCGATGAGTCGAACTCTATCGTAAGCTTGTTGACAAGTGTCTCCACCGCCTCGCTAAGGAGTTTTACATCCTTTATCACGAAGTTGTAATAGTCATTGCTATAAGGAGCCGCCTTGCATTCGGCAGTCACGAGTACGGGGTAGCCCTCTTTAAGTTTGTTCCTCCATGTGGGCCAGTCGTCTCCGAAAACGGCTATCTCTCCCGTGCCGTCGAAATCCTCTATCGTCACTTGCCCGTAGGGCTTGCTTTTCTTCGTCCATCGCTCTGCCACTGCCGTTATTATGCCTCCAAAGTTGAGTACGCCGCGTTTCGACATTTCTTTCTTGTCGAAATTGCGCTCAAACTCGGAGCATTTCACGTTGCACTTGCATTTGAGGACGACACTGAACTCATCCAAGGGGTGGGCAGAGAGATAGATTCCCACCAGTTCGCGCTCCTTTTTCAGTCGCTCCATGGCAGTCCAAGGCTCTGCGTTGGGTATAGGAGGAGTCGTTATAGCCACATCGCCCATATCGCCGAACAAAGAGTTTTGCATCGAAGCCTGTTCTGTCTGGTACACCTGCCCATACCTCATCAGCGTTTCAATGAATGTGTCGCCTTTGGCATTGACACCAAAATACTGTTCGCGACTTATGCCGAAGGAGTCGAAACCGCCGCTGAGTGCGAGCGATTCCATAGCTTTGCGGTTTACTGCTGAAAGACTTATGCGCTGAACGAAGTTGAAGATGTCCTTGTAGGGACCGTTCTTTTCGCGCTCGGCGATGATGTTTTGCGCTGCCGCTTCGCCCATTCCCTTTATGGCGGCAAGACCGAAGCGCACCTCACCTTTCTTGTTGGCGGAGAACTTCAGGCGGCTCTCGTTCACGTCGGGACCCTTGCAGGGGATGCCCATTGCCTGACACTCCGACATGAGTTTCGTTATCTTCGTAATGTCGTTGATGCATCGGCTCATGTTGCCAGCCATAAATTCGGCAGGGTAGTGGGCCTTGAGATACGCCGTCTGGTAAGCCACCCACGAGTAGCATGTAGCGTGGCTCTTGTTGAAAGCGTAGGAGGCGAACTTCTCCCAGTCGCCCCATATCTTGTCGAGCACGGCGGGGTCATGTCCGTTTTTCTTTCCTCCCTCAATGAATTTAGGTTTCATTGCATCGACAATGGCTTTTTTCTTCTTACCCATGGCTTTACGCAACGCGTCTGACTCGCCGCGGGTGAAGTTGGCAAGCTGGCGCGAGAGAAGCATCACTTGCTCCTGGTAGACGGTGATGCCGTAAGTGTCCTTGAGGTATTTCTCCATGCAGGGGATGTCGTAGGTGATTGGCTCTTTACCGTTCTTTCGCGCGATGAACTGCGGAATGTAGTCCATTGGCCCCGGTCGGTAAAGGGCGTTCATGGCGATGAGGTCTTCAAAAACAGTTGGTTTCAGTTCGCGAAGATACTTCTGCATGCCTGCCGACTCAAACTGGAATGTGCCAATGGTGCGCCCCTCCTGATAGAGTTTGTAGGTGAGTTCGTCATCGATGGGGATGTCGTCAAGGTTGATTTCTATGCCTCGTGTCAGTTTGATGTTCTCCACTGCCTCTTTCATTATCGACAGAGTGGAGAGTCCGAGGAAGTCCATCTTGATTAGTCCTGTCTCCTCAATGACGTGTCCGTCGTATTGTGTGGCAAGGAGTTTGTGTCCCGGGTTGGCTTTGTCTTCTGCTGTAGACACCGGCACCCAGTCGCTGATGGCATCACGACAGATGATTGTTCCACAGGCGTGTATACCCGTTCCGCGCACTGTTCCCTCCAGCATCTTGGCATACCTGATGGTGTTGCGGAGCTTGGGGTCGGTGCTGGCTTGCGCTTCCCTAAGTTCCGGCACTGCCTCAATGGCATTGGGGAGATTCATTTTCTTGTCGTCGGGAAGTCTGTCGGGGATGGCTTTGCACAGTCGGTTTGACACTTCAAGAGGCACTTTCTCCACTCGCGCCACATCCTTTATGGAGTTCTTCGTCGCCATCGTTCCGTAGGTGATGATGTGCGCCACCTTGTCGTGTCCGTATTTGTCTTCCACCCATTCGAGCACCTTGCCGCGCCCGTCGTCGTCGAAGTCGGTGTCTATATCAGGCAGCGAGATACGGTCGGGATTGAGGAAACGCTCAAAAAGGAGGTCGTATTTTATTGGGTCTATCTTTGTGATGCCCAGACAATAAGCTACTACTGAACCTGCTGCCGAGCCACGGCCGGGTCCCACCATCACTCCCAGTTTGTCGCGGGCGGAGTTGATGAAGTCCTGCACGATGAGAAAGTAGCCGGGGAAGCCCATCGTCTTCATGATGTGGAGTTCAAACTTTATTCGCTCGTGCACCTCCTCCGACAGCGGGTCGCCATACAGTTTCTTGGCACCGTCGTAAGCGAGTTTTGCAAGATAGTCGGCTTCAAACTTTATGCGGTAGAGTTTGTCAATGCCACCGAGTTTCTGGATTTTCTTCTCGGCTTCCTCCTTGCTCATTATGTCTTTGCCGTTCTCGTCGGTGGTGAACTCGCGGAACAGTTCTTCAGGAGAGATGCGCTTGCGCGTTTCTTCCTCGGTGCCAAACTCTTTAGGGATTGGGAAGAAAGGCATGATAGGGGAGTGGTCGATGCTGTAAAACTCCACCTTGTCGAGTATTTCGAGGGTGTTGCTCAATGCTTCCGGTACATCGGAGAAGATGGCGTTCATCTCCTCGCGGGTCTTAAACCATTCCTGCTTGGAATAAAGCATTCGTTTGGGGTCGTCGAGGTCTTTGCCGGTGGCAAGGCAGAGAAGGTGGTCGTGGGCTTCGGCATTGTCCTCGTCAACGAAGTGGCAGTCGTTGGTGCATACCAGTTTTATGCCATATTCCTTGGCGAGTTCTATAAGAACTTTGTTGGCTTGCTGCTGCAAAGGAAAAGTCTCGCGGTTCGCCCGTATAGAGGGGTTCTTCACTTCATGTCGCTGAAGTTCCAAATAATAGTCATCGCCGAAAACGCGCTGGTGCCATTCTATCGATTCCCTAGCCCCGGCGATGTCGCCCTGCAATATCTTGGCTGGCACTTCTCCTGCTATACAGGCGGAGCAGACGATGAGGTCTTCATGATATTTCTCGAGGTCTTCACGGTCGGTGCGTGGACGCATGTAATAACCGTCCACCCACGCCCGCGACACGAGTTTGATGAGATTCTTGTATCCGTTGTAGTTCTTGGCAAGGACAATGAGGTGATAACCGCCCATGTCGCCCTTCTCCTTCACCTTGTCTTCCTTGCGGCGGTGGGCTACATACATCTCACAACCCAGTATGGGTTTGAAAGGTTCGAGTCCCTCTTCCTTGCGCTTTCCGTTCACTTTATTGCAGTAGTTGAACAACTCCTTCACTCCAAACATGTTGCCGTGGTCGGTAATCGCCATTCCTTTCATTCCGTTGGCGATGGCTTTGTCTACGAGTTTCTCGACAGGCGACTGCCCGTCGAGGATGGAGTAATAGGTGTGAACGTGTAAGTGTATGAAGTCTTCCATTGTGGATTGCAATTTGCTTTCAAAATTACTTTTTAAAAACGACATAGCCAAAAGAAACAATGAAAAATTTGCTGAATATGCAAAAAACACCTACCTTTGCATATTGCGAACCACATATATAATAATGTGTGCGTTTTGATGACTTTTTGACAAGCCCTTTTCCCCTACGGCTTTGCCAGTGTTACCTTATCGACCAATTATGATTAAAAAGATAAAGAAGTTAAAGAAAATACGCATCCACCGTGAGGGCACCGACACTCTTCTCTATGGCTTCATCGCCATTGCTGCGATAGCCTTGCTCCTTTGGCGCTATTGCGACTCAAAGATTCCTTTCTGGTGCTTCACCGTCATTATGGGAACGGCTTACGCCATAGTGATAAACTTCTTCCGTTGCCCCGTGCGTTATTTCCCTGAAGAGGACACCGACAACATTGTTGTGGCTCCTGCCGACGGTAGGGTAGTGGTGGTTGAGGAAGTGGATGAGGACGAATACTTCCACGAACGCCGCATAATGGTAAGCATTTTCATGAGCCTTTTCAATATCCATGCCAACTGGTTCCCGGTGGACGGTAAGGTGAAGTTGGTGAATCATCGCAACGGCAACTTCCACAAGGCATGGCTTCCCAAAGCAAGTGAAGAGAATGAGCACGCCGACGTGTTGATTACCACGCCGTCTGGCACAGACATCCTGTGTCGCCAGATAGCGGGAGCAGTGGCACGCCGCATCGTTACCTATGCCAAAGAGGGAGAGGAGTGTTACATCGACGAGCACCTCGGCTTTATCAAGTTCGGTTCGCGTGTGGATGTCTACCTGCCGCTTGGCACGGAGATTTGTGTGAAAATGGGACAGCCGACAATGGGCGACCGCACCGTGATTGCAAAACTCAAATAAAGTCTCATGGCAAACTTCATAACAAAGAACATCCCCAACACCATCACTTGCTGCAATCTGATTTCTGGAGGCATCGCCACCTTCTATGCTTTTATGGGTGATGCCCGCATTGCCTTGACGTGGATTATTGTCGGTGCGGTGTTCGATTTCTTCGACGGGATGAGTGCCCGGCTCCTTAATGTGTCCTCGCCCATAGGCAAAGAACTCGATAGTCTCGCCGATGACATCACCTTCGGTCTTGCTCCTTCGGCTCTCGTCTTCTATGAACTGACGGTAATGGACTATCCCTCATGGGCTGAACCCCTTCACGACTATTTGCCTTTTGTGGCTTTTGTGATGGCTGCCTTCTCGGCTTTGCGCCTTGCAAAGTTTAATCTCGACACGCGTCAGACCACCTCTTTCATCGGCCTTCCCACCCCTGCCAACGCTCTTTTCTGGGGCTCGTTGCTCGTCTCCCACTCCGAATGGATTGAGTCGTCGCCAAACAACGTTCTTGCTGTCGTGGCAATGGTGCTTCTCAGCAGTTGGCTTTTGGTGTGCGATTTGCCCATGTTCGCCTTGAAATTCAAGACTTGGGGACTGCAGGGCAATGGCTTGCGCTACTCCTTCATTGCTCTTTCCGCCCTCGTTATCGTGTGGCAAGGCGTGCTTGGAAGTTTCTGGATTATCATTCTGCTTTACATCCTCATCTCCTTAATTGCTAGCAAGATAACCAAGTAATAATAGTAGGTGCGGCAATCCGCCCCTACTACATTTGTTTCGCAAAGATAGTGCAGCCTATCTTCTGCAATCCAACAAAGCCAAATTTTAGAAACCGCCAATTAAGTACTTCAAATTCACGACTATGCTTTTTATAAAGTTTCTCCTTCTTCTCTTTTTCGTTATCGTTGCAACCGTTGTCATCGGCATAGCGGTGGCTTTCTTTAAGTTGAAGCGAATGGCGGAAAAACTTACAGGCAAAGACTCTTCCAACACAAGGGCCACTGCCCATGATGACTTTGTAAACAACAGCAATTCACAAACATCAGGGCGCAAGATTATTCCGAAGGAAGAAGGGGAATACGTTGATTTTGAGGAAGTAAAGGAATAACACAATATGGATGACAATCAACAGCGCGCTGAAGACGAGCGGTTCATGCGCAAGGCTCTTGACGAGGCGCGCGCCGCTCTTGCCGAGGGAGAGATTCCCGTGGGGGCAGTCGTGGTGTGCAAGGGGCGCATCATTGCCCGCACCCATAACCTGACGGAAACTCTCTGCGACGTTACTGCCCACGCCGAGATGCAAGCGGTGACCTCGGCGGCGAATATGCTCGGCGGCAAATACCTCACCGACTGCACCGTTTATGTCACCCTTGAACCTTGTGTCATGTGTGCCGGCGCACTGGGGTGGGCACAAGTGAAGCGCGTGGTCTTTGGCGCAAGCGACGGGAAGCGCGGCTTTACACGCTTCGCTCCCAACGCCCTGCACCCAAAAGCAACAGTAACCAAAGGCATTCTGGAAGAAGAGTGCAGCACCATTGTCACCAATTTCTTCCACTCTCGCCGATAACATTTTAGGTGGGTTCTAAAAATTACCTCCCGCTGGTCAGTGGGTCTTCGACAAATCTCCCACCGTAAAGAATAGATAAAAATGAAAGATTACGTTTTGCCAGGCAGTCGTAGTAGGCGCAGATCGCCGAGATGCGCCCCACAAGAAAACCTCTCCGCT
>CAYXGN010000105.1:0-1484 GCA_964464505.1 uncultured Prevotella sp.
TGCCCTCGACAGCAAGCACGCTGTGGTCGCCCGTTGTCCTGGTGTTCACAAAGTAGATGTCCTTGTGTGTGGCATAACCGTCCTTAGCGTAAGAAGTAACGCTGTTGGTGGCAACAGTTGTCGTTGTCTCCTGTGCGTAGTCGGTGGCTTCCATCACGACAGCGTCGAAGGTGATTGGGTAGAGACCTTCCTTGTCGCCAGTGTCGGGGTCGTCGGGGTCGGTAGGTGTCGTGCCTGTCGTACCGTTGGTGTTGTTGGAAATCTTGAACAGATAGGTGTAGGCGAAGTTGCTCTTCCACTGCACATACTGTGTGGGGACTGTCACGCGGGCGTTCTTCACATGGATTGCCTCGCCCGACTTGTCATCGCTTGTCAGCGTGTAGTCGCAGCGGATGAGCATCGGGTTGGTGTTGTCGAGGTTCGGATAAACGAGCGTGTAGTCGGCATCGGTGTATGTGGCATTTGCCGGGTCAGTGCCGAGAGCAGTGGCTTGTGTTACGCCATTGCCGAGGGTGAGGGTGTACTGATAGTTGGATGTAGAACCCGTGTTCACCTTGGGCTGGTTGATGTTGGCAGTGCCTTCACCGTAGTAAGTCACCGTCACCGTATTGGTAGCAGCGGAGGGGTTCACGTTCTGCAAGGCAGCAACGAACTCGCCGTTGGCGGGGTTCGTGTCCATCTGCTTGAAGGTGGTGACAGGAGCGGTAGCGGGAGTAGCCGTTGCATCAGCATCGTTGTCATAATAGAAGCGGTCGATTTTCACCGAGTAGCCCGGCACGGTCTCATAGAAGCCCACACGAATCTTCGAACCGAAGTTGCGGAAGGTGAGGACTACGGGTTTGTCGTAGTCGGCCTTGGCAACCTCCTTACGGTCGGAGAAGTAGATGTCCTTGAGGTCAGAACTTGCCGGAATGGTGACAGTGTAACCGTTGTTGTAATCGGAGGCCTCCGTGGTTTTCTTCTCTACCTTGGCATTAGCCGTTGCAAGGATGTTCTTGCCAGAGAAGGCAGTGAAGGTGTAGCCGTTAGTGGCGCTGTAGTCCCAGTATTTCACTGTCTGCTTGGTGTCGTCCGACTCCCAGATTGACGGTGTGACGAGGGTTTTGCTGTAAGGGGTCACACCCACATATTCCCAGTTGTTGGTGTTGCTCTCTGTCGTTCCGGCAGAAGCGTCGTCGTAGACCACCTTATAGTTGGTGAAGGTGTTCTGTGCGGCGTTGTCAGCCGTGGCGTTCTTCACGCCGAACACCACGAACTCGTTGTTGAGAGCCTGGGCGGCGTCAGCGCCGGAGAGGGCGGCACGCGTCTGTCCGGGTACGGTGAGGCTGAAGCCCATGGCAGAGCCTGTGAGGGCTGCTTCTGTCTCTGCCTCGCGTCCCAGATAGTCGTCATTGGCGCAGCTGGCGAGAGCCAGAGCGGCAGTGGCGAGGATTAAAAAATGTTTGTTCATCGTTTTGTTTTATTTTCGTTTTTATTTAGCGGGG
>CAYXGN010000105.1:1584-6696 GCA_964464505.1 uncultured Prevotella sp.
TTTGCTTTCCTTTTGAGGGGCTTTCCTTACGCCACTACCTTGATTACTTTGTAGCCGTACTCTGTGCCCACTTTTACGCGAACCACATAGTAGCCGGCATCGGCAGGTGTGAGGGTTGCCTTGGCTGCTGCGCCGAGAGTGGTCCAAGTGGAATTAGCATACTTCGCCTGTGCTGTCTTCTCGGTGATGGCTTCTGTGCCGGCATAGATATACTCCCATGCGTCGGGCGTTGTGCCGTCCTGCACGGTGAGGGTGATTGTCTCGTTCACCTTATACTCATTGTTTGTGGTCACATTGCTTGTTGCCGATGTTGTCGTGATGCTCGGAGTAGACACTGTGGTGATGGTCTCCTGCGAGTTGTCGATAACGTCCTCAACAACAGCGTCGAAGGTGATTGGATAGAGACCTGCGGGGTTTGTCTTGTCGGGGTTGCCGTCCTGGTCGGTTGGTGTCGGCACGGGGTTAGACGGGTCGTGCTGGTCGCCCTTGGGAGCATCGCCAGAGGTATTGCCAGGGTATTCTGGGTTGGGAACCAATGGCACATCGGGGTTAGGAATCTTCTCGCCAGTCTCCGGGTCGGTGATGTAAGCATTGGGGTCTTTGGGGTCTGGAACGTATGGCGGGATTTCTTCGCCAGTTGCCGGGTCAATGTCTGGGTTGCTGTCACCACCCATGTTTTCCTCCGGGTCACGGCCGTCGCCTGTTGTTGATGTTGCGCCACCGCCACCTTTACCGGTGTAGCCGTTGCTCTTGTCGGATATTTTGAAGATGTAGGTGTAAGCATAGTTGGGCTTCCACTTGCAGTATTCAACAGGCACGCTGACATAAGCGTCGCGCACGTTGATGACATCGCCGCTACCGTCGAGGGCCACAAGGGTGTAGTCCACACGGAGCTGCATCTTCAGAGAGTTGTTCTCGTTGGGGAGGATGGGTTTCCACACTGACTCGGTGTTAGCCACGCCGTCGATGGTGTAAGAGCCCTTGGCGAAGGTAGGCTGTGCGGGATTGGTGGCGAGGAACGAGTTCACCGCTGTTGCAGTAGCGTTACCGTTCTCGTCGATGTAAGGCAAGGCTGCGTCGCCAGCCTTCGATGCTGCCGATGTGTATTGGAGTTGTCCGAAGGCACTTGCCCATCCCATCTTGTTGCTGCCGCCGTTGAACTTCACTGTGGCTTCGCCCGTTGTGGCATCGTAGGTGACGTTGTACTTACCCGACTGCGGGAAGGCACCGCCGACACCGAGGGTCTTGCTACCCGACTCAGCGCCGACATAATAGAACACGAGGTTCTTGATGGCGTAGCCAGGCACCGTCTCGTAGAAGCCCACACGCATGCGGGCACCGAGGCGACGGAACTCGAATGTCACGGTCTGGTTGTAGTTCTTTGGCTCTACCGTCTCGCGGTTGGCGATATAGATGCTGCTCATTGCGTCGGCATCGGCAACGTTGATTTTCATACCTGAAGAAGCGTCGGTGATGGCTTCGCCGTTAGCGAGGCCAGAGACAGCCACGAAGTCATACTGCGAAGCGGTGTAGTCCCAGTACTTGGTGTCCTGTTCTGCACCGTTCAAAGAGGTGTTGCCCACATATTCCCAACCTGCTACGTTGGTCTCTGTGGTGCCTGTCTTAGAGGCATCGTAGGTGAGGACGTAGTTGTCGAAGATAGGTTTCGCTGTGCCTTCAACGGTCTTGGAACCGAAGAAGACAATCTTTTTGTTGAGAAGAGCAGCTGCTGCATCGCCTCCGGTGGAGCGTGTCACCGCGTTGGTGTTACCGCCGAACATGATGGCAGAAGGCTCCTCCATGAGGTTCTGATTGGCGGAGTTGTCCACCAAGTCGTCAGTACAGCCGACAAGGGCTGCGCCCATTGCCACTGCAAGAAAGAGATTCTTCTTTTTCATAATTGTCATTTTGGTCGTTATATATTATTTAATTATGTACGCGTGTACTATTATTATATAGTTGCCCTTGCGGTGCATTTTGTAGTAGGTGCGTTTCCCGTTTGAGAGGGTGCATCTCGGCGATCTGCACCTACTACGGTTTGCATTTCTCTAGCCCGCCCCGGCGGGGAGGGTTGGGAGGGGCTTACATCTCGAATTCGTGGGTGCCACCATCCTCGAAATCCTTGACGACGGCATCGAAGCCGGAGCCGCCCTTACGTTTCGGGATTTTGATGGTGTCGGCATCGAGTTCCACGGTGAGCACACCACCCTTGTAACGCCGCTGCACCTGGTCGGTGACATCGAAGACGAAGGTGGAGTCCATACCGTTGCTGAACTGCATGGTGACATCCATGTAATGACGGAGACCGTCGTCGACGCGTGTCACGCCATTGCGCGAGCTTGCCACCCGACTGGCGTTGAGGTTGCACATGCCGAAGGTCATCAGTCGGCCGCCGGCTATGTCGACACTCTCTCCCTTCATGTTGCAGCCTTTCTTGAAGCGCACATAGTAGTGCACAGTGACTGCATCGTCGCCCGTGACACCTGTGTTGAGGTTTACGGTGCGCGCCATTCCCGAGAGGTTGGCATTGCCGTCGACACCCGTTATTCTGCCGTTGTTGTGATGCACAATCACCTGGGTGAGGTAGATGTAGGTCACGGGGTAGAGGGTCATGTCGAGTTTGCGCACCCACACATTGCGGTCGGCATCATAGACGAAGCCATCGAGGTCCTTGTTTATCTCCATGCCCTGGCTGTAGGCACTGAACAACGCCTCCGGCTGATAGAAGGAGCGGGTGTACTTCGGAGCCTGATAGCGCACGGAGTTCATCGTCTGTCCTGTCGATGCGGTGACATAGTCGAGCGATGTCGTCTCGTCGAAGCGCAGACTCTGCACGCCGTCGATGGTGGTCACCTCGTTCCACACCAGCAGGTCCCAGTAGCCCCAGTCGAAGGGTGCGGAGTAGGTGTAGCCGTTAATCATGTCGGAGAGCACACTAGTGTGTGCCACGTAAGGCGTGCTGCCGGTGTAGTAGCGGCGGAGCTGGAACACCGAAGGCTTGGTGTAGCCTATGTCTCCAAAGAGATCCTTGTCGGTGTCGTCCCAGTCGTAGTACCATTCTGCGCGCCAGTCGTAAGTTGTGCCTATCTCGAGGGTGTAGTCCCAGAAGATGTCGAGTTCGAGTTCCACGACAGGGAGGTCCACCTTCACGTCACCTTTATAGTTAAGGTGCAGTTCCGGGTTTCGCTCGCATGCCGTCAGCAACGACATCATGGCAATAGGCACCACCACGGCAGCTATCGCCATCATTCCGGCGAGACGCATGCCTCCGCATGCCGTCATCACCTTGCGTTTATATCCTTTAAACAATCTTCTCACTTAATAGCCTCCCAGCTTTTGAAACTCACGCCGCTCTTGGCTCTGCGCCGATAGAGCAGGTCGTAAGTGATGGTGATGCCCACTCTTGTGGGGCCGAACCATGTGAAGCGGTGCTGACGCCGCTTGAAGAAGTCACCAAAGTTATTGAACTTGTAGTAGTAGAGGTTGTCGTGCAGGTCGGGGTAGACGACGCTCTCATACTGATAGGGGTCGTACTTTGTCCAGAACACTCCTGCCTGCGCGCCGAACTCGAGTCGCCAGTGACCTTTCTTCGTCAGTGGCAGCACATAACCGATGCCGAGGCCTCCGCCGACACCCTCGCCTTCCCAGCCCCGGTTGGCATCGAAGCAGACTCCGTAGAGACCCAGATGGGCGTACGCCTGCGCGTACCACCCCTTAAAGGCGGCACCTTTGCCGTAGCCCACCTTGTCGACATCGCCACTCTTGAAGTAGTAGCGTGCCTCGAGCTGGTAGTTGCGCACCTGGAAATACTTATGCTCGCCATAGTGTTGCCACCACGGGAAGTCAATTGACGCGCCGTAGGTGAAATGTCCATGGAGAGGGTAATATTCCAAAGCGATGTTGGGGATGGGACAGAAACGGTCGTAGCCAGGCACATAGGCGAAGTCGAACAGCAGGTTGGTCTTCACCGACAGCAGTTCGCGGCGCGGCAGGCGCGTGTTGTAAGGCATTTCCACATGGAACGGCGTTATGTCGAAGTTCGGCTCCGCCTTCACGGCGAGGTCGCCAGTGGGCTGCTCCGCCGGTTTGGTGTGGATGCACTTCTTGAAGACGAGGACGACACGGGCGGCACGCATCTCGGGGAAATACTGCCGCAACAGGCGTTTCCAAAGGCGTCCGCCGTCGAGAGCCATGAGTTTGTCTTTCAGCAACCGCTGGTCGGTGTCGAAATACCTGTCCACCAAGGCTCCCACGCGGTCGGCATCCCTGTCGCCGCGCTCTTGCATCAGCATGGTGAGGTAGACATAGTCCTCTGCCACCTCCTTCACCTTCAGGCAGCTGTCGATGTGGTTCTCCACGTTGCTGTTGATGAGACTCAACAGCGACCTGCGGCGCAGCTGACTCAGCGTCTGGTTCCAGGTGTAAGGGCCTTCGGGGGAGGCAGCACCACGGATGAGGACGGAGTGGAGCACGTAGTCGTTGTTGTCGAAATAGGGTAATATCTCGCCCAACAGCTCACGGCGGAACTCCGAGTTCTCTGGGATGTCGAACTTGTTCACGGGGAATACGACCTTCCGCGAGATTTTATAGAACGCGGAGTCGGTAATCGATATATCTTGACAGTCGCCTCCAAGCACAACCACATAAGAATGGCTGGGCATTGCCGACGCGACGCATTCTGTCGCAAAGAACATCATCGCAACGACAAGGAGGGACACTATTTTCTTTATCTTCGTTATCACAGTCTAATTAGAACCTTTGCAGAAGAAATGTCTTTTTACGGCACTGAGAAAGAGAGACTTCCTTGCTGTGCGCGCGAACATTACCAACATACAAATACATTATTCCGTGCAAAGGTACTGATTTTACCGTACATAACAGCAACTTTTGAGTGGGAAAAGAGCATTTTAACATAAAATGGGGGGGGTAAAATGATGAAAGCCCCACCCAACCCTCCCCGCCGGGGAGGGCTTAGTTTGCTCATAGTAGGTGCGGATTGGATTGAGGGACAGAACAAACTTAGTAGGTGCGGATCGCCGAGACGCACCCTCGCTGTTAGTTTTTTTTGTTTGAGAGGGTGCATCTCGGCGATCTGCACCTACTACGGTTTGC
>CAYXGN010000106.1:0-6563 GCA_964464505.1 uncultured Prevotella sp.
ACTCGGCAATAAGAAAGTAAACTTTCATTGCCCTCGTTTGCACTATCTTTGCATATTACCGATTTTATGTGAAGCCCTCATTGTGCCGACAATGAACCGCCGATGAAGCAATGAGCGACTTTTCTTGACATTAAAATAAAAATAGGAAGAGGATAGAAACCATGGGGAAAATCATAGCTTTGGCGAACCAGAAAGGTGGAGTGGGAAAGACGACAACCACCATTAACCTCGCAGCATCGCTCGCCACGTTTGAGAAAACAGTGCTCGTTGTAGACGCAGACCCGCAGGCAAACGCTTCTAGCGGACTCGGAGTGGACATCAAGGAAGTGGATTGCTCGCTCTATGAATGCATCATCGACCATGCCGATGTGCGCGATGCCATCTACACCACCGACATCAACGGTCTCGACATCATACCCAGTCACATCGACCTTGTGGGTGCAGAGATAGAGATGCTCAACCTCCACAACCGCGAAAGAGTAATAAAAGGCTTGCTCGACTCGGTGCGCGAGGAGTACGACTACATCCTAATCGACTGCAGCCCGTCGCTCGGTCTCATCACCGTGAACGCTCTCACGGCAGCCGACTCGGTCATCATACCCGTGCAGTGCGAGTATTTCGCGCTCGAAGGAATAACAAAACTGCTTAGCACAATAAAGATTATCAAGAGCAAACTCAATCCCGGACTCGAGATTGAAGGGTTCTTGCTGACAATGTATGACAGCCGCCTCCGTCTGGCAAACCAAATCTATGACGAGGTTAAACGCCATTTCCAGGAACTCGTCTTCAAGACCGTCATACAGCGAAACGTGAAACTCAGCGAGAGTCCGAGCCACGGTCTGCCCGTCATCCTCTATGACGCCGACTCCGTGGGGAGCAAAAACCACCTCGCTCTCGCAAAGGAGATAATCAGCAAAAACCAGCCTAAGCCGGAACAAACAATAAACAATTAAAGATGGCACCACACAAGAAATACAACAGAAACGTGCTCGGACGCGGACTCAACGACATCGAAGGGGGCAAAGGTCTTGATGCCCTCATCGACACAACGGGCGTGCGCACCCAGGGCACTTCAACCATTAACGAGATTCCTCTCAACCAGATTGAACCCAATCCCAACCAACCCCGACACGATTTCGACACCGAAGCGTTGCAGGAACTCGCCAACAGCATCCGCGAGATAGGCATCATCCAGCCCATCACCCTGCGCCAGATAGCCGACAACCGCTTTCAGATAATAGCCGGAGAACGCCGTTGGAGAGCCTCGCAAATAGCGGGCCTCACCGCAGTGCCGGCTTACATCCGCACCATCAAGGACGAGAGCGTGATGGAAATGGCTCTCGTGGAGAACATACAACGCGAAGACCTCAACGCCATAGAGATAGCCCTCGCCTACGAACATCTGCTCGAGGGCGACGGAATGACACAGGAAAAGGTGTCGGAGAGAGTGGGAAAGAGCCGCACTGCCATCACCAACTACCTGCGATTGCTGCGTCTGCCGGCACAAGTGCAGATGGCTTTGCAGAAGAAAGAGATTGACATGGGACACGCGCGGGCATTGCTCGCCATCGACAGTCCGTCACTTCAGATTAAACTCTTCAACGAAGTGCAGAAGAACGGTTACTCCGTGCGCAAGGTGGAGGAGATGGCACAGAGGCTGAAGAACGGCGAAGACGTGAGCAGCGGACGCAAGACCATCGTGGCAAAGACAAAACTCCCGGAGGAATACGACCTCCTGCGCAACCGCCTTTCCGACTTCCTCCACACCAAGGTGCAACTCTCCTGCTCATCGAAAGGAAAAGGAAAGATTACCATTCCCTTCGCCAACGAAGAGGAATTGGAGCAGATTATGAGCGTTTTCGACAAGTTGAAGGACTAAGAGGAAGTGAAGTTGCCGTTGCACAACATATTGAAAACCATCGCCATGGTGCTTCTGCTCATGGCGGCGCACAGTGTCAATGCGTGTGCAGACGATGCTGACAGCACACTGACGGCATCGATACCGGCAGCCGACGGCACTATCTTCGTGCCCGACAGTG
The DNA here is from genome assembly GCA_964464505.1 of uncultured Prevotella sp. GTDB lineage: Bacteria > Bacteroidota > Bacteroidia > Bacteroidales > Bacteroidaceae > Prevotella. The sequence continues at coordinate 2,040 of CAYXGN010000106.1, forward strand.
CCATAATGGCGGAGTCGGCACTTACTCATGCCGACAGCATGAAGCTCGCTCTGAAGACCGACACAGTGGCGAAACGGAAGAAACGCGACTGGAGTACGTGGCGCCCCAATGTAAAACGCGCCCTCTGGCTCGCCATCGTGCTGCCCGGAGCAGGACAGATTTACAACCGCAAGTTCTGGAAACTGCCCATCGTCTACGGCGGTTTTGTGGGTTGCGCTTACGCCATGCGGTGGAACAACCAAATGTACCGCGACTACTCCCAAGCCTATCTCGACATCATGGATGACGACCCCAACACGCAGAGTTACAATCAGTTTCTGCACCTTGGAGCCAAAATCGACAACTCAAACCTGGAGCGTTACAAGACAATCTTCAAGAACCGAAAGGACCGTTTCCGCCGTTGGCGCGACCTGAGTTTCTTTTGTCTCGTCGCAGTCTACGCCCTGTCGGTGGTCGATGCCTATGTCGATGCGTCGCTGTCGGAGTTTGACATAAGCAAGGATTTGAGTCTGAAGGTGGAGCCAACCATAATAAACAATAAGGTGGAAAGAAACCCCTTGAAACAGAATTCGCTCGGACTGAGTTGCAGTCTGAACTTCTGACAGAGAGAAGACCTATTTGAAAGAAACTTAAACATCCGTCCCCAAGAGTGCAGCCAAGCGTTGCCGGGATACGGAAAAACAATATATCAGATTGATGAAAAAGACATTTTTATTGCTTGCCGCAATGTTTTTCGGCATAAATAGTCATGTGATAGCACAGACAAACGATGATGACACGGAGATAACGGTAACCGGGGAGAACGGCAAAGAAGAGGTAATCGACCTGCCGGAAGCCCTCACCAACGACTTCGACAGTCTGCTGAATGCCTATAATGCAAAGACTTATTTGAAGCAAAACTCCGATTGCGACTTCCCCAATGTGAACCCCTCTTTCGAGAAGGAAGTGTATAAACAGAGGCTCAGCCGCATACCCACGGTCATCGAAATGCCCTATAACAACGTGGTGCAGAAGTTCATCGACCGTTACAGCGGACGCTTGCGCCGCTCCGTAAGCATCATGCTCGGCACACAAAACTTCTACATGCCCATCTTCGAGGAGGCTTTGGAGGCTTACAATCTGCCTTTGGAGTTGAAGTATCTGCCTGTCATTGAGTCGGCACTCAACCCCAACGCCGTCTCGAGAGTGGGCGCAACGGGACTCTGGCAGTTTATGCTTCCTACGGCAAAGCGCTATGGCCTGGAGGTGAACTCCCTCGTTGACGAGCGCCGCGACCCTGTCCTTGCATCCTATGCGGCGGCACATTATCTGAGCGACTTGTATAAAATCTTCGGCGACTGGAACCTCGTCATCGCAGCCTACAACTGCGGTCCCGGCACCATCAACAAGGCAATGCACCGCTCCAAAGGCGAAAAGGACTACTGGCAGATATACCCTTACCTGCCGCGCGAGACCCGTGGCTATGTGCCGGCGTTCATTGCGGCGAACTATATAATGACGTATTATTGCGAACACAACATCTGTCCGATGACGGCAGACTTGCCTTCGAAGACCGATACGGTGATGGTGAACCGCGATGTGCACCTCGAACAGGTGGCGAAGGTGCTCGATGTGGACATCCGCCAACTCAAGGCTCTCAATCCGCAATACCGTCGCAATGTGGTGAACGGAAGTGCGAAGCCCTCTTCTCTCCGCTTGCCCGAGATGCTGGTGAACACATTCATCGACTGCGAGGACTCCATCTACGCCTACAACTCCAACGAACTCCTTTCCAAACGCGCGGAGGTTGAGGTCAACGACGAGACTCCTTCCTATTCCTCGAAACGCCATTTCAAGAGCAAGAAGAGTAAGACCCGCAGCCTCAACAAGCGCAGTCGCGGAGGAAAAGGACACAGTGTGACGATACGACAGGGCGACACCCTCTCTGAGATTGCGGCACGAAACCACACCACTGTCAAGAAACTCAGGAAGTTGAACAACATCAAGGGCAACAACATCAGGGCTGGAAAGAAACTCAGAGTGAAGTAAATCACACCTTATTTTATATATAGGGGGACTCTAATCATGGACGGACAGGAACTCAAAGACCAACAGCGCGAAGCCGCTGACGACGCTCTCATCGACAATGGCTTCAAGCATTTGCTTGACACTTACCTTGCCTCGCGCCACCGGAAGAAGGTGGACATCATCACTAAGGCATTCAATTTCGCGCGCCAGGCACACAAAGGCGTGCGCCGGTTGTCGGGCGAACCCTACATCATGCACCCCATTGCGGTGGCCCAGATAGTGTGCGAGGAGATGGGATTGGGTTCCACCAGCATCTGCTCGGCATTGCTTCACGATGTCGTGGAAGACACCGATTACACCGTGGAGGACATAGAAAACCTCTTCGGCTCGAAGATAGCGCAAATCGTTGACGGCTTGACGAAAATCTCGGGCGGCATCTTCGGCGAGCAGGCCTCGGCACAGGCGGAGAACTTCAAGAAACTCCTTCTCACCATGAGCGATGACATCCGCGTCATCCTGATAAAGATTTGCGACCGCCTTCACAACATGCGCACCCTCGCAAGTCAGCCTGCCAACAAGCAATACAAGATAGCGGGAGAGACGCTTTACATCTATGCTCCCCTTGCCAACCGCCTTGGACTCAACAAGATAAAAGCCGAACTCGAAGACCTTAGTTTCAAATATGAGCACCCGGAGGAGTATGCTTCCATCGAAAGGAAGCTTGCCTCCACCCAGGAACAGCGCGATATGCTCTTCCATGAGTTCACCGAGCCAATCAAACAGACGCTCGACAGCATGGGCATTGACTATGAGTTGAAGGCCCGCGTGAAGACTCCTTACTCCATTTGGAACAAGATGCAGAACAAGCATGTCACGTTTGATGAAATCTACGACATCCTTGCGGTGCGCATCATCTACACCCCCAAAGAGCGTAGCGAGGAAATCAACGAATGTTTCAGGATTTATGTGGCGATAAGTCAAATCTATAAATCCCACCCCGACAGACTCCGCGACTGGGTGAACCACCCCAAAGCCAACGGCTATCAGGCCTTGCACGTCACTCTGATGTCGAAGCAAGGCAAATGGATTGAGGTGCAGATACGCAGCGACCACATGGACGAAGTGGCGGAACAGGGCTTCGCCGCGCACTGGAAATACAAGCAGTCGAATGAGGTTATCGACGATGACAGCGAACTGAACAACTGGCTCAGCACCATAAAGGAAATCCTTGACGACCCGCAACCCGATGCCATGGACTTCCTTGACACCATCAAACTCAACCTCTTTGCAAGCGAAATCTTCGTCTTTACACCCAAAGGTGAAATCAAGACAATGCCTGCCGGCTGTACGGCTCTTGACTTCGCGTTCCAGATTCACACCTTCCTCGGAAGCCATTGCATCGGTGCCAAGGTGAACCATAAACTCGTTCCGTTGAGCCATAAACTGCAAAGTGGCGACCAAGTGGAGATTCTTACGTCCAAGTCGCAGCATGTTCAGGCTTCGTGGATAAAGTTCGTTTACACGGCAAAGGCAAAGGGAAAGATTCAAGCCATACTCCGTCGCGACAACCGCGAGATACAGAAGAAGGGCGAACAGATGCTCTCCGACTGGCTCAAGGCGAACGATTTTGAGATGACAACGGCAGTGCTCAACAAGCTGTGCCTGTTTCATGAAACCCCGAAACACGAAGACCTGTTCCTCGCAATAGGCAAGCGCGCCGTCATCTTGGGCTCGAAGGATGTAGACGAACTGCGTGAAAAGAAGAAGAAAGGGCAGAGGAGCGGTTGGCGGAAGTTCGTGCCTTTCCTTGGCCACGACACCAAGAAGAAGAGCGCTCCGGGTCTGTTCATCGTGGGCGAAGGCTTCAACAAGAAGAAGCCTGTGATTATAAGCGAGTCGAACATAGCCACTTACATTTTCCCATCGTGCTGTCATCCCATCCCCGGCGACGATATTTTGGGTTTCATCGACAACAAGAACCGTATTGAAATCCACCGCCGCGACTGCAAGGTGGCAGCCCGGTTGAAGTCGAGTTTTGGCAACCGCATACTCGATGCGAAGTGGGATATGCACCGCCAGATGTTCTTCGATGCCACCATCGAAATACGCGGTATCGACCGGAAAGGAATGCTTCACGATGTCTGCGATGTGCTTGCCGACAAGTTGGATGTAAACATTCACAAACTCACAATATCGAGCGACGAGGGCATCTTTGATGGAATGATAGAACTGCGGGTACACGACCGCGCCGAAGTGCTGGTAATAATGGAACAGCTCAAGACCATCGACGACCTGAAAGAAGTGCTCCAAATCTTCTAAAGCAAGTCTTTTCCGCAAAGCAAGCCATAGTAGGTGCGGATCGCCGAGACGAACCTCTCAAACAAGAAATGGAAAAGAAATAGCAGGAAACAGCAAAAAACGGAAAACAAAAAAGCATCCTTCATAGTGAAGAATGCTTTTTTTGTTGGGATACTCGGACTCGAACCAAGAATGACAGGACCAGAATCTGTAGTGTTA
>CAYXGN010000107.1:0-6484 GCA_964464505.1 uncultured Prevotella sp.
GCATCTAAAAATAGTGCTCAAGGAGGACTCGCGCAACCTTAAAGAGGTGGTCATCAAGCAGAAGCGTGAGCGCTACTCGCGCAAGAACAACCCTGCTGTGGAACTCATGAAGCGCGTGATTGCCGCCAAGCAGCGCACTGACCTCGAAAACCACGACTACTACCAGTACAACAAGTATCAGAAGATTTCGCTCGCCCTCAACGACATAAAGCCGGAAGACCTCGAGTCGGGAAAATACAAGAACCGCGGCTATGTGAAGGACCAGATAGAGACCTCGCCCTACAACAACAAACTCATTCTCCCTGTCAGCGTGGACGAGACAGTGACGCAGCACATCTATCGCAAAGACCCGAAAGAGGAGAAGGACATCATAAAGGGACAACGCTCCGAGGGCGTGAACAACGTGCTGCAGACGGGCGAGATGCTCAACACCATGTTGAAGGAAGTGTTTACCGACATCGACATCTACGACGACCATGTGCGCCTGATGCAGTATCAGTTTGTGTCGCCCATTGGCGAGACTGCCATCTCGTTCTACCGTTATTACATCCAGGACACGGTGTATGTGGACCGGGAACTGTGCTATCATCTCGAGTTTATCCCCAACAACCAGCAGGACTTCGGTTTCCGCGGCGAACTGTACGTCCTTGCCGACTCCACCCTTCATGTGAAGAAATGCTCGTTTACGCTGCCGAAGCGCACCGATGTGAACTTCGTGCAGGACATGAAGATAACGCAGGAATACACAAAGCTCAAAAACAACGAGTGGGTGCTCACCACCGATGACCTCGCCGCAGAACTCAAGATGTTCGGTGCGGAGGTGCTTGTCACCAAGACGACGCGCCTTAATGAATATGCCTTCGACGAATTGCCCAAAAAACTCTTCAAGGGTAGGGCGAAGACGAAGCACGAGGCCGATGCCATGATACGCGACGATGACTTCTGGAACCAATACCGTGTGGTGGGACTGACGAAGGGCGAGTCGTCGATGAACGCCTTCATCCGCCGCATAGAGCAGTCGAAGAACTTCAAATGGATTATCTTCGGACTGCGGGCATTGGTGGAGAACTATGTAGAGACTGGCTCCATGCGCACAAAGTCGAAGTTCGACTTCGGCCCGGTGAATACCATCGTCTCAAGCAACTTCGTCGATAAAGTGCGCTTCCGCGCCAGCGGCAGGACAACAGCCAACCTCAACAAGCATCTTTTCTGGAACGGCTATTACGCCTACGGACTAAAGTCGCACAAACATTATTATGGCACTGAACTCACCTATAGCCTCAATGCCAAGAAGAATGTGCCGTTTGAGTTTCCGCAGCGCAACATCATCTTTGAGACAGGCTACGACGTGATGTCGCCTGCCGACAAGTTCCTCATCCACAACAAAGACAACATCTTCATGTCGCTGCGCACGCAGAAGGTGGAGCAGATGTATTTCTACAACCGGCAGAAACTGTCGTTTGTCTATGAGACCGACTGGGGCTTCTCCTTCAACACATCGTTCAAGATGGAGAGCAATGCTCCCACCGGCGACCTCGTGTTCAAGAAAATGCCGGGAGCAATAGTCAACCCCTCCGCCGACGGCAACGAGTATGTCACAAAGATTCGTACCACCGAGGCCAAGATAGGGCTCCGCTATTGCCCGGGACAAACTTTCATCAATACGAAGCAGAAGCGTTGGCCAGTCAACCTCGACGCACCGGAGTTTACCCTTAGCCACACTATGGGCTTCAAGAATTTCCTTGGAGGACAATATAAACTCAACTTCACCGAGTTCGGCATCTATAAGCGTTTCTGGATGGGAAGTTGGGGCTACATCGACACCCACCTCAACGGTGGAGCACAATGGGACAAAGTGCCGTTCCCATTGCTCATTATGCCGCCGGTGAACATATCTTACTTCGAGCACGAAGCCACAATGTCGATGATGAAGAATATGGAATTCCTCAGCGACCGCTATGTCTTTGGGTCGATTGCATGGGACTTGAGTGGAAAACTCCTCAACCGCGTGCCGCTCGTCAAGCGACTCAAATGGCGCGAGTATATCGCCATCAAGGGAATGTGGAGTACCGTCACAACGAAGAACAACCCATTGCTCCAAGCCAATCAGGGAGACCGCGTACTCTTCCAATTCCCCGACGGCGTGGGTGTGATGAACAAGAAAGTGCCTTACTGGGAAGTCGTTGTGGGAGTGCACAACATCTTCAAATTCTTCGCCGTCGACTATGTGCGCCGCATGAACTACCACGGTCCCGGCATCCACAAGAACGGCATCCGTTTCGGCTTCATGATGAGCTTCTAATCCCAGAGGACTCCACAGAGACTACGGATTTTTAAACTACAAATTACGCGAATTACGCGAATATTTTTATCCCACATAAAAAACGCTTATTATGGTTTTACACAATCTGCCCAACGGTTTCAAAGGTTCCAATTGGAAGAATGAAATCGATGTCCGCGACTTTATTCAAGCAAATTACGAGCCTTATTATGGCGATGAGTCGTTTCTCGCCGGTGCTACCGACAGGACAAAGCACTTGTGGGACATCCTCTCACCTATGTTTGAGGTGGAGCGCGAGAAAGGCGTTTACGATGCAGAGACGCGTTTGCCGCAAGGCATCGACACCTATGGTGCCGGCTATATTGACAAGGAGAGTGAAGTGATTGTGGGCATCCAGACCGATGTGCCGTTGAAGCGTGCCATCTTCCCCAAGGGAGGCATCCGAATGGTGGAGAAAGCCCTCAACTCCTACGGCTATACGCTTGACCCTGCCACGAAGACCATCTTTACAAAATATCGCAAGACCCACAATGAAGGAGTATTCTCGGCATATAACGACGACATAAAAGCCGCACGCCACGCCCACATCATCACTGGTCTGCCCGATGCCTATGGCCGGGGAAGAATCATTGGCGACTACCGCCGCATTGCCCTTTACGGCACAGCCAACCTCATTGAGGAGAAGAAGCGTTATTTCAAGCGCATCGACATTCAGGAGTTTACCGAAGACATAGTGCGCCAGCGTGAGGAAATCTCCGAGCAGATACTTGCATTGAAGCAGTTTGAGAAGATGTGTGCTTCTTACGGCTTCGATGTCTCCAAGCCTGCTGCCAATGCCCGCGAGGCGGTGCAATGGACTTACTTCGGTTATCTCGGTGCTGTCAAAGACCAGGACGGGGCTGCCATGTCACTCGGTCGTGTGTGCGCGTTCCTTGATATTTATATTGAGCGCGACTTGAAAGCAGGCACTCTCACCGAACAGGAAGCCCAGGAACTCATCGACCAGATGATAATGAAACTGCGCATCGTGCGCTTCCTGCGCACTCCCGAATACAACGACCTCTTCTCCGGCGACCCGATATGGGCGACGGCTTCCGTGGGAGGCATGGGCATCGACGGTCGCTCTATGGTGACAAAGACCGATTACCGCTTCCTGCACACCCTTTATAACATGGGTCCGTCGCCGGAGCCTAACCTTACTGTGCTTTGGAGTGAGCATCTGCCTGAACCATGGAAGAAATATTGTGCTAAGGTGAGCATCGACACCAGTGCCATCCAGTATGAGAACGACGACCTCATGCGTGCCGACCTTGGCGACGACTACGGCATAGCCTGTTGTGTCAGTCCCATGAAGATAGGCAAGCAGATGCAGTTCTTCGGTGCCCGTGCCAACCTTGCAAAGTGCATGCTCTATGCCATCAACGGCGGCAGGGACGAGATGTCGGGCGAGCAGATAGCCCCGCAGTTTGCTCCTGTCACGGGCGATTACCTCACCTATGAGGAGTTTATGCCTAAGTTCGAGCAGATGATGCGCTGGCTTGCCAAGACCTATGTCAATGCGTTGAAGATAATCCACTATATGCACGACAAATACGATTATGAGGCTTTCGAGATGTCGTTGCATGACGGCGATGTGGAGCGCACCCGTGCCACAGGCATCGCAGGACTCTCTGTCGTGACTGACTCCATCGCTGCCATGAAGCATTGCAAGATACGCATCGAGCGCGATGAGAGCGGACTCGCTGTGGGCTATAAGATAGAGGAGGGGGAGTATGTACCCTTCGGCAACAATAACGATGAAACCGACAGAATAGCGGTAGAGATAACGGAGAAGTTCATGGAGTATTTGCGTCAACACCGCACCTATCGTGATGCCGTGCCCACGCAGAGTATACTTACCATCACTTCAAATGTGGTGTATGGGCGTAACACCGGTGCCACTCCTGACGGCAGAGCCAAGGGAGTGCCGTTTGCTCCCGGTGCCAATCCGATGAACTCGCGCGATGTAAAGGGTGCTGTCGCTGCTTTGTCATCAGTGGCCAAGTTGCCTTTCCAACATTCGCGCGACGGCATCTCCTACACCTTCGCCATCACCCCCGCTGCCCTTGGTAAGACAGAGGAGGCACGGAAAGACAATCTTGTCTCGTTGCTCGACGGTTACTTCACTCCAAATGGAGGACAGCACATCAATGTCAATGTGTTTGACCGTAGCCTGCTCCTTGACGCAATGGAGCACCCCGAGCGGTATCCGCAACTCACCATTCGCGTGAGCGGTTACGCAGTGAACTTCGTGAAGCTCACGAGAGAACAACAACTTGATGTCCTCTCGCGCACAATAAACCAAGGGATGTAATACGAAAAGTCGTTATTTATAGAGATACCTTTTGATACTCTTTTTCGGTGTTTTCTCAAACTCTTCCTTTTGTATTTCTATTGCCGACAGTTTGCAATAGGATGGCATTTCGGCATTGAGAGCCTGACGGTTTTGCTCCATGATGTTTTTGAGGTCTTCCTCCGAGAAGCGCAGAGACTCCACTTCGTCATAATCGGGATGCACTATTCCGACGAGTTTCTCGCCGCGCTGCACCACAACACACTCATTGACAACAGCCATTGAGTTGAGCTTGTCCTCTATCTCTTCGGGATAGATGTTCTGGCCGTTGGCTCCGAGGAGCATGTTCTTCGAGCGGCCTTTGATAAACACATTACCGTCGGAGTCCATCGTTCCAAGGTCGCCGGTGTGATACCATCCCTCCTCGTCAAGGGTCTGGCGTGTGGCTTCCTCATTCTTGTAGTAGCCGAGCATCACGTTCAAGCCACGAACGAGGATTTCCCCAGGCACGTTCTCCGGGTCGTGGCTGTCAATCTTCACTTCCATGTGTATCACAGCGCGTCCGCAAGAGCCTGGCACGAAGTCTTTATAGTCGGCATAACAGATGATGGGGGCGCACTCCGTAGCACCGTAACCTACGGTGTAGGGGAACTCAATGCGCTTGAGGAACGACTCCACTTCCTGATTGAAAGCCGCGCCACCGATGATTATCTCATAGAATTTTCCGCCAAAGGCTTCCACCACCTGTTCGCAAATCTTCTGACTCACCATCTTGTTCACCACAGGCATGTTCATAAGCACGCGCATCTTGTTGTTCTGAATCTTCGGGAACACCTTCTTGCGGATGATTTTCTCGATGACAAGAGGCACGGCGATGATGATGGCAGGCTTTACCTCGGCGAAGGCGTTGGCTATGATTGCAGGACTCGGCACGCGGGTAAGATAGAACACATGGCAGCCTTGCAGGAACTCGAAGAGGAACTCAAACGCCATGCCATACATGTGGGCCATAGGGAGGATGCTGATGACATTGTCCTGCGGTCTGACGGCTTTGCCCACCACTTGCACGGCGAAGTCGTAGTTGCTCCACAACGCGCGATAGGGAATCATCACTCCCTTTGAGAAACCTGTCGTACCGCTCGTGTAGTTGATGAGAGCCATTTCGTCAGGACTCTCCTCCTTGTAGTATTTCACATGCTCCTTTCTGAAATACTTTGGATACTTCTTTCCGAAGATTTCATTAAGGTGCTCACGGGCGTAGGTGAGGCTGTCGGTGCGTGAGATGAGAAGGGAATAGTCGGGGATATAGATGACGCCTTCAAGGTCCGGCATCTTGGCGGCATCGATGATGGTGGCAACATAGTCGCCGACGAAAAGGAGTTTTGCCTCGCTGTGATTGACAATGTTATGAATCTGCTCGGCAGTGAACTCGTGAAGGATAGGCACTGCCACGGCTCCATAGGTGAGGGTGGCAAGGAAAGCGACAGCCCAACTGGCACTGTTGCGTCCGCACAAGGCTATCTTGTCGCCTTTCTGCACTCCGCTGTTCTCAAACAATATGTGGAGTTTTTCTATCTTTCGCGCTACATCATGATATTGTAGTGTCTCGCCCTTGAAGTCGGTGAGGGCATCGTTTTGCCAATTCCTGATAATGCTTTGCTCTATCAGCGAATTGAAATTTGGAATTTCCATCATTGGTTGTTTAATGTTCGACACATGATTTCGGGGAGCATCGCCCGCACCGAAGTGTGCTGCGTGGTACACATTATTTAACATATAAGCGGTGTTCCCATTGCACAATTTTTGATTTCGTGTGCAAAGATAGTGCAAACCGAACGCAATGAAGCTTGCTTTAATTGCTGAGGTGCAGC
>CAYXGN010000108.1:0-1233 GCA_964464505.1 uncultured Prevotella sp.
GCCAACGACATCACCAACCCGATGGTAAAGGCTTTCTCCAAAATCTTCCGTATGTCGGTGACCGACGGAGCCTTGGTGCAGGTGGCATTCTACGGCGGCTACTTCGCAGTGGCGTTCCCCGCCGCCATCTTCATACGCCGTTACAGTTACAAGGCAGGCGTGTTGCTGGGCTTGGGACTATACGCCTTGGGCGCATTCCTGTTCTACCCGGCCAAAGCAATGGGCGAATACTATCCCTTCCTCATTGCATACTTCATCATGACATGCGGACTTTCGTTCCTCGAAACATCGAGTAACCCTTACATTCTGTCCATGGGAACGGAGGAAACAGCCACGCGCCGGCTCAATTTGGCGCAATCCTTCAACCCGATGGGGTCGCTTTTGGGAATGTTCGTTGCCATGAACTTCATCCAGGCAAAGCTTAATCCGCTTGACACGGCAGGGCGCGCAAAACTCAGCGATGCGGAGTTTGAGGCGGTGAAGGACAGCGACTTGACAGTGCTTATAGGCCCTTACCTCGCCATCGGTATCGTCATTCTGGTGATATTCTTTGTCATCCTGTTTGCGAAGATGCCGAAGAACGGCGACCAGAACCATAAAATCGACTTCATCCCGACGCTCCGCCGCATCTTCAGCATGCCCCATTACCGCGAAGGAGTGATTGCCCAGTTCTTCTATGTGGGCGTTCAAATCATGTGCTGGACATTCATAATACAGTACGGCACGCACATCCTCATGGACGAAGGAATGTCGGAACAGGCGGCGGAAGTGCTTTCGCAGAAGTACAACATCATCGCAATGGTAATCTTCTGTTGCTCGCGTTTCATCTGTACCTTCATTCTCCGCTTCCTCAACGCAGGGCAGTTGCTTATGATTCTTGCCATCGCCGGAGGCGTGCTCGTTTGCGGTGTGATTGCATTGCAGAACATTTACGGACTGTACTGTCTTGTTGGCGTGAGCGCATGCATGTCGCTTATGTTCCCGACGATTTATGGAATAGCCCTCACCGGACTTGGCGATGATGCCAAATTCGGTGCTGCCGGACTCATTATGGCAATCCTCGGCGGCAGCGTGTTGCCTCCGTTGCAAGCCATGATAATCGATTTGAAGACGGTGTTGGGCATTCCTGCCGTCAATGCCTCGTTCATTCTGCCCTTCATCTGCTTTGTGGTCATCACCATTTACGGCTACCGCACGAAAATGCGCAGCAAGGGTTTGCTGAAGAACTGATGC
>CAYXGN010000108.1:1333-6421 GCA_964464505.1 uncultured Prevotella sp.
GGTTTCGATAATGCCCTTATAAATCGGAAGCGGCGACGATTTGTGGCCAGATGTCGCACAAATCGGTCATCCGTTGGAGCACGATGTCGGCACCTTCGTCCGCCAAAGCAGCATCGGGCAGAGGCCCGCTGTTTATTGCCACGGTGAAGACATTGGCTGCAACGCCAGCCCGAACACCGAGCGGCGCATTCTCAACAACAATTCCTTGCCACGGCATCAAGTCACCGGCTTTCTTCAATCCCATCAAGTAAGGGTCGGGATTGGGTTTTCCGCGCTCCACATCGTAGGCTGTCACGATGTGGTCTTCGGTGACAAAGCCCTCGAAATCATCAAGCAAGCGCTTAATGAGTTGGCGTTGTCCGCTACCCGTCACCACTCCCACCGTGATGCCGTCATCCTTGATTTTCTGCATCAACGCGTGCGAACCGGGGAAGATTTGGGCCGTGGGCATCTCGTGAAAGAGCTTCGCCTTGACATCATACATGCTCTGCGCCTCCTCCAAAGTGATGGTCTTTCCCTGCTGTTCCTTGACGAAACGGCGGATGGTGTCCACACCTCTGGCTCCCTCCGTAGCATAGGAATCGGCGGCAGTGAACCTTATTCCGAAACCCTTCATGGACTGTTCCCACGCCACTGCATGGTTGGGCATGGAGTCGTAAAGCACTCCGTCCATGTCGAAGAGCACCACCTTCGGGGCGAACTGGGCGAAGCCGTGGGTGGCTTTGTATCGTTTAATTGCTTCTTCTATCATTATTTCCGTTACTTTTCCTCAGCCAAACGCTTCTGCATGGCGGCACTCTCTGCCTCGTAACCCGGTTTGTTGAGCAGGGCAAACATATTCTTCTTGTAAGCCTCCACGCCCGGTTGGTTGAACGGATTGACTCCAAGCACGTTGCCACTGATGCCGCATCCAATCTCAAAGAAGTAGATTAGTTGTCCGATGTAGTATTCGTTGAGTTGCGGAACACTGATGCGGATGTTCGGAACACCGCCGTCTACGTGCGCCATACGGGTTCCCAGTTCTGCCATCTTGTTCACTTCGTCCACGCGTTTACCTGCGAGGAAGTTCAGTCCGTCAAGGTTTTCGTCGTCATTGGGGAAGAGAACGGTCTCGTTGGGAGCCTCAACGCTCACCACAGTCTCGAAGATTGAGCGCTCACCTTCCTGTATCCACTGCCCCATGGAGTGCAAATCGGTGGTGAAATCGCACGAAGCGGGGAAGATGCCCTTACCCTCTTTGCCTTCTGACTCACCGTAAAGCTGCTTCCACCATTCGCTCATAAAATGGAGTTTGGGTTGATAATTCACCAGAATCTCAATCTTTTTGCCAGCCTGCGAATAGAGAACGTTGCGCACAGCAGCGTAGATGGCAGCGGGGTTTTGGCTGAACGGCACATCAAGGGCAGTGGCTTTCTCCATGTCAGCGGCTCCATTGATGAGCGCATCGATGTCGAATCCGGCTACGGCGATGGGCAACAAGCCCACGGGAGTGAGCACCGAGAAGCGGCCGCCCACATTGTCAGGGATGACGAAAGTCTTATAACCCTCTTTCGTTGCAGCCGCGCGTGCGGCGCCTTTGTGTGCGTCTGTGATGGCGACGATGACATCCTTGGTCTCTGCTTTGCCTCTCTGCTCCTCGCATTGCTTCTTCAACAGGCGGAAGGTGAGAGCAGTTTCGGTTGTCGTTCCCGACTTGGAGATGTTGATGACACCAAACTTCTTGCCTTTCAGGAAGGCTGTGAGTTCGGCGAGATAGTCCTCGCCTATGTTGTTGCCGGCAAAGAGTATCGCCGGATTCTTCTTGTCGGGGATGAGCCAAGCGAAAGAGTTGCCGAGGGCTTCTATCACTGCCCGCGCTCCGAGATAGCTGCCGCCGATGCCTGCAACCACCACCACTTCGCACTTCTCGCGAAGAGTCTGCGCCACACCCTTAATCTCATTGAGGAAGTCGGGAGTGACGGACGACGGAAGATGAAGCCATCCCAGAAAGTCGTTTCCGGGGCAAGTGCCTTTCTCCAAAGCCTCACGGGCAGCGTTCACTTGGGTTTCATAGGCCTCGACAGCACCTTTGCTGAGGAACTGAGCAGCCTTTGTAATGTCTAAACTAATGTTTTTCATTTTCTTGAAAATTTATGTTTTGTGAGTTATTTTATCCTTAAAAACAAGTCATTTAACATTATCCTCGCGCCAGAAACGTGTTTACCGGAAACTGTCGGTAAGGAGTTTTATTTCTATTTGCGGACTGATGCGCTCATAAAGGATGTTGTAGATGGCATCGAGAATGGGCATATTGATGTGCATGTGACGGTTTTTCTCCTTCATACACTTTGTGCCGAAGAACCCTTCGGCTATCATTTCCATCTCTATCTGTGCGCTCTTCACACTGTAACCCTTCCCTATCATGGTGCCGAAGGTGCGGTTTCGCGAGAACTTCGAATAGGCAGTGACGAGCAAATCGCCCAGATAGACGGAGTCATAGACATTGCGTTCGATGGGGTTTATGGCTGTCAGGAAGCGCGACATCTCCTGAACGGCGTTGGAGATGAGCACCGCCTGGAAGTTGTCGCCATACTTCAGTCCGCTGCAAATGCCCGAAGCGATGGCGTAGACATTCTTAAGCACGGAGGAATATTCTATTCCTATGACGTCGGAACTTGTCTTTGTCTTGATGAATTCGGAGTCGAGCACATCGCAGAAAGCCTGTGCCTTCTCCAAATCACAGCATCCTACGGTGAGGTAGGACAACCGTTCGAGAGCCACTTCTTCGGCATGTGAGGGTCCGCCGATGCACGCAAGGTTGTCTTGCGGCACGTCGTAGACCTCGTGGAAATATTCCGAACAGGCGAGGTTATCGTCTGGAACGAGACCCTTTATAGCCGTGACAATGAACTTGTCGCGAAGTCGTGTCTTGAGTTTTTTAAGATGATTCTTGAGGTAAGGCGACGGGACTACAAACACAAGTGTGTCGTATGCCTCCACGATGCGGTTGATATCGCTGGAGAAGAAAATCTCGTCGGTGTTGAAATGGATGCTTGTTATGTAATTGGGGTTGTGACCGATGCGCTTGAATTCCTCTATGCTGTCGTCGCGGCGCATATACCATCCAATGTGATGGGTGTGTCCTATCACTATCTTAGCAATTGCAGTTGCCCAACTGCCACCGCCAATTACGGCTATTTTACCACAATTAAACAAAATGCGATGTTTAATGGTTAAAACGGCAGACTGCCCCTTTTCTGATGCAGTCTGCCTAGAATTGTTTTCCTTATTCTGCCGAAGTGCCTGCCGAAAGAGTCTTTGCGGAGTCAATCCAAAGTTGGATTTGGTCGACAGAAGGCTTCTCGTAGCCGAGCTTGTATTTCTTGTTCACTTCGCCAATCTTCTGCTGCAAGCCCTGGGATTTTTCTTCGGCGATGTCGGAAATGAGGTTGAAGCCAACCTTACGGAGCACATATACCCATTCCTCGGGTACTCCGATGGCTCCCCATTCTGCCACCGTTGATTGCGGAATCTTCTTTTCCGGCTTCATCTGGGGGAAGAAAAGCACCTCCTGAATGGTGGTCTGACCTGTCATAAGCATCACCAATCGGTCGATGCCTATGCCTATTCCCGATGTCGGCGGCATGCCATATTGCAGTGCACGGAGGAAGTCTTGGTCGATAATCATGGCTTCGTCGTCGCCCTTGTCGGCAAGGCGCATCTGCTCTTTGAAGCGTTCTTCCTGGTCGATGGGGTCGTTAAGCTCAGAGTAAGCGTTGGCAAGTTCCTTGCCGTTCACCATCAGTTCGAAGCGTTCTGTAAGTCCGGGCTTCTCCCGATGCATCTTCGTCAAAGGCGACATCTCAACGGGATAGTCGGTGATGAAGGTAGGCTGGATGAATGTTCCTTCGCAGAACTCGCCGAAGAGTTCGTCAATGAGTTTGCCTTTTCCCATCGTTTCGTCCACTTCCATACCCTTCTCGAGGCAGAACTTGCGTATTTCCTCTTCGCTCTTTCCGTTGCAGTCGAAACCTGTTTTCTCCTTGATGGCATCGAGAATAGGCAAGCGGCGGTAGGGTGCTTTGAAGTTGATGACATTGTCGCCGACCTTTCGTTCTGTCGAACCGTTTACTGCTATGCAGACCGTCTCGAGCAGTTTCTCGGTGAAAGACATCATCCAGTTGTAATCCTTATACTGCACATAGAGCTCCATGCAGGTGAACTCGGGGTTGTGGTTGCGGTCCATTCCCTCGTTGCGGAAGTTCTTGCCAATCTCGTAAACACCCTCGAAGCCGCCCACAATGAGGCGTTTCAGATAAAGCTCCGTGGCTATGCGCATATACATGTCGATGTTGAGCGCATTGAAATGGGTGATGAACGGGCGCGCCGAAGCACCTCCGGCGATGGCTTGAAGTGTAGGCGTCTCCACCTCGGTGTAGCCTGCTTCGTCGAGCACGCGGCGTATGGTGCGCACCACTGTTGCCCGTTGCAGGAACGTGTCCTTAACTCCATCATTGACGATGAGGTCGACATAGCGCTGGCGGTAACGCAACTCCGGGTCGTCAAACTTATCGTAAGCCACGCCATCCTTATACTTCACGATGGGCAGCGGCTTGAGACTCTTCGACAAAAGCGTCAAACTCTGCGCGTGAACAGATATCTCTCCGGTCTGAGTGCGGAACACAAAGCCTTTTATTCCAATAAAGTCGCCGATGTCAAGGAGGCGTTTGAACACATTGTTATAAAGTTCTTTGTTGTCGTCGGGACAGATGTCGTCGCGCGTAACGTATACTTGTATACGGCCTTTCGAGTCTTGAAGTTCGGCGAAGCTCGCCTTGCCCATGACGCGGCGACTCATCATGCGGCCTGCTATCACCACTTCACGCGGCTCGCCTTCATCCTTAAACTCGCGCTTGATGTCCTCCGAATAGGCGTTGGTGGGGAACTCTGCGGCGGGGTAAGGCTCTATGCCCATGTTGCGAAGTTCCTGCAAACTCTGTCTTCTTACAATCTCTTGTTCACTCAGTTCTAATACGTTCATATATCGTTTCGTCTTTTTAGGTGGGTTCTAAAAATTGGCTTTGTCAGATTGCGGAACTATTTTCGAGT
>CAYXGN010000109.1:0-6415 GCA_964464505.1 uncultured Prevotella sp.
CAATAGAATGGCGATAAATATTTTCTTCATTAGTAGTTCTTTCTTATATTATGCTATGCAAAGGAAATGCAAACCGAATGCAATGAAGCTTGCTTCAAATTGCTGAGGTGCAGCTTTCCTTATGCAAAGTTAATTTGTTTTCCCCATACTCCCAATACCCTTTTTACCGATTAACCAACCCTTTTTTCTCTCATTCTAATAAAAATCATTATCTTTGTATACAAAGAATGTTGTCGCGAAGCGAAAAACTCACGTAGTGTTAGGCAGGAGTATCCTAGTGGTCTGTTTAACCTGGAAAAAGCTTACGGTGACATTTTTTTACTTGAAATTATAATTGATGTGATATGGTTAAGAAAGAAAGCCTCAAACTCTTCGAAAACAAAAAGGTTCGCACAGTATGGGATAGCGAACAGGAAGAATGGTTTTTCTCTATTGTCGATGTTTGCGCGGTGCTGACAGACCAGCCTGACTATGACCACGCAAAGAATTACTGGAAAGTACTGAAACACAGGATGGTAAAGGAAGGCAACGAGTTGGTTACAAATTGTAACCAACTGAAATTGGTCTCCCCAAAAGACAACAAAAAGTATAAGACAGATGTCGCTGACGCAGAACTCTTGTTCCGCATCATCCAGTCCATTCCCTCACCAAAAGCAGAGCCGTTCAAGCAGTGGATGGCACAAGTCGCAAGCACTCGTTTGGAGCAGATGCAAGACCCGGAAATGAGTATCGACCAAGCCATTGTTGACTACAAACGTCTTGGCTATTCCGATGCTTGGATAAACCAACGCATCAAATCAATCGAGATACGCAAAGAACTCACCGACGAATGGGCTCGCACTGGTGTGGCGCAAGGCTTGCAATATGCGTCGCTTACAGACATAATCACTTATGAATGGAGCGGAATGACCACCAAGCAATACAAGAATTTCAAGGGACTGAAGAAGGAAAACCTACGTGACAATATGACCAATATGGAAATAGCTCTCAATATGCTTGCCGAAGCCTCTGCCACCGAACTCTCCAAACAGCGCAACCCCCAAGGTTTCAACCGGCAGAAACGCGTGGCAAAAGACGGAGGAAGCGTAGCGAAAGCCGCGCGCAATCAGTTGGAGTCAAAACTCGGGCATAAGGTTATATCCCCCTCAAAGGCGAGCGACTATCTGCCCCCAATAAATGACGCGGAGGCAGAACTGTCTGAGTAGACTTTTATTCTCCCACGAATTCCAGAGCTAACCTATACATTTACGAACTAAAGTTACTTGCTTGCCACAGGCGCGTCTCGGCGATCCGCGCCTACTACGATTTTCCTTTTTTTAGAATTTCCACCGCAGTTGCAGTTCGAGGTCGGTCATGGAGGAGCTGTTTATCTGTTGATAGGAACTGGAGATGTGGTCGCGGTCGAAATATTTTGTTGTCCCCACTTTACCAGTTAGGATGAGGTTCTTTGTGACAGCCCATTGCAGACGGAGCGAGAAACGCATGCCGTGACCATAGAACATCGGGAAGGTGAAGTCGTAGAGCATGGCGCGCTCGTAGGCATAGAGTCGCGAGTTGTAGTCCTGGGTGTGGAAGTAGTAGATGCCGGCTATGGCTTGCAGCCACTCGTTCTTGTAGCCTCCTGTCTGTGATACCATCCAACCGAAGCTATGGTCGGGTGTGGCGGTGTAGGCGATGTCGGCTTGTGTCTTTGCCGACCATCTCTCATCGTTGAAGATGAAGGCAAACCGCCCTCGCTGCTCGTTGCGGTTGACGAGTGAGGTGGCAGGGCCGTCTTCGCTGTCCTTGGCATCCTTCTGGCGCATCCTTATGCGATAGCGCAGGAGGAGAGTAAAGCGTGGGAGCGAGTAGGTGGCTTGTAGGAGGTTGTCCCACGAGTGGGATGACTGTGATATCTGATATTTCGCCCAAGGGAAATAGGCATAGTCGGTGTAAGCATTGATGGTAAGGCGCGGAAGAGCTTCCCATGTTATGCCGGCATAGATGCCGCTTTCGTTCTGTATGCTACCGCCGTCGCTGAAAGAGGAACTGAACAGCGAATAGTATTTGTAGGAATAGAAACGCTGGATGGCTATGGCAGTGAAACTGTCGGAGAACTTGAATGAGAGGCTGTTGAGGGTGGCAATGGCTTTGTCGTTGTTGATGGCTGTCTCGCCGTTGAAGTTGATGCGATGACTTATATATCCATAGTCGACACTGGCATTCCAGAAGTGTTTGCCATGGGGATAGTAGCGGCGGAAGATTTGCGAGTCATCGGGTTGCAGACTCTTGTCAAAAGAGGTGTAGACGGCTGTCGCCCCGGCGTGAAAACCATTCTTGCGCCACAGCACATTGCCTCCTGTCGTGAACTGCGATGCGTTGTGCTTGCGGTCGAGCTCACTCTCCGTGCGGTGGTAACCAGTCTTGAGGATGGTCTTTATGTCGCCGTCGTCGTTGAGGGTCGCATCAATCTTCCTGTAAGAAGCAAAGGCAGTGAGGGCGATGCGGCGACTGAGGGCGATGGTGGTTGCCGCCCCTTGCAGATAGTAAGCGTCGGAGCGTGACGAGTTGGCAGTGATGCTGTTGTTGGGTGGCGAGAGAGTTAGTGCCGAGGTCTTGCCCAAGCCAAAGCCGGTGTTCATAACGAGTCCCAGTCCGAACTTCAGCTTGTATTGCCCGAGTGCCAACGCCTTGATGCACCCAAGCCGGCGGATAAGAAGATAATAGGAATAATGGTCGTAGCCGAGTTTGTTCTTGTTGCTGAAGAAAGGCTCGCCAGCGTCCTGTGCCGCCGTGATGCCGGCTTGCAGAAACTGACTGTAACTGAATTTATAGCGAAGCCAGTGTTTGTATTTATAGCCGCGGTAACCGTTTTTGTCGCCCTGCCTCTCGTAAAAGGGAATCTTCGCCGTTGCCGTGAGTTCGTTCTTGCCGTATTTAAGGGCTTTGCCTAATGAGAATTTCGCTTCTCCCCTTTCCTCGGGGCTGATGTAGGTGAAGCAGCGCAACAGATTCAAACGCAATTCGTCAAGCCTTGTCATATTCAACTCATTCATCGACCTCAATGGTCTGTAAAGGTCGAGGAAGAGCAAAAGGTCGCCCTGCTGTCGTTCGCTAAGGAAAAAGAGTTGTTGCAGGTCCTCGGGAGTTGCCTTGTTGAGGTCGATGGGCGATGCTTCCAGTTCGCAAAGGCGTTCATACATATCCTCAGCATTGCCACTCTCCATGTCGTCGTTGTCGACAAGCTGTTCGAAGAGGTCCTCCCACGAATGTTCTTTCACGTCGGTCTGTGCCGCGCAGAAAGAGTTTATGGCAAAAAGCAAGGTTATGATGAGCGTGGGTTTCATTTCTTTGTCTTTTGCTTTGACTGTGACTTTTTCTTTCCGAAGAAGAGGTCGCGGAAACCGCTGAAATCCTTCTTCATGATGAGACCGATGCCTTGTGTGTTGAGGCTGTTACGGGTGAAATAACGGTCGTTGGTCTTGTTGTAGACATTCACTGCCAGGTTGCCGTTGGGGAAGAGAAGGTAGCGCAAGTCGAAGTCGCCGATGAAACTGGTGGCAGAATAAGCCTTGTCGCGATAGCCGAACTGTCCGTTTATCAGGAGTCGGTTGTTGAGCAAGCGTCCCGACAGCAGCCCTTCATACTCGGCATTGTTGAAGCCCTCCGTACCTGTGGAGATGTTGGCTCCGAAGTTCCAGTTGCTGTTGTTTATCACGTTGCTGAGCACGGTGTTGAGTTGCTGGCTTATGGTGCCGCTGAGGAAACTCTGCATGGCGAGCGATGCCTGACTGTATTGCGGCACGTTGTCGCCTGACGAGTTGTTGGTGCTTTGGTTATAGAAACGGCCCACAGCAAGCAGGTAGAGCACTTGCTGGTTCATCTCCTCTTCGGCGTTGAGCAGACTGTAGACCATCTGCTTGGCGTCGTTGCTCAGCGAAGGCATGTCGAGACTGAAGTCCACTTTTGGCGAGAAGGGCGTTCCCGAGATGTTCATAAGGCAGTTCACTCGGATATTGTTGTTGGAGAAGGAGCGCCCGATGTTGAGGTCGGACAGACTCACTCCGTTGAGCACATACTGCGCTTTCAGGTCAAGGGCGGCATTGTAGGGGTTGCCGCCAAACGCTATTGTTCCTCCTTCCTGGAAGGCGAAATCCTTCTTTATGATGTTCTGGATGGTGAGTTTGTAGATGCCGTGGTCCACGACGTAGTTGCCGTACAACTCGAATGCGCCTTTGTTGAAATAAGAAGCGCGGAGAGCCCCGTCGCCGTTGAGAGTGATGTAGTCGCCGGTCCGCTCATCCATAAGCAATTTTATTGTTGCGTCGGTGCTGCAGTTGATGAGGAAGTTCATCCTTAGGTTCGTGCCCACCTTGCGCTCGTCGGCATCGGAGGCGTTGCCGTCGCTTGCCGCGACATCGGTGGAATCGGTGGGCGAGGGCGGCTTGCGCCATTGTATGAACTCCTGATTGGAGAGCTCGGTGCGGTCGCCGGCATTATACACGAAAATGGTGTTGGCGTTGGGTGTGGCTTGAATGTCGATGTTCACCTCGCCGCTCTTCCCACGGATGGAGCAGTCGCCGGTGGCGTAGGCAGTACCGTAGAATGTGTTGTCACCGAAGGCGTGGGTGTCGTAGGCGAGGAGGTTGCGCGCCTTTATGTCCAAATCGTAGGAGAGGTTGGTGAGATGCTTGTGGTAAAGGCTTCCCGAGAGTATGCCGGTGTTGCCGTTGTGGTCGTAGATGGTGTCGCCGAGGAACTTTATTTCGTCGGGCACAAGGAGCACGCTGTCGCCCCGCAACCAGTAGGTGGTGTTGAGCGAACTGATGCGAAGCGTGCCGTCCACTCTGGCTTTACCCACAAGGTTGATGCTGCTAAGCGGTCCCACAAGGTTCAGTGTGCCGTTGATGTCGGCGTTGACATTGTCCATGAAACTGCCACAGAAACTCTCCATAAACTCCGCACGGGTGTTGTTTGCCTCAATGCCAAGGTCTATGTATTTGTTGCGCGGCGACACATAACCCCGGATGAGGGTGCGCCGGTCGCCATCATCCTCTGCCTTGGCATCTATCTCTATGCGCCCTTCGGGGTTGTTGTAGTCCACGTGGGCATGGAGCGTACCCATGCGTCCGTCCTCAAAACGGAAGTTGTCCACCGTCAAGTCGGCACCGGTCTGGGGCGCATCGCTGAACAAGCCAGCAAGATAACCCTTGCCCGAGGCAGCGCCGGAGAAGTCGACAGCGCGGAAGTTGACGAGGTTGAGGATGTAACCCACATCGATGCCGTTGAGGTTTACGTGCAGGGTGTCTTCAATGTGCTTCGTCGCTGTGCCGTCGATGGTGAG
Source organism: uncultured Prevotella sp. (assembly GCA_964464505.1). Classification (GTDB taxonomy): domain Bacteria; phylum Bacteroidota; class Bacteroidia; order Bacteroidales; family Bacteroidaceae; genus Prevotella. The sequence goes on from CAYXGN010000109.1 coordinate 5,324, forward strand.
ATGCTGCTTGCCGTGCTCTATGGCAAAGTCTTTCACCTCAAGGCTGTTCTTGCTGTAAACAATGTTGGAGGGGCGCAGTTGCCACACGGTGTCGCCTATTGCGGCTGTCGACTCCAGCACGTCTATGTAGGCGGTGGCGATGCCTTCTTTGTCCTTGGCGAAATGGGAGCGCGCGTTGATGATGCCTTCCAGGGGATGGCTGTCGTTGTTCTTGAAACTGAAAGAGGTGTTCAGACTGTTGTCCCTCGCAAAGGCTTTGAGGTTGAGGGCAAGCGTCTTGCCCTTCTTCGAGAGTTTCTTGATGCTTGCCGTTGCGTTAAGACTGTCGGCAGGAGTAGCGATGTTGATTATGGCATCGCGGTATTGCGTGCCGTTGTAGGAGAATGCGGGGAGCGAACATTGCAGAGATGCCTTGTTGTGGCGGTTGTCCATGCTGCCCTGTATCTGTATGGGCTTTTGCAGACTCAAGGGTACGCCGAGGATGTTGCGAAGCCATTCGGTGTCGGTGATTACGGCATTTATGGCGAAATTGTTCGTGCCTGCCACTTTCTTCCTTTCCAGTCCGGGAATGGTGGGCAACTTGCTTTGCAGCATATTGGTGATGCTGCCGGCAATGGAGGAGAGGTCGAAGTCGCCGTCAATGTCAATATTTCCGAAATCGCTTGTCAGGTTGATGTAATGCCTGTTGTCGGCAAAGCCGGCTTCGGCGTAGAGACTGTTTAGGGCATATTCTTTGGAAGGCGATGTCATGAGGAAGTTGTCAAGACTCACTTCCCCTACGGCATCGCGAAGGCTTTTGCCCTTCAGGTCGGCATCAACGTTAAAGGAGAAGCGCGTGTCCTGCCATTTCTTTGTCAGCGACAGGGCATTGGGCGCGAAGTCTTTCACCCGTGCAGAGAGGAGGAGGGTAGGGGAGGCAGACTTCTTGTCGTAGGTGCCAGAGGCAGACAGACGGAGGTTGCTGTCGTCAATGTCGATGCTGCAGTCTAGGACTTTCGCTATGTAGGTGGCATCGATGCGGATGTTGTTGTAGCGGTAGTTGTTGTAGTCGATGCTGCTGATTTCTCCTTCGCCTCTGATGTTGTCTTTCCC
>CAYXGN010000110.1:0-4473 GCA_964464505.1 uncultured Prevotella sp.
TTCGTGTAAAGTCCGTATGTTGCGGCGGGGAAAAGGTCAACGGATGACAATGCCCGAGAAGATGCGCCCCGATTCCTTGCCGAGTCGGCGTGCCGAGAAATAGTCGGCAACATTGTCATAGGTGCAGATGCCGCTCATGAAGATGTTTTCCTCCTTCACTCCTGCCATCATCAGTTGCAGACGGTTGCAGAGAGGGAGGTCGATATGCCACTTGTCTTCGCGCCGCGCTATGCTGTCCATAGGCATCTTGGCTTCAAGAAAAGTCTCATACACCTCGTCGCCCACTTCAAAATTCTTCACCGAGATGGAAGGACCAACGATTGCCTTCAGCTTCGCTGCCTCAGAGCCATACGCCAACCGCATCTCCGTCACAGCCCTCAGCACCACGCTTTTCACCGTGCCGCGCCATCCGGCATGCACCGCCGCCACCGCGTTGTGGTCGGCATCGTGCAGGAGGACAGGCACACAGTCGGCAGTGGAAACGCCGATGCAGATGCCGGGGACATCGGTGAGCACGCTGTCCACATCTTCGAGAAGCATCCGTTGGACGCTTTGCGGCAGCGAGAGAAACTCCTTGCCTATGATGCGCGGGTTGATGCCGTGGTTCTGATGCGGCATGATGATATTGCCCTCCTCTATTCCCAGCACATCGGCGAGCAGCTGGCGGCACTCCGAGATGTGCTCCGCCGTGTCGCCGCAATATTCGTTTATGTTGAACGTGGCATAACGCCCCTCCCCCGTTCCGCCGTGGCGAGTGGTACTGAATGCCGTCACCTCCGGCGCGGTGGCGTAAACATGGAGCAGCGGACTACTCTTCATCCGCGTCCTCCTCATACTCAAAGTCCTCGAGGTCCTCAACGTCTTCCACGTCGATGTATTCTATTTCGTCCTCACCCTCAGCCTTCATCTCTTCGGCAAAGCGGCTCATGTCCTTGTCGCGGTGGACTATCGTGTCATCGGCAGTGATGCTCTGGAGTTTGTTGCTCTCACTGTTCAGTTCGCGCCAGAGCACATCCTTGAGGTCGTTCAAGCCCAGTCCTGTCACCGACGAGATAAACACCACGGGCAAATCTGTGGGCAAAGTGTCGCGAAGCATGTCCATCAGTTCCTCGTCGAGGAGGTCGCATTTGGTCACGGCGAGCACGCGATGCTTGTCGAGCATGTCGGGATTGAACTGCCGGAGTTCGTTGAGCAGCACCTCATATTCGCGCTTTATGTCATCGGTGTCGCCCGGAACCATAAAGAGCAATAGAGAGTTGCGCTCTATGTGGCGCAGGAATCGCAGTCCGAGGCCTTTGCCTTCGCTCGCCCCTTCTATGATGCCCGGAATGTCCGCCATGACGAATGACTTATGGTCGCGGTATTCCACGATACCCAGACTCGGCTCGAGTGTGGTGAAGGGATAGTTGGCTATCTTCGGGCGCGCACTGGAGACCGATGACAGCAGCGTTGACTTGCCGGCATTGGGGAAGCCCACCAAACCCACATCGGCCAAGAGTTTGAGTTCCAGAATGATGGTCATCTCCTCCATGGGCTCACCCGGTTGGGCGTAGCGCGGAGCCTGGTTGGTGGCGGAACGGAACTGGAAGTTACCCAAGCCGCCGCGGCCTCCCTTCAGCAGCATCACCTCCTGTCCGTCGTAAGTGACGTCGCAGACATACTTACCCGTCTCGGCGTTATAGACAACGGTGCCGCAGGGCACGTCGATGTAGACATCCTGACCGTCCTTGCCGTGGCATTTGTCGCGCCCGCCGTTGCCTCCGTGCTCGGCGAAGACATGGCGCTGGAACTTCAGATGGAGCAGAGTCCAGTAGTTATGGTTACCGCGCAGGATGATACTTCCACCCTTTCCGCCGTCGCCACCGTCGGGTCCGCCGTTGGGATTATACTTCACATGCTTCAGGTGCATGCTTCCTCTGCCGCCCTTTCCCGAGCGACAGTAAATCTTAACATAGTCTACGAAGTTGGAATCTGCCATTATTCTTTTTGCCTTAAGGTGGGTTCTATTAGAAATGCAAAGATAACAAAAAGTAAAAGAGTAAAAAAGTAAAAGAGTAAAAAGTAGTAGGTGCGGATTGCCGAGACGCACCTACTACATGAAAAGGGCGCACCTCATGGAGGCGCGCCCTTTATGATTTACTGTGCGTAAGGATTAATACTGTTGGTTCTGCGGGTCGAAGCAAGTCCAGCCTGAGAGCCAGTTGTTGGTGCCGTCGAAGGCTCCGATATAGGTGACAACATCGAAACCGGTCCAGCCAGTGAACGAAGCAGCACCGAGGAGTGGGCTTCCTGCAGCAGGAGTGTAACCGTCAAGACCTACGAGAGTCTGCCAAGAGTCGAAGTACTTGTTGCTTGGCTCGGAGAAGAAGAAGGTGTGGGAGTAAGACACCTGGCTTTCGTCGAGCACCTGTTTGTTCTTTGCATCGTAGAGGTAGTCGTTGTAAATCTTGTTGGCATCAGTGCCGACGGCATCCATACCGGCGAAGTAAACATTCTGGAGTTTGAACAGTCCGTCCTTCGAAGCCTGCACCGAGCCGCCCTTTTCACCGTCAACGATGAGTCCGATGGGCCATCCCATAGCCACTGAGTTGATGCAGTTCAAGCGTGAGGAGCGGCGTATCTGCATGGCAGCCTGGAAGCGTCCCATTGCCGAACCGTTGTTGGGGTTGTAGTCGCCACCGTCTATATAGTCGGTGGTGTTGGCGAAGTTGCTGTCGAGCACCTTCGGTCCTACGAAGGTGATGTTGGAGAATGTGGCTGTTGTGAACGGTTCAACGGTAGCACCGTCAGAGCAGTTGTCGCTCTCGAAACCGTTGCTCTGCGATGTGTCGGCGATGCGGCTGTCGCGGAGAACGAGTCCATACTGCACGTTACCTGAGAAGCCGTTGTCGGTATCGAAGTCATCGTCCCAGCCTTTGTAAGCCACGAGATACTTGCAGTTTACTGCTCCACCGAACCATTCGAAAGAGTCGTCGTTGGAGTAAGACACCTGAACGTGGTCAATCTGAGTGCCTGAACCTACAGAACCGAGGGTGAGACCGTTGATTTCCTTATCCTTCTGGAAGGGGTTACCGGCAAACTCTATGCGCACATAGCTGAGCACTCCCGAGTTGTCGGCATTGTCGGAACCTCCGTGAATGGTGCGCGGACCACCTTCAATCTGCTGTGTGCCCTGGTTGTTAAGAGCCTTACCGCACATGATGATGCCGCCCCAGTCGCCGGGCTTGCGGCTTCCTGCTGTCTGTGCGGAAGTGAAGACGATAGGCTCGGAAACTGTTCCCTGAGCGATGAGTTTGCCTCCAGGTTCGTTGATGAGGGCTGCCTTTGTCTGCTTGTCGCCCTTGATTACTGTTCCCGGTTCGATGGTAAGCTCGGCTCCATCGGCGATGTAGACCCATCCTTTGAGCAGATAAGTGCCCTTCTTCAGAGTCTGCTTGCCTGTGAATACAAATTGCTGGTCACCGTTACCTATTGTTTTTCCGGAAGCATCTTCCTTGCCGTCCTCGGTGAAGAGGATGTGGTCGCAGGCCTTAAGACCGCCGTTTGTGGTCCAAGTGTAGGTCTCCGGAGTTACTGTTTCTGGTTCGTCGTTACTGTCGCAGCTACCCAGTGTGGCAGCGATTGCGAGGATGCTGAGGCATCCAAAAAACTTCATCTTTTTCATTTTCAAATTGTGTTATGTAAAAAAACTAACTGTTAGAATCTGTAAACTGCCTGCAAACCGATGTTGCGTCCGGGTCGGTAGCAGCGTGCCACTTCCTCCACTTGCTTGCGGGTGCCGTCGGAATAGACCACATCGGCAAACTGTTTGTGGTAGATTTTCTCTGCGAGGAGGTCGCGGACATTGAGTTTGAGTTCGAAGTGTGAACCGAACTTCTTTGCAATGGAGAGGTCGATGGTGTTGCGGGGCATCTCGTAGCTGTGGGGGACATGCGAGTTGTCGTCGTTGCCCACACTTCCTTCGCTGCGTCCTACGCCGATGATGCGCTTTCCGATGCGGTTGTAGAGCACTGCGATGTCGAGTTGGAGGGGTTCGTTTTTATAGAAGATGCCAGTGTTGATGAGGTAAGGCGACTGTCCCTGCATGGGGCGGTCCTCTTCCTTGGCACCCTTCTCAAACTTCACTTTACTCTTTATCAACGCTCCGTTGAACGACCAGCTGAAACCGCGCAGACCGATGAACGAGAGGTCTTTACGGATGTCAAGCTCGAGTCCGTAAGTGTTGGCGCTCTTCGCGTTCTTATAGGAATAGACGAGGTCGGTGCCTCCTGCCACGGTGTAGGTCCACTCAATGGGCGAGTCGAAGTGCTTGTAGAAGGCTGCCAGCGACACTGTCTCGCCGCGCGAAGGATAGAACTCGTAACGCAAATCTATGTTGTCTATGTAGCAGCTCTTGAGTTCGGTGTTGCCCTGAACGTTGCTGGCGAGGTCGAAATCATAGTAGACCGAGGGCGACACCTCGCGGAATTCGGG
>CAYXGN010000110.1:4573-6408 GCA_964464505.1 uncultured Prevotella sp.
TGCCCCGATAGTTGTTGCGCATCTGCTTCTCTTCAAGCAGATAGAAGCCGTCGGCGCCCATGTTTGCCTCGTCGGAGATGAGGGTCGGGATATCGGAATGACGGAATCCCGAGGGCAGAGTGTTGTGGCTCAGGTCCCAGTTGTATATGAAGTTGCGGGTGTTGTAGTGGCGCGTGCGATACTCTCCATACACTCCCGTGTGCAGGTCAGGTTCGAAGTTGCCGAACTTAAAGTGGTGTTTCTCGTTCACACCGAGCGAGACGATGTGCTCATCGAGTCGGGTCCACTCGCGGCTGATGTCGTTGCCTGTGCTGAGGGCGTAGACTCCGTCTTCCAAAGCATCGTCCACGAGGTAGCGGCGACGGTCAGGCAGCAGACGGTTGGCGTAAGCATAGCCCACGCTCCAGTCAAGATTGTCGTCGGTGAAGGTGTGCTTGCCGGTGAACTGGCCGTTGTATGTGGTGCGGCTGCGGTAGTAATACTCCGCGCTGCGCTCGTTGTTCGACTGCGCACTCACTCCGTCACGCCATGTGTAACGGCTCGTTGCGAGTTGGTTGAAGATGTTCTTGAACTGGTATTTGTGGTTACCGCTGCGCGAAAGGAACGTGAAATTGAGCATCGCTCCAAGGCGCACATTGTTGTTGTATTGGTCGTCGATGGAGTGACGGAGGTAGTTGGGGTTATCGTTCAGGGCATCGTAGATTCCGAAGAGATTGTTCTCCATTCCCTCGTAGGTGCGGTATTCGTTGGTGTAATTCACTGCGGCGAGCATGCCGAGAGTGTTTCCTCCGAATGTCCAGCGGCGGTTAAGGCTTGCCGAAAGTTTCAGGTCGCCGAAGGGTTTCTTGGTTTTCAGGAGCCAGTCGTTGTTAAGTGCGTTGCCCGTGAGCGATGTCGCATAGTCAGCCACGGGACTTCCGTTGCTTCCCAACTGCGGTGCGAGGGTGGCGTTCATTCCGCCTTTGAGGTTTCGCAAACCGCTGTCAAAACCGAGAAAATCGGTGGAGGAGCCTTTGCTGTAAGAGAAATCCTTGAACACGGTGGTGGTGTTCCAGTTGCCTCCAACGCTTATGTCGGCACTGTTTTCGGAAGGTATCTCCTTCGTGTTCACGATGATAAAGCCGCCCGAATAGTCAGCGGGGTATTCGGCAGTGGGCGATTTCACGATGGTGAGGTTGTCTATCTGCGCACTCGGGATGATGTCGAACGAGAAGGCGCGGGAGTCGGCTTCGCTGCTCGGCACTGCTCCTCCGTTCACCCAGACATTGTTGTAACGCTGTGAAAGACCGCGCACCATGACGAACTTGTCCTCAACAAGACTCACTCCCGGCACTCGTCTTATCACCTCGCCGGCATTGGTGTCCTGTGTGCGCGAGATTTCCTGCGCCGACACATTGTTCACCACCACGAGGCTGTTCTTTGTCATCTGCATCACGGCGGCATCGGTGTTGTGACGCTCTACTGCTGTGACGGTCACCTCCTTGAGTTGCTGCTCGTCGGTGCTCATCGCCACATTGCACACCGTCTCGGGCTGCGAGGCACTCACCTTCACGCCTTCCACACGCTGCGGCTTGTAGCCGATGTAATTTATATATAATGTGTAAGTGCCGTCTTTAAGTCCTTCCAAAGTGAAGGCACCGTCAATGTCGGTGACGGTCTTTACGTCGGTACCTTCCACGGCCACTACTGCTCCGACGAGGGTTTCATTGGTTTTCTTGTCTGTCACAACACCTTTGAGCTGTTGTGCGAGGGCTGTCATGCTGCTGAAGGCAAGCATTGAGAGCACGATTACATTTCTTTTTAACTTCATCTATTTATCTTTTCTGTTTCCGCTG
>CAYXGN010000111.1:0-6407 GCA_964464505.1 uncultured Prevotella sp.
AGACTCCGCCAAAAAAGAGCATCAGCGGAATGGCTGCTACGAGGGAATAACGATAAAGGTCGATGTCTGTCATGATGTCTTGCGGGATGTTTCGCTATGGGTTTTGCACGCTGAGGATGCCTTGCGGCCCTGTGCACGACACGCGGCGGTAGCGCAGCATGCCTTTGCCGGCATCGCCTTTTGCCACTATGCCGCCGTTGTTCATGTCGTACTCGCGCTTGCAAGTGGAGCAGACGGCATGCCCTGCGGAGGTAAGGCTGAGGCGGTAGGACGGCGTGTTGGTGGAGTAATAGCAGTTGGGACACTGGCTGTCGTAGGCGTAAAGCGTGGCCGGAATGTTGAGGTTGCCGTAGCCTACGATTATCCCCGAGGCGTTGTAGATGCCCAGGACGCACGACCTGCGGAGGTCTTTGGCGTTGGCATACTTGTCGTCGGTGTTGCCGTAGTTGTCCTCAAAGTGGAATGTCTTTGCCCCGTTGCTGGTGCCGGTGGTGATGCGGCAGAACGTGCCGGGGCTTGTGCTGTTGAGCGCTCCCTGCAAGACGCTGCTCAGATGCTCCGAGTTGTCGAACACGAAGTAGCACTGCTCGCTGCAATATTCAAAGTCGCTCTTGTCGCAAGCAGAGAGAGCCACGAGCGCAAGGAGAGCCGTGGCGATGAGGGAAAAGGAGTGTTTCATTCTTGAAGTGTGACTTTTCTTAGTCGTAATCAATCATTTGCAGCGCATCGGCAATCTTCTCGATGCCCTCCTCCAAAGGCTTCTTCACCATGCCTTTGATGAACGGGTTGAGGTCGGCTTTGATTGTCAGCTTCATCTTACTCGTTGCCTCCGTGACGGGGAGCACCTGTATCCAGAAGTTGAAGGGAACGGGACTCTGCTCCGTCTCAAACTTGATGCACTTCGGAGCGGTTCGTTCCACGATGCGGAGGCGTATGTTCCCTACGGGAGGGACATCGATTGAGAGGGTGTCGGAAGTGAAGCTGAGGTCCTTCATCTTGTCCTCCGGCAGGCGGTTGCGCAGGCGTTCGAGGTTGTTAAGGTCGCTGAGCATGGCGTAAACACTCTCCTGCGGATGGGCTATCTGGCGTATGCTGCTTTCAAACGTACTCATAATGCGGTGGGTTTACTTGCGCCAGTTGGCGGGGTCCTTGCGCCATTCGTGAAGCACTTCCACATCCTCCTTGGCGATATAACCCGTCGCGAGAGCCTGAGCCACAACATGGTCGTAGTCGGTGAGAGTCTCCAAACGCACGTTGGCAGCGGCAAATGCCTCGGCAGCCACGGGGAAACCGTAGGTGTAGGAAGCCACCATGCCGACGACATCATAGCCCGCCTCGCGAAGGGCGGCAACGGCTTTGAGCGAGCTTCCGCCCGTAGAGATGAGGTCTTCCACCACCACTACCTTAGCACCCTCGGGCAGTTCGCCCTCAATAAGGTTCTGCATGCCGTGGTCCTTCGCCTTGCTGCGCACATAGACGAACGGCATATTGAGCGCATCGGCAACGAGAGCGCCCTGCGCAATGGCTCCTGTGGCAACGCCGGCAACGGCAGTAGCCTCGGGGAAATGCTCGAGAACGGCATGCACAAGCTGCAGTTTGACAAAGGTGCGGAGGCTGGGGAAGGACAGCGTCTTGCGGTTGTCGCAATAGAACGGCGACTTCCATCCCGATGCCCAAGTAAACGGTTGGTTGGGCTGCAACTTTATTGCCTTCACCTCAAGAAGCTTCTTCGCAAATTCTTTCTTTAAAGTATCCATGATGATATGATTTTTATTGCTTTTCATTGCAAAGATAATGGAAACCGCCGAAAGGCGCAACTTTATTCCTGTTTATTCTTGTTAATGGGCCAAACGGCATCAAAAAAAGGCAAATCCACATGGGATTTGCCTTCCTGACGTTGTCCTAGGCGGATTCGAACCACCACAAACAGAACCAAAACCTGTTGTGCTACCATTACACCATAGGACAATTTGCGGTGCAAAATTACTGCTTTTATTTAACAACGCCAAATTCTGCACCGTGTTTTTTTCACTTCACTGTGATGAAGTAATAGTTCTTCTTGCCGCGCTGCACAAGGAGATACTTGCCGTCGATGAGGTCGTCGGATGTCACAGGGCGGTCGAACGCATCGAGTTTTTCCTTGTTCAGCGACACGCCTCCGCCTTGCACGAGTTTGCGCATCTCTCCTTTGGAGGCGAAGACCTTCACGTCGTCGCGCGTAAAGAGGTCTACTGCGGGCTGGCCCAACTCTCCTGCGGCGAGCACATAGTGCGGCACTCCCTCGAAGATGGACAGCAGTGTGGCCTCATCAAACTTCTGAAGGGTCTCCTTTGTGCCTTTGCCGAAGAGTATGCTCGAGGCTTCCTGCGCCGTGGCGAGGTCTTCCTTGGAGTGCACCATCGTGGTCACTTCCTCGGCAAGACGCTTCTGCAGCACGCGGAGTCCGGGGTCTTGGCGGTGCTGTTCTATCAAGGCATCGATGGTTTCTTTATCGAGGTCGGTGAAAATCTTGATGTATTTCTCGGCGTCTTCATCGCTCACGTTGAGCCAGAACTGATAGAAGGCGTAGGGAGTGGTGCGTTTGGGGTCGAGCCAGATGTTGCCGCTCTCGGTCTTGCCGAACTTCTTTCCGTCGCTCTTGGTGATGAGGGGGCAGGTCAGGCAGAATGCCTCTGCCTCGTTGCCGAGGGTGCGGCGGATGAGTTCGGTGCCCGTTGTCATGTTGCCCCATTGGTCGTTGCCGCCGAGCTGGAGGCGCACTCCGTACTTCTGATACTGGTAGAGGAAGTCGTAACCCTGCAAAAGCTGATAGGTGAACTCGGTGAACGAGAGTCCGTCGCGGGCTTCGCCGTTGAGTCGTTTCTGCACGCTGTCCTTCGCCATCATATAGTTCACGGTGATGTGTTTGCCCACTTCGCGCGCGAAATCGAGGAAGGTGAAGTCCTTCATCCAGTCGTAGTTGTTCACGAGTTCGGCTTTGTTGGGCTCCGTCCCTTCGAAGTTGAGGAACTTCGAAGCCTGTTTCTTTATCGCTTCCTGGTTGTGGTATAGTGTGTCGGAGTCGAGAAGGTTGCGCTCCTGGCTCTTCCCTGAGGGGTCGCCAATCATTCCTGTGGCACCTCCTACGAGGAGATAGGGTTTGTGTCCGCACCGTTGCAGGTGGCGGAGCATCATTATTCCGCAGAGATGACCGATGTGGAGGGAGTCGGCTGTGGGGTCGGTGCCGAGATAAGCAGACACGAGATGGGTGTTGAGATACTCTTCCGTGCCTGGCATAATCTGCGCAAGCATGCCGCGCCAACGCAGTTCTTCAACGAAATTCTTTGTCATTGAATTGGTGTGTTTGATGTTTATGAGAGTGTTAGTGGGGCCCGGCGGCGCCGGAAACTTACGGCACGGGGTCGTAGCCCGAGCCACCCCAAGGGTTGCATCTTAATATGCGCCAGATGGCGAGGAGCGTGCCTTTGAGCGGACCGTGCTTGAGAATGGCTTGCCGGGCATACTCCGAGCAGGTGGGTGTGAAGCGGCACGAGGCGGGGGTGTAGGGTGTTATGAAGCGCTGGTAGAAGCGTATGGGGAGCACGAGGAGCCATGCTATGGCTCGTGAGATGTGCTTTGCGAGTTGTCGGAGGCTTTGCATAGCGTTGCTGTTGTTTTCTCGCCGAGGCGCAGGAGCAGGCGTTTCATGCGGCTTTCCACATCGGCAGAGGGCGCGGTTTGGTCGGAAGTCCAGATGAAAGCCATCAACACTTGGGCATCGGGATGCTGTGCGAGGGTGTCGAGCAGGAGGTGCTTGTTGCGCCGGTAGGCTTCGCGCAGCTGCCGTTTCACGCGGTTTCGCTGCACGGCGTGCTTGAAATAGCGTTTCGAGACGCTCACCATCATCTTCGCCTGGGGCTCTTTCGGGTCGCCGGTGGAGGCGTGGATGACATACACCAGGCGTATGGGAAAGATTGACATGGAGCGTCCTGCCCCTCCCGAAAAGAGGGTGTCCACCTGCTTCTTGCCGCTCAACCGCTCGGCTTTGCAGAGGGTTTGGTGTTGTGTTGCGGGCATGCTGACGCTGTGGCGAAGGGGTTGTTATTTGTTTTTCTCGAGGTAACGGCGCAGCGCTCCTGTCATCGACGGACACTCTTTTGTGGGTGCCTGGAGGTCAAGCCGGAGTCCGGCGTCGGTCACTGCCTTTGCCGTTGAGGGTCCGAAGGTGGCTATGCGGAGGTCGCCTTGCTGGAGATTGGGGAAGTTCTGGGTGAGCGATGCTATGCCGGCGGGGCTGAAGAACACCACCATGTCGTAGTCGAAGTTTTTTATTTCTTCCTCGGTGAAGTCGTTGCTGACGGTGCGGAACATGACACACTCCTTGAAATCGAGTTTCTTTGCAGCCAATGTTGCTGCCACGGTGCCGTTGTTCACGCTGCTGACGGGCACGAGATAGCGCTCCTCCTTATGCTTCTGCATGGTGGGAAGGAGCGAGTCGAGCTTGCCTGTTGTGCCGAAAAAGACTTTCCTTTTGCGGTATTGCACATACTTTTGGATGTAGAGCGCGATGGGCTCTGTCACGCAAAAGTATTTCATTGTTTCGGGGATTGTGACGCGCAAGTCTCTTGCCAGGGTGAAGAAGTTGTCGATGGCGTGGCGCGAGGTGAACACCACAGCGGTGTAGTCGAGCAGATTTACCTTCTGCTGGCGAAACTCTTTGGTGGTGAGTCCTTCCACTTTTATGAACGGACGGAAAACGATGTCTACTCCGAACTCGCTTGCAATGTCGTAGTACGGCGACTTCTCGCTCGACGGGGCGGGCTGCGATACCAGTATCTTCTTTATCATTTCTGTGCCTTTATTTCCTTACTCTTAAGCCTTTATAGTCTTACTTCCAAATAGCCACTTGCGATGTTCAGTATCCCAAGCAATGTTGCGAGGGGTATGATTTCAAGGGTGCAAAAGTACAAAAAAAACTGCAAATAGGCATTCTTGCGGCTGAAAAAGATAGCATAAGAGCACCATAGGGACAATATTTTGAACAGGATGACTATCACGCCGGCACATATCAGCGTCGCTTTTACGGGCAAACCGAAATAGACTTGCAGCATGACGAGGGGGAAAACGCACACTCCTTCCATCGCCATGAGGAAGAGAAACGACTTCATCCAGGCTTCGTTGCTCTTGGAGTCGAAGAAGACGAAACCCGTGAAAGCGTAGACCGCCGCCTTAATAATAATGTACGCGAGGACTATCATTGCGAAGATGCCGGTCACACGGTGCTGCCCCACGGTGAAGACATCGGCTCCCTGCATCTGCACATAAAAGAAATAAAGGAGTCCGAAGAGCACGCTTGTCTGCCCCACGAGGACGATTTGGAAGAGCAGTTCCTGCGTGGTCTGCGTCTTCACCTTTATGTTTTCCGAGTGGGAGAAGTGGGCGAAGTCCTTCAGCCGTCCCAGGATGAACTGGCGGGCGCGCGTGAACGCCATGAGCACGAGGACGAAGCAGCAGAGCAGAAGCATGGTGATGACATTGTCGCGCGAGGCACTGTAGGGCACCGTTTCGCCGTCCACGCCCTGCCGTCCCACTGCCATTTCGGGGTGGTAGTAAGGGTTTCCGTCGAAGAAACTCTCCTCGTAGCCCTCGGGAATGGTCATTTCATAGCAGCTCTTGCCTATGGGATGCCCCGGCAAGTGAAGAGTGTCGGGGCACTCGCTCCAATGGATTGGCTCCGGCTTGATGTGTGCCTGGATGGCAGAGTCCTGTTGCGCGGGCGTGGCATCGGCAGGAAGCCAGCTCAATATCCTTGCGGGCGTGAGCGGGCCGTGGCTTTGCGGCACTGCCGAAGCATCGTCGCCGAGGATTATTTCCTCGGTGGCGATGCTGTCAGCGTGCTCCGTATGCTTGGGCTGTACGAACAGGTTGCTCATGGAATTATAAATTAAACTCCTTTCTTATGTCCTCCACACGGTCGAGTTTCTCCCATGTGAAGAGCTCCACCTCCATCACCTTTGTCTCGTGATAGCGTGAGGTGAACTCCTTCTTCACCCATTTGTTCTTCCTTCCCATGTGTCCGTAGGCGGCTGTCTCGAGGTAGATGGGTTGGCGGAGCTTGAGGGTTCGCTCTATCGCCTTGGGTTTAAGGTCGAACAGTTTCTTTATGCGCTCGGCTATTTCGCCGTCGCTCAGTGCCACATGAGAGCGTCCGTAGGTGTTCACATACACGCTCACCGGCTCGGCAACGCCGATGGCATAGCTCAGCTGCACGAGCATTTCGTCAGCCACTCCTGCTGCCACCATGTTCTTGGCAATGTGGCGTGCGGCGTAAGCGGCACTGCGGTCCACCTTCGAAGGGTCCTTGCCGGAGAAGGCTCCGCCGCCGTGCGCGCCCTTGCCGCCGTAGGTGTCGACGATGATCTTGCGCC
>CAYXGN010000112.1:0-6367 GCA_964464505.1 uncultured Prevotella sp.
CCTTTCAGACAGCAAAGCAAACCGTAGTAGGCGCAGATCGCCGAGATGCGCCCTTTCACAAGAGATGCTCCGAAAATGAGCCATTGAAAAAAACAAGAAAAACACCCGTTGAGGTTCTGCGCCCTTCGGGCTTGCAACACGTTTTTGACAGGTCTTATGCGAGCAAGCTCGCAACGCCCAGCCCAAAACGCATTGCGGCGAACACATCGCCGCTAACCCCAATGGGCAAAAACAACTCCTTCGGCTAAAAACAAGTCTCCCACAGATTTATTCACGCATTGTTCATATTAAGCGGAGTTAATCAAGTTTCTCCCCAACCCTCCCTTAAAGGGACGGGAATTACGTGTCGCCCATTCTTTAATTCTTAAATTCTTGACATTAAAAAACGCAAGAGAGGTTGCTTGAGGGGTGCGTCTCGGCAATCCGCACCTACTATGGTTTCCGTGGTTCCGCATGCTACATAAGATAGGCTGCACTCGGCATGGCCTCTTAATTTTTGTAAAAATATGCTTTCAAAAACCTCTTAAAATCTGTTACATTTTAAGGCCAAAAAGTTTCAAATAGAAAGTCCCTACTTTACTCCTCGAAAACCCCTACTTTACTCCTCGAAAAGTAGGGGTTTTCTCCCAGAAAAGTGCCACTTTTCTCGGGGAAAATTCGTGCTTTGCTAAAGTCTTGATAATCAAATAGTTGCAAATACTATGCTATAAACCGCACTTTGGTTAACTATTGTGAAAAGCCACTCTGTTTGGTTAAATTATTTAGCATTTAGTGTTCTAAATGTCGTATTTTAGTGTTCAAAACGGCTTGTTGACAAAACGGCCTGAAAAATTGTTACGTTTTTGGCCGAAAATGTAACAAATTAACACAATATTGATTTTCAATGGGATACAAGATAAAAGGGCGCGCCTCGGCGATTCGCGCCTACTACCTACACCTCTATGACCATTCCCTCGTCGCTCAAGCGGGAATTGGGGAAGATGGTTTTTGCTTCGTTCAAGATGAGGGTTTCGTCCTCACACTTCGCACTGTAATGGCCGAGCAGCAACTGGCCTACTCCGGCATCCTTTGCCACTTGCGCCGCCTGCGCCGCCGTACTATGAAAATACATGTTCGCCCTGTCAACGTCGGCAGAGAGATAGGTGGACTCGTGGTAAAGCGTGGAGACTCCTTTCAGCATCTTGTGCAAATCAGGGATATACTTCGTGTCGCTGCAATAAGCATAACTTCGGGGAGGGTCGGCAGGGCTGACGAGTCGGTTGTTGGGAATGACCTTGCCTTCGTCATCCACCCAGTCGGCACCGTTCTTGATGTTGTTTATCTGTGATATGGGGATGTCGTAGAAGTCAATCATGTCGCGACGGATATGAGGAAGCGTGGGTTTCTCGCGAAAGAGGAAACCCGCACACGGCAGACGGTGGTTTAAAGGGATGCTCTCCACCGTCAGACTCCTGTCTTCGTAAATCACTTGAAGTTTGGTTGTGTCAATGGGACGGAACAACACTTCGTAATCCATTGACGCACAGAACGTGGCGATAAGGTTCTCGAGTATGGGTTGAAGTTGCTCAGGGGCATAGATGGTAAGGGGTGCTGTGCGGCCAAGGAGGTTGAAAGAGGAAATCATCCCTATCAACCCGAAGCAATGGTCGCCATGAATATGGGAGATGAAAACAGTATTGAGTTTGGTGAAACGGATTTTGGAACGCCGCAACTGCACTTGCGTTCCCTCTCCGCAATCCACCATAAACTGCTTGCCGCGCAACTCCACCACCTGCGATGAAGCATTGTGGCGCATCGTAGGAAGAGCGCAACCGCACCCGAGAATATGCACTCTGAAAGGTTCCATGCTTGTTTATTTGGTCCTCTTGAACACGAAGATGCCGTTGTCATTCTCCAAATAGAGAGAGTCGGCACCCAAGCCAGTCACCTCAAAGGTGTCCTTGTTAAGGACGAGTTGACCGTTAAAGATTTTCCAATAAGTCCACGGCTTACTCTCCGCCTTGACAGCAGACTTGACCGTTCCGCCGTCCTCTATCTCGAAGTCCTTGTCGATGCTTGTCCAGCGGCCGAGCAACGAGGTAAGGTTTATCACTTTCGTAGCCATCAACTCCCCTTGCGTCTTCACGCCGACGACAGCCAAATGGTCGCCAGCCATCAGTCCGCCCTGCACATCAGTGGGCGTGTCGCCCTCATCGAGGACAAGATAAGTGATGGTGTCGCCGACATCGGTGATTACTTGCAGAGAGTGCATCGAGGTGGCATCGCCGCACACTCCATAGACAGTTGAGTCGGGAGCCGACGCTTCGGGAGTGTCGTCCGTCACCTGCTGTGTCTTCTTGTTTCCGTTACAGGCAGAGAAAGTCACTGCCAGCAACGCTGCGATGCAGAGCAATAATAAATTTCTGTTCTTCATATTGAAATGTTTCTTTGTAGTAGGCGCGGATCGCCGAGACGCGCCCTTTATGCTTTTGCCCTTACAGGGCGTAGTTTGCTTATTCCTCTGTCACCCAGGGCGTGCCCTGGGCTGGGAGCAGGATGCCCCTTCGGGGCGCTAGGGCGCATCTCGGTGATACGCGCCTACTACGGTTTGTTTCGCTAACTCACGACCTCTTTCCTTTAGGGGAGGGTAGGGAGGGGCTTTCATTCCTTTTCCAATGCCTTCGCCTCGTTCCACAGCTTGTCCATTTCGGCGAGTGTCATGTCCTTCAAGGGCTTGCCAGCCTTTATGCTGTGTTCCTCGATGTAGTTGAAGCGGCGGATGAACTTTTGGTTTGTCAGTTCGAGAGCTGTGTCGGGATTCAGATGATAGAGTCTTCCTGCGTTGATAATGCTGAAAAGGAAGTCGCCAAACTCCTGCTGCGACTTTTCCTTATCCTCGTTGCGCAGTTCCGTCTCCAACTCGGAGAGTTCCTCTCTCACCTTGCCCCACACATCGCCTTTGTCTTCCCAGTCAAAGCCCACATTGCGTGCCTTGTCCTGTATGCGGTAAGCCTTTATCAGTGAGGGTAAGGCATCGGGCACACCCGACAGCACTGTCTTGTTGCCGTCCTTCTCTTTCAACTTTATCTGCTCCCAGTTTTCTATCACTTGCTGCGCCGTGGTGGCAGTAGTCTTGTTATCATCGTGCTGCTCTTCACCGTAAGGCAGAGGGCGAGGGTTCTCCGCCCCCACCTGCGAAGGGTGATAGACATGGGGATGGCGGAAGATGAGTTTGTCGGTCAAGGCATTGCAGACATCGGCAATATCAAACTGCTGCTTCTCGTCGCCAATCTTGGCATAGAAGCATACATGGAGCAGCACATCGCCGAGTTCCTTGCAGATGTTGTGCTCATCGTCCTTGATGAGGGCATCACAGAGTTCGTAGGTCTCCTCTATTGTGTTGGGGCGCAGACTCTGATTGGTCTGTTTCCTGTCCCACGGACATTTCTCCCGCAAATTGTCAAGGACATCGAGAAGGCGACCGAACGCCTTTATTTTTTCTTCTTTTGTATGCATACGCAGTCATTAAGTTATGCAAATGTACTGCTTTTCCATCTATTTTTACTAATTTTGCAATGTTTTTTACGGAATGTAAGTTTCGCAACACATTATCGTATATAATGAACAAACCCAAAAGAGATAAAATGGAATTAGCAAGCAAGTACGACCCCCAAGCCGTGGAGTCAAAATGGTATCAATACTGGCTCGACAACAACCTGTTCAAGAGTCAGCCTGACGGACGCGAACCTTACACTGTTGTCATCCCGCCGCCAAATGTGACCGGCGTGCTCCACATGGGACACATGCTCAACAACACCATCCAGGACATCCTCGTGCGCCGCGCACGCATGGAGGGCAAGAACGCATGCTGGGTGCCCGGCACCGACCACGCCTCCATCGCCACCGAGGCAAAGGTGGTGAACCGGCTTGCGCAGCAGGGCATCAAGAAAACCGACCTCACGCGCGACGAGTTTCTCAAGCACGCCTGGGACTGGACCCACGAGCACGGAGGCATCATCCTCAAGCAGTTGCGCCGCCTTGGAGCGAGCTGCGACTGGGACCGCACCGCGTTCACTATGGACGAGACACGCTCGAAGGCAGTCATCAAGGTGTTCTGCGACCTCTATAACAAAGGACTCATCTATCGCGGCGTGCGCATGGTGAACTGGGACCCGCAGGCACAGACGGCCCTCTCCGACGAGGAGGTGATTTACAAGGAGGAACATTCCAAACTCTACCATCTGAAATATCGTGTCGTGGAAAGCGATGTGAAGCAGGTGGACGAAGGCAATGTCATCCACAAGGATGAGAAAGGCTATTACGCTGTCGTTGCCACCACGCGTCCCGAGACAATCATGGGCGACACGGCAATGTGCATCAACCCCAACGATGTGAAGAACACATGGCTCAAGGGCAGACACGTCATCGTGCCGCTGGTGGGAAGGGAGATTCCTGTCATCGAGGACGACTATGTGGACATCGAGTTCGGAACAGGATGTCTGAAAGTGACTCCTGCACACGACATCAACGACCACGCCCTCGGACTGAAGCACAACCTCGAGACCATTGACATCTTCAACGACAACGGCACCATCGCCGAAGCCGCAGGGATGTATGTCGGCATGGACCGCATGGACGTGCGCGTAAAGATAGAGCAAGACCTCAAGGACGCAGGACTCATGGAGCGTGTGGAAGACTACGACAATAAGGTGGGATTCTCCGAGCGCACCAATGTGCCCATCGAACCGAAACTCTCCACACAGTGGTTCCTCTCCATGCAGCACTTCGCCGACGAGGCTCTGCCGCCGGTGATGAACGACGAGATACAGTTCTACCCATCGAAATACAAGAACACCTATCGCCACTGGCTCGAGAACATCAAGGACTGGTGCATCAGCCGCCAACTGTGGTGGGGTCACCGCATTCCTGCCTACTACTTCACCACTGCCGACGGCAAGCGCGACTTCGTGGTGGCAGAGACTGCCGAAGCAGCCCTCGCCCTGGCACAGAAGAAGAATCCCTCGCTGACAGCAGAGGGATTGGAGCAGGACAGCGACTGCCTTGACACATGGTTCTCTTCGTGGCTGTGGCCAATCTCGCTCTTCGACGGAATAGAACATCCCGACAACAAAGAGATAAACTACTACTATCCCACCAGCGACCTTGTCACCGGTCCCGACATCATCTTCTTCTGGGTGGCACGAATGATTATGGCTGGCTACGAGTATCGCCACACCATGCCGTTCAAGCACGTCTATTTCACCGGCATCGTGCGCGACAAACTCGGTAGGAAGATGTCGAAGAGTCTCGGCAACTCGCCCGACCCGCTCCTGCTCATCGACAAGTATGGTGCCGACGGCGTGCGCATGGGAATGATGCTCTCTGCCCCTGCCGGCAACGACATCCTCTTCGACGAGAGCCTCTGCGAACAAGGACGCAACTTCAACAACAAGATTTGGAACGCCTTCCGCCTCGTGAAGGGTTGGGAGACTGCCGAAATAGAGCAGCCTGTGTCGAACGACATAGCAGTGGAATGGTTTGAAGCAAAACTGCGTCAGACAAACGCCGAGGTGGACGACCTGTTCCGCAAGTACCGCATCTCGGAAGCACTCATGGCTGTCTACAAACTCTTCTGGGACGAGTTCTCGAGTTGGTATCTCGAAATGGTGAAGCCGGCTTACGGCCAGCCCATCGATGCCACCACGATGGAGGCGACATTGAAGTTCTTCGAGACTCTGCTCAAGATGCTCCACCCCTTCATGCCTTTCATCACCGAGGAACTGTGGCAGCACATCTACCAGCGCAGCGACGGCGAGTCAATCATGCGCGACCGACTTGAAGTGCCCGCGCCGACAGTAGACGACAACATCATGGTGAATGAGATGGAGAACGTGAAGAAGATTGTGAGTGGAGTGCGCACCGTGCGCAATCAGAAGAACATCCCCAACCGCGACACTCTCGTTCTGCAGGCAGTGTGCGTCAACGACTTCTCGGAATACGCCAGCGTCATCAAGAAAATGGCAAACCTCAGCAGCATCGACACCGTAAGCGAGAAGGACGCGACAGCATCCGCCTTTATGGTAGGAGGCTATGAGTTCGCCGTGCCTCTGGGCGACAAGATTGACATCGCAGCAGAGATAGAGAAGCAGGAAGCACAACTCAAGCACCTCGAGGGCTTCCTCGCCGGAGTGAAGAAGAAACTCGCCAACGAGAACTTCGTTGCCCACGCCCCCGAAGCAGTAGTGGCAATGGAGCGCAAGAAGCAGAAGGACAGCGAGGAAAAGATTGCCGCCCTGAAAGAGTCGCTTGCTGCGCTGAAGAAGTAAAAGGTTGTAAAAGAAGTAGCAAAAGATTCTTTGTTTGGAATTTTTTGCTACTTTTGCATCGG
>CAYXGN010000113.1:0-6301 GCA_964464505.1 uncultured Prevotella sp.
CGACCTCCTATTCGTTAGATTCGGATTATTAGGGGTCGAAAAAAATTAGTTGCCTTACAGGGCGCAGGGATATTTGGTGTTCCTCTAGCCCAGGGTGTCGCCTCTCCGCTATCGCTTCGAGGCTTTGCCCTGGGCTATGTGCAGGTTGCCCCTTCGGGGCGCAAGGGCGCGTCTCGGAGATACGCGCCTACTACAATTTACTCTCTTGTTTGAGTGGGTGCCGCTCGGAGATCGGCACCTACTATGATTGCCTTGCTATGATTACCGCTCGTGAAGGGATTGGAAGTTAATCAATGTTAATGTTTGTGCAAAACGTGGGGCGTTATGCGTCTATAAGACAGTTGCAGGAAGCAGAAGCGGTCTTTGCGACAAGCGGAAGCAATCGTGCAAACGAATAAAAACAGGACAAGAAATAAATAGAAACAGGACAAGAAACAAATAAAAACAGGATAAGAGATGAAAAGAATCTGTTTACATCGCCCCACCATTATCGGTTTGACAGCCATAGTGATAATGTTCCTTTTGCCCGTCACCGCCTCGGCACAGCAGCAGAAAAAGAAGTGCGAAGTGTCGGGATGCGTGGTGGACTCACTCACCAGGGAGGGCGAGATGTACGCCACAATAAAGATTACGACTAAGGTGAACACGCAAGACGCAGTGAAGATGGCGGTCACCGACAAGGACGGAGCGTTCAAGGAATGGCTGCAGACACCGGGCGACTACATCCTCACCGTCAGTTCAATGGGTCGCCAGAGCATCGTGCGGCAGTTCACGGTGAAGCAAGACATGGCGGCGGTGAATCTCGACACCTTATATATAAAGGATGCCAGCAAGGAGTTGGCAGGCGTTGAAGTGGTGGCACAGAAGCCGTTGGTGAAAGCCGACATCGACAAGATAGCATACAGCATGGAGGACGACCCCGACTCGAAGACAAACAGTGTGCTCGAGATGTTGCGCAAGGTGCCGCTCGTGACCGTTGACGGCGAGGACAACATCAAGGTGAACGGCAGCAGCAACTTCAAGGTGTATGTGAACGGAAGACCCAACAACATGATGTCGAACGACCCTAAGGAGGTGCTCAAAAGCATGCCCGCGAGTTCCATAAAAAAGATAGAAGTAATCACCAATCCCGGCCCGAAGTATGATGCCGAGGGCGTGGGAGGCATCCTGAACATCGTCACTGTGGGCAAAGGTCTGGAGGGCTACACCGCCACCATCACCGGCAATGCGTCGCGCTACAAATACGGCGGTTCGGTGTATGCCACGATAAAGCACGGCAAATTCACAATGAGCGGTCGCTACGGCTACAGTTATTATCGCACAGTGCCGGCGAACAATGACGTCACGCGCACCTTCACCGGTGACCCGTCAACGCCGTCTGTCGCCAATGAGACGAGCAACATGGAAATGAAACAGCGCAGCTGCGCCCATTCGGGAACGCTCGAAGCGAGTTATGAGATAGACTCTCTGCGCCTCATCTCGGCGAGCGTTGATGCGTGGGGCTACCGCAACCCAATAAATTCCACAACCTTAGTGAGAGCCACTTCCCCACTCGACGGGTCGCCCCTCTACTCCTACGACGCTCTGACGGGCGAACATCCGAAGCGGCTGTTCCTTGACGGCAGTTTCGACTATCAGCGCCTTTTCAAGACGAAAGACCGCATGCTGACTTTCTCTTACCGCATAAGCAATGTGCAAAGAAACGGCAAGACGGAGACGAACTACATAAACCGCGAGTCCGCCGACGACTGGACCGACTTCGTAGCCCTGACGAAGAACCAACTGAGTGACGCTCACGCACGGAGCACGGAGCACACTTTCCAGATTGACTACACCACGCCGATAGCCAAGATTCACACCCTTGAGACGGGAGCGAAGTATATCCTGCGCGACAACCGCTCCAATTCCGACCGTTATCTGCAGTCTGTCGGCGAGTCGGACTACAGTTTTGACGACGACAACAGCATGCACTACCGCCACCGCAACGACATCCTCGCCGCCTATGCCGGCTACGGTCTGAATATGAGCAAGTTGTCAGGAAGACTCGGTTTGCGCTATGAGCACACCTGGCAGAGTGTGAAATACCTCTTGGGGAGCGGGCAGGACTTCAAAAAAGGATTCAACGACTTTGTGCCTTCCGCCAGCATCGGCTACAAAATCAACGACGAGCAGAGTCTGCGCCTGGCTTACAATATGCGCATCTGGCGACCAAGCATCACCTTCCTCGACCCCTATCTCGACCAAACCACGCCTTCCAAACTGAGCCAAGGCAACACCAATCTTGTGAGCGAGAAGAACCATTCTTTTGAGCTCACCTACAATTACTTCTCCACAAAGTTCTCAACGAGTTGGTCGTTGTACCACAGCTTTACTAATAACAGCATCGAGCAGGTGTTGAGTCTCGTCAACGACAACGACATAAGCGGCGTGAAGAACCCTACGGGCAAGATGGTAACCTACTCCACCTATCAGAACATCGGGAAGTCACAAATGACGAGTTTGAGCGGATACATAAGTTGGAACATCTTCAAGAACACCCGCTTCCACATGAACGCATGGGTGGACTACTCCGATTACGACGACCGTCAGGAGAACCACAACTACGGATGGTTTGGCAGCATCTATGTCAATCTGCAGCAGACGCTGCCCAAAGACTGGCAGATAAGTGCCGGCTTCAGTGGCTGGACCACCAATCCCATGCTGCAAGGCACGAGTAATGGTAACTGCTATTACACCCTCAATGTGCAGAAGTCGTTGCTGAAAAAGCGGCTCACCATATCGGCTTTCGCCAACAACTTCTTCGAGAAGACGCGCCATTACATAGACACCACGAAGACGAGCAATTTCATCAACAGAAAAGACTACTCCGAGCCTGCCTTTCAGTATGGCATTACTGTCTCGCTGCGCATAGGCGAACTCACCGCCGAGGTGAAGAAGGCGCAGAAGTCGATAAACAATGACGATGTGAAAAGCAGCAGCGGGAAGTAATAAAATCGCGGCTTGATTTGCACGCTGAATGATATTTGCGTAACTTTGTACGCGCTTTGTCAGGGTGGGGCAAAACCCACCTTGGCAGTGTTGCAAAACCACATTTATTATAATGGTGGGTTCTAAAAATTCCCACCGTAACAGAAAAAAATATGAAGAATAACGTTTTGTCATCTTGCGGTCTCTTTTCGGTTCAATTCGTCTGTTCGTTCAGTCGTATAGCCCGCTATACTCCTTCACTCGCAGACAAATTGTCCTCGAAAATAGCCTCGCAATCTAACAAAGCCAATTTTTAGAACCCACCATAATAACAGTCATTACAGATGAAGACAGTAAAACGATTCTTGCCCGACTTATTGGTCATATTGCTTTTCGCAGTTATCTCTTTCGCTTACTTTTTCCCTGCCGACACAGAGGGACGCATTCTCTATCGCCACGACTCACAAGCCGGTCGCGGTGCGGGAGTGGAGCAACAGGAATACTTCCAGCGCACCGGCGAGCGCACACGATGGACCAATTCGCTCTTCAGCGGTATGCCCACCTATCAGATGGCGCCCTCTTACGACAGCCAGCAAGTGCTCAAGGAGGTGGGCAACGTGTATCATCTGTGGCTGCCGGAGAACGTAAACTATGTGTTTATCTATCTCCTTGGCTTCTACATCCTCCTCCGTGCCTTCGACTTCCGAAGACATTTGGCTGTCCTCGGCTCCATTGTCTGGGCGTTCAGCAGTTACTTTTTCATCATCATCGCAGCCGGACACATCTGGAAAGTGATTGCCCTGGCTTACCTGCCGCCGATGATTGCGGGCATAGTGCTGGCTTATCGGGGCAAATACTTGTGGGGCTTCGTCGTCACTGCCATCTTCACGGCACTCGAAATCCTTGCCAACCATGTGCAGATGACCTATTATTACATGTTCATCATCGCCTTCATGGTGCTCGCCTTCCTCGTTGAAGCCATCCGGAAAAAACGCCTTGCACAGTTTGGCAAGGCGACAGCGGTGTGCGTCGTTGCCGCAGGTCTGGGCGTGGTGATAAACCTCAGCAACCTGTTCCACACATGGCAGTATGCCAAGGAGTCGATGCGCGGCAAGAGCGAGTTGGTGAAGAAGAACTCCGCCAACCAGACTTCGAGCGGGCTCGACCGCGACTATATCACCCAATGGAGTTACGGCATCGACGAGACATGGACTCTCCTCGTGCCCAATGCCAAGGGAGGAGCGTCGGTGCCGTTGGCAAACAACGAGAAAGCCATGGAGAAAGCCGACCCGCAGTTCTACCCCGTCTATCAGCAACTGGGGCAGTATTGGGGCAACCAACCCGGCACTAGCGGTCCCGTCTACGTAGGCGCTTTCGTGCTGATGCTGTTCATTTTGGGACTGTTCATAGTGAAAGGACCCATGAAATGGGCGTTGTTCGCTGCCACACTGCTGTCGGTGGTGCTCTCGTGGGGGCGCAACTTCATGTGGTTCACCGACCTCTTCCTCGATTATGTGCCCATGTACGCCAAGTTCCGCACGGTGGCTTCCATCCTCGTCATAGCCGAGTTCACCATCCCGTTGCTTGCCATGATGGCTCTGAAAAAGATTTTGGAGACCCCCGATTTCCTCTCGCAACCCATTAAAATCTATCTTGGTACAGCGAAGCACAACATCGTGTCGCTGCGCACCAACAACTATTTCTGGGTGGCAATGAGTTTCCTTGCCACAGGAGGCATGGCACTTTTGTTTGCCATCATGCCTTCGGTGTTCTTCCCCGACTTCATCTCCGCCAGTGAGATGACGGCATTGCAGCAAATTCCGCAAGAATATCTGGGTCCGCTCATCGCCAACCTTCGCGAAGTGCGCATATCCATCTTCACTGCCGACTGCTGGCGTTCGTTCTTCATCGTGGCCATCGGCGCAGCAATACTTACGCTTGTCCGCTTCAAGAAGTTGCAGCCGCGCTACGCCGTGGGAGCCATCATCGTGCTCTGTCTCATCGACATGTGGCAGGTGAACAAGCGTTATCTCTACGACGACATGTTCGTGGAGCGCAGCGTAAGGGAAGAGCCCATGCAGGAGACACCCACCGACAAGCAGATACTCCAGGACACTTCGCTCGACTACCGTGTGCTCAACCTCGCCTCAAACACGTTCAACGAGAACGAGACCTCGTCGCATCACAAGAGCATCGGAGGCTATCACGCCGCCAAGTTGCGCCGCTATCAGGAGATGGTGGACTATTACATCTCGCCGGAGATGCAACGCATGATGCCGGCAATAGCAGAGGCTCAGGGCGACATGACGCAAGTGGCGGGCGACAGCATCTTCCCTGTCATCAACATGCTCAACGCAAAATACATCATCCTGCCGCTGAAAGACGGTCAGACAGTGCCCGTGCAGAACCCCTACGCCTTTGGAAACGCGTGGTTCATCGACCACATAGACTATGTGGACAACGCCAACAAGGAAATCGATGCCGTCGGAAAGATAGACCTGCGGCATGCTGCCGTGGCTGACACGAAGTTCAGGCAAGACCTCGGCGAAGCCGTTCCGCAGCAGGACGCATCGGTGGTAACGCTGAAAAAATACGAACCCAACGAACTCACCTACACCGTGCAGTCGGCAAAAGGTGGCATCGTGGTGTTCTCGGAAGTGTATTATCCCGGTTGGACAGCCACCGTCGACGGCGCGGAAGTGCCCGTTGGGCGCGTGAACTACATCCTCCGTGCCATCAGCGTGAAGCCTGGTGAGCACAGCGTGGTGCTCACCTTCAAACCCGCATCGGTGAAGAACACGGAGACAGCGGCCTATGTTGCCTATCTCCTCCTCATCGTCGCCATCGCCGTAGGCATGGGCTTCGAGTGGCGGAAGAATAAGAAAAAATAAGAGCCCCTCCCAACCCTCCCCACCGGGGAGGGCTATGATGATTAGCAAAGAAACCGTAGTAGGCGTGCATCTCCGAGGCACGCCCCTAAAATAGTGATGCAAACTTAGTAGGTGCGGATCGCCGAGACGCACCCATTGAATAGCATAGCAAAATAAAGAGGTCGAGCGTCCCGCTCGACAACACAATACAAAACATTAATCATCATTAATCGCCCATTAATCTATCATTAATATAACTTGCTTCCTGAAGGGCGCGTCTCGGCGATCCGCGCCTACTACGATTTGTTTTCTTATTTGGGTGGGTGCCGCTCGGAGATCGGCACCTACTATGATTGCCCTACTTTCGTGTAATTTGTGCAATCTGTAGTTTTTAATCATTGCTGTTTGCGAAGGGCGCGTCTCGGCGATCCGCGCCTACTACGATTACCATCGCATATAAAAAA
>CAYXGN010000114.1:0-4129 GCA_964464505.1 uncultured Prevotella sp.
CGCCGGTGTCGGGGTTCGCGTCAAGCGTCTGGTCTCCCACGACGAGAGCGTTCTCCACTCCTCCGACAATCTCTTCTGCGAACTCTCCTATGAGTCCGTTCCACTTGGCGTGCTCCTCGAAGTCCTTGACCAGCTTGGCGGCGTCCGTGGCGTTGATGTCGGCGATGAACTTGTTCACCTTACCGAGTCCTATTTTGTCGAGACCTTTTGACAGGCCCTTGCCGAGCACTCCGAGCACCGGCGCGAAGTACTCTCCGACCATTTCGGAATGGTTCTCTATGGTGCGGGAGCCGAAGGCCTTGGCCAGCGCGGTGGCGGCATCCTCTCCCTCGCGGATTCCGTTGAAGAAGCTATACCCCTCGCCGTCGGTGGAGAAGGAGTCTCCGGTCAGTCCCGCCATGCGGCTCTCGGCGTCGGCAGCGACGCCCATGGCTCCCGAAGTGGCAGCCATGGCGGCGGAGCCGACCATATCTGCGCCTACGCGCGTGGCAATCTTCGCGGCGGCATATTTCTTGGCATTGTCTTTTACGACCTTCTTGCCATACCTCTCCAGGGCATATCGGGTCAGCTTGCTTGTCGCGGCCTTGCCTGTGGAGGCCGCAGGGTTGATACACATCTCAAGCATGAAGGGAATGGACTCGGCAGTCACCGAGCCGGCCTTGTATCCTCTGCCGACGTACGAGCCGAAGTAAGCGTTGGTCGCAAGCTCCACGGCCTTGGCGTCGAGCATGGCCTGCTCGCTCTTCGTCAGTTCCTCGCCCTTGTCATACTTGTCGAGGGCGGCGAGAAGGGCAGTAGTGTCAGATACATCGGATTCTCCCATATCCCATGTGCGCGGGTCGAAGAGATGCTGACCCATTCCGCGTGCGGCACCTCCGAAGAAGGACCTCTGCCAGGCGTTATAATTTCCGTCCTTGTCGTTGCGGTCAGCCTCGTCTATTATCCTCTGCGCATTGGTGAGCGAGTTCTTGGCGGACTGCAAGGCGGCTATCCTTCCCGAGAGCTCGGGGTTGCCGCCGCCCTTGGTCTGGCGGTAGTTCTCCCTTGCGGCCACGGCGGCGGGGTCATGTCCCACGTTGTGCGCGAGAGAGTAGGCCATCTGCCGGAAGAATCCGCCCTTGTTGGCCTCTTCCTCTTCGTTGCGGTACGCCTGCATGGATTCGCCCACGGCGGTGTCGAGGTCGCTGTCCACCTGAGCGCGGAGGGCAGCAACCTGCTCGCGAGTCGATTTCTCAAGAGCCCTCCTCTGCTGTTCTCCGGAAGCGGGCTGAGCGGCTTTTTCTTCAAGACTGACGGTCGGCTGACTGCCCTGCATGTCGGCTTCGGGCACGGTTATCCGGCCGCGGACGGCAGGCGCGGTCTCCTCCTGCGGGGTCTGGGCCTTCGCAGGCTTCATGGAAGCGTTCGCGGCGCTGACCTTGTTCTGCGCGGGTGGTTCGGGCACGGTTATCCGGCTCCGCTTGAATCCGAGCTGGTCCGAGAAGGAATAGTAGTCACCCATGTCATATTCCTTGCTCACTTCGTCATACAGCTTCTTACGCTTGGCGTCGTCCTCGATATCGGAGGTGAACTGCTCGAAGGTGCCCATGTCGTAGTCCTTGGACAGGGTGTCATATAGTTTGCGCTTGTTGTCGTTCATGTCTTGAATGGTTGTTTTGCCGCCGGTCGTCTGTTATTCCATGGGGTTCCTCTTCTTGCCTATCCGCTCTTCTCCTGCGATTTCGCGCAGGGCGTTCTGCACATCGGGGTAATCTTCCACGTAGGTGCCTATCGCCACGAGCATCGTCTCGAGGGAAGGCTCGTTGTAACCGACTATGTTCTGACCGGTCAGCTTGTCATAGACGGGTTCTCCGTGCACGTTCGCCCTTACATCGTCAGGGAGCTGGTTGAACACATACGCCACGTTCGCGGCGTTCTTGGCATCCGCCGGTATTCTTACGGTGCCCTTGCCCTTTCCGAGAGCGAACGTCACCTCGTCCTTTCTGATTTCCTTTGCAAGCCTTGCAGACTCCGTCCTTATCTTCTCGGCGGTCTGCTCGGAGGTGACATTGAACTGACGCACGGCCTCCTCGAACTTCTGTTTGTTGAAGTCGGCCTCGTTCTTTTTGTTCTCCTTCTCAAATTCAAACTTCTCGCGTCCGAGTTTGGCGGCGGCATCGTTCGCGGCCTTCTGCATATTGAAGGTCGTCTGCCAGCGCTTGCCCTCGGCCTCAGCCTTCTTCCTTTCCTCGTCCAGCTTGGCGGCATTCTGCAAGCCCTGCGTATAACGGGCGGCATCCTCCTTGCGCTCGGTGGTGAGCTTGTCCCAGAGGGCGCGGTTCTTCTCGGACATGGACTTGTCGGGTGAAAACATGACGGGTGCTCCCTTGGTGGTGAAGTAGAGGTTGGCGAGAGATGAGATGCCGTCTCCGATGGCGGCCATCATGGCTTCCCTCTTCTGCTTCTTGCGCTCCTTCTCCAGCTCCTGGGGAGTCGGGGGAGTGTAGGGGTTGAGCTGTTTGAACATGTCCTGGTAGGACATCTGCTTCTTCTCCGTCACGGCGAGTCCGTTAGGGTTCTGCACCTCGGCCTTGGGCTGAGGCAGGACGGCGTTCACCTTCTCTATCTTGGGCTTGGACTCAAGAGCGGCCCCGGTCTTCTTCGTTCCGGCTTCCGACTGCGCGCCTGCGCCGGCGGTCTCGCTCGCGTTGGAGTTGTCCACCTGCCGCTGCACGGGCTTCTTTCCTGCCTTGTCGTTGATTATATCCTCGTATGCTGACATGGTTCGATGGATTAAAATGCGTTCGCGATACTGCCTGCGGCAGAGGAGACACCCTGCACGGCCTGTGCGATGTTGTTCGCCTTCTGGATGCTCATATTGTTGAGCTGGGAATCAAGGTTGGCCTTGTTGCTCTGATAGGTCTGCTCGATGGTGTCCTTGCGGGTGTCGGCCTGCGCGTTTATCTGGCTCACGGCATCTATGAGGGCCGAGTTGTTTGCGGCCTTGGCGGCGGCTACCGACTCTTCGGTTCCGCCCATGACGGCGGCGGCGCCCGCGGTCTGTCGGTTGCGGTTCCTTATCGAATCCTCGGTCATGGTGAGCAGGCGCTGCGCGTCCGCCCTCTGCGTGGAGTCCTCGTTATATCGGCGGTCGTACCAGTCCTGGTTCTCCTGCTTCTGCTGATTGAGATTCTTCGACACTTCTCTCATGGCCTTGGCCGAGCTGATGCCTCCGAAAATAGACGCCCCTGCGTTCATGGCGTTCCCGATGATGCCTCCTACAAGTCCCATATGGTGAATATTTAACGTTAATACTTATGTACTATGGGGCAAGATATGCGGTTATATTGGTCGCGGCTTTTTAAGTATTAACGGCTATATATAATATAGGTATATGGGAGCAAAGGTAAAGGGCCGCCCCGTCGGGGCGACGAACCGGGTGTCAAGACCGGTCAAGGAGATAATAAGCAACCTCATCGCGGACTATTCCAACTCGGGGCTCATGGAGAGCGACTTCGCCGAGCTGGAGCCGAGGGACAGGATGCTGATGGCTGAGAAACTCATCCAGTACATAGTGCCGAAGATGCAGAGCGTCGCAATGTCGGGAGAGAACGAAAAGCCCGTGACCATCGAGGCGAGACTCGCCGAACTCGCGAAGATGCCCGAGAAGAAATAGGATTTTAAGATTTTAACGGGAAGAGATTTCGCGGGCGTAAAATCTTAAAATTTCGGCATAAACCGATTGAAAAATTTTACGAAACCAATAATGTATACATCACGTATACATTATCGCTAATAATGTATACATCACGTATACATTATCGTCGATAATGCATACATTTTGAAACAAAGTAAAGTAAAGTAAAGTAAAGAAATATATTATTATTATTCTTAACACGCGCGATGCGCGCGCGTGAGAAGAACAACAACAATAATTTTTTCAAAGATTTCCAGAAGAGAATCGGGGACTGCCGTCCCCGAACCCCCGCTACCCCCTGCGGCCCCCCGTGCCGAGTTCGGGAATCTGATCGAGGGCCTCGCGCTTCTTTTTGTCGACGATCTTGGCGTAGATCTGCGTTGTCCGGATGTTCTTGTGTCCGAGTATCCCCGACACGGTGTAGATGTCGGCTCCGTATTCGAGGAGCAGCGT
>CAYXGN010000114.1:4139-6259 GCA_964464505.1 uncultured Prevotella sp.
GTTGGTATGGCGGGCGCAGTGGAAGGTTATGTGCTTGGAGATTCCTGCGGATGTGCTCCATTTGGCGATTTTGCGGTCGATTGTCGAATCTGAAGGAAGATTTGGATACACTATACCATTTTTGTGTTCGGGCAGAAATTTGAGGGCATTCTGGCTCAATGGGACATATACTATCGTCCCGGTTTTCTTCTGCCGCTTCTCGATTTGCAGTTTTCCGTCCCCGGAAGGCACTATCTGCTCCCACGTGAGCGTGCGGATGTCGGATAAGCGCAGGCCGCAGAAGCACGACAGGAGGAAGGCCCGCTTGAGGTCGGGGCTGTCGCACGGCGTGTCCGCGAGCCGCTGCACCTCCTCGAGGGAGAGATGGGCGCGGTCGCTCTCCCTCATCTTGGGCTTGAGGAAGGGTTCTATGTATTTCGCCTCGTTCTCGGCGATGAGTCTTTTGCGCACGGCCGCGTTGAGGATTATCATCAGGCAGGTGTAGTAGGTGTATATCGTGCCCTCTCCGAGCGGGGATGCGTTCAGATGTTCGATGAAGCCGAGGATGTAGTCCTTCTTGACCTGCGACAGCTTCACACCCGCGCCCTTATACGCGATGCACTGAAGCCTCACGTTGCGCACCGTCTGCGCGTAGCTGAGGCTTCCCCTTTTTGCGTAGTATTCCGCCCGCTCCTCCATGAAGTCCGTGAGGGGGACCTTGTCGCCCGAGTACCTGCGGAACCCCGCGGAGCCGTTCTGGAGCTCCACCGTGCGCTTGGCCTTGAGCGCGTTGGCCGTCTTGAGGGTCTCCTCGTTCTGGAGCCGGTCAACCCTGTTGCGCTCGGGCACGAGGTACATTTTCAGATACTCCTTCGTCCTTATCCCGCCGGAGACGTAGTCGAGGAAGAGGGAGTATCCGCCCTTTGTCATAGGCTTCCTGCGGAGACTTACGAGCTCCTTGTTGCTTTCCTTGATGTCGTATTTCTGCTTCTTCATTTTTCGGGGGACAGTGTGGGGACGGGGATGTGGGAAAAAATGGGAATCGGTCGGGAATTGAACGGGAAATAAAAATGGGGGATAAAGCGCGCCGTATCAATGTTTTGCACGTCATTCCGATGACTTTCAGCGAGTTGCGGGAACGGCCGCCCCGGCTCATTTACAAAATTAAGCATGGGTGTTATCTTATTTATTTTCAGTCGTTTGGGATTTTTTCGAAGTCCGAAAGGGACACTGTGGGGACGGATTCCCGGTTCCGGGGGTCCCCATGAGGACGCCTATCAGACGCTCCTTCTCGGCGAGGAGTTTCTCGAGATAGGCTATCCTCTCCTTGTCGGAGAAGTCGGTCCCCACCGACACCTCTCTGCTCACCGCCGCTATCGACTCTGCCCTGTTCGCATGCGCCGCGGGGGAGGGTGTGCCGTCGAAAAGGTCTCCTACGGTCACTCCTAACACTGCAGCGAGTTTTTCCACAGTGGAAATCTTGACATCTGCGCCAGACAATAGGTTATCAAGTGTTGTCCTGGATACTGCACACTTCTCGGCGATTTCTTTCTTTCCAAGTTTACTGGATGAGAGGAGAAAATTTATTCGCCTGATATTCATACGGATAAAATAAAAGCGAAAAAGTTTAATAAAATAATGTTTAAAAAACTTGGAATTACGTATATTAAAGTTTGCATTTGCGCTCAGAAGGTAATCAATAAATCTGACAATGGCAAATTATCGGCCCATCGAGGGCAAGTCTGAGGAAATGGAGCGCAGTAGAATGGGAAGAGTTATCCGGGCGGGCCTTTGTTTTATATGACTGAAGGATGTGATATTAAGATTCCGAAATGTTCAAATATACTTAAATCCTGATGGTTATACGTTTTTTTTGTTTTCCTATGTCTCATCGAAAAACGCTATATTTATAAGTTCTTAGCAAGAATCGAAAGCAATATGATTAATAAGGCCAATTTTCAATCCGTGGTTTCTGCACTTGGCTTCACTCAGAAAAGCGATAAGGTGTGGAGCAAGTCTTTCCCGGCTCTCAAATGTGAGCTTGAAGTCGATTTTGAAAAAGAACGGTTGAAATATTCAGATAAGTTAACGGTGTATGATGAGACTGTAGGCTTTCCTAAAAGTTTTTGAAAACAGAATCA
>CAYXGN010000115.1:0-6230 GCA_964464505.1 uncultured Prevotella sp.
AATCTGCTATTGGATCTGTCATTTTATATAAATGTTTAATTAATCGGGACTACCCCGACAATATTAAAAATAATTACCAGCTTGCTTTCTTTACGCCTGGGATCAAGCCTGCTGAAGCCATCTCACGGAACTGGATACGGGACAAGCCGAACTGACGGATGTAGCCTTTCGGACGACCTGTAATCTTGCAACGGTTGTGCAAGCGGATGGGATTGGCGTTCTTTGGGATTGACTGCAACTTGCGGGCTGCTTCGTAAGCTTCAGAAGGATCTTCTGTTGTAGCGATAATCTTCTTCAGAGCCGCACGCTTCTCAGCATAACGGGCTACGAGCTTGGCACGCTTCACCTCGCGGGCGATCATTGATTCTTTTGCCATATTGCTTAATCGTTTTTAGCGTTTTTAAAAGGAAGACCGAATGCCTTAAGCAGAGCGAAACCTTCCTCGTCTGTCTGCGCACTTGTAACAAATGTGATGTTCATGCCCTGAATACGGTCAATCTGGTCGATGTTGATTTCAGGGAAGATAATCTGCTCCTGCACTCCAAGAGTGTAGTTGCCACGGCCGTCAAACTTGCTCTCGATACCCTTGAAGTCACGGATACGGGGCAGAGCCACGCGAACGAGTTTCTCGAGGAACTCATACATGCGCTCGCGACGCAATGTCACCATGACACCGATAGGCATCTTCTTACGAAGCTTGAAGTTGGCGATGTCTTTCTTGGAATATGTAGCGACAGCCTTCTGACCTGCGATAGTGGAAATCTCATTGATGGCAACATCAATG
This sequence comes from uncultured Prevotella sp., assembly GCA_964464505.1. GTDB lineage: Bacteria > Bacteroidota > Bacteroidia > Bacteroidales > Bacteroidaceae > Prevotella. Next base: position 785 of record CAYXGN010000115.1, read on the forward strand.
ATTTTCTTGTCTTGTGTAGCGTCGCCGAGGCCTTGGTTGATAACAATCTTCTTCAAGACAGGAATCTGCATTGTCGAAGAATAGTTGAACTGCTTCATAAGTGCGGGAGCGATGCTCTCCTTATAGACTTTCTTTAACTGTGCTGTTTCCATTACTTGATTTCCTCCCCTGATTTTTTAGCGATGCGTACTTTCTTTCCGTCATCAGTCATCTTGATGCCGATGCGAGTGGCTTTGCCGCTCTTCGGATCGATAAGGCTCAAATTGGAGATGTGCACGGGAGCTTCCTGCTTGATGATACCTCCTTGGGGGTTCTTTGCAGAAGGCTTGGTGCTCTTCGACACCATGTGTACACCCTCAACAATGGCGCGGTTCTCTTCCACCAGCACCTTGAGCACCTTGCCAGTCTTGCCCTTGTCATTACCTGCAAGGACAACGACTGTATCATTTTTCTTGATATGTAACTTACTCATTACTTGTTTCGTTTTTAAACATTAAAGAACCTCAGGTGCCAAAGAAACGACCTTCATATTCACTGCGCGCAACTCGCGTGCAACGGGGCCGAAGATGCGGCTTCCGCGGAGCTCACCAGCGTTGTTGAGCAGTACACACGCATTGTCGTCGAAACGAATGTATGAACCGTCAGCACGACGGATTTCCTTCTTTGTGCGAACAATCAAAGCCTTAGATACCGCACCTTTCTTCAATTCACTTGATGAGATAACGTTCTTGACAGCTACGACAATAACGTCACCAACACTTGCATAACGGCGACCGGTACCACCGAGAACACGGATGCAAAGAGCCTCGCGTGCGCCGCTGTTATCACATACTGTAAGTCTTGATTCTGCTTGTATCATAATTACTTGGCTTTTTCAATTATTTGAACTAATCTCCATCTCTTTGTCTTGCTCAAAGGACGGGTCTCCATGATGAGCACTGTGTCACCAACGTTAGCCTCGTTCTTCTCATCGTGAGCATGGTACTTCTTTGTCTTCTGGACAAACTTACCGTAAATAGGGTGCATCTCCTTGAACTTAGCTGCGATAACAATGGTTTTATCCATCTTGTTGCTAATCACGACACCCTGTCTTGTTTTTCTTAAATTTCTTGTTTCCATCTGGACCATTGTTATTTGTTAAGTTCTCTCTGGCGAATTTCAGTATTCAGACGTGCGATGTCACGACGAACTGCCTTTATCTGTGATGGATTTTCAAGCGGTGTTACTGCGTGGTTAATCTTCATGGTGTGAAGCTTTTCCTGCAGCGATTCCAATGTCTCTGCCAATGTTTTGGCATCCATTTCTCTTACTTCTTTAATCTTCATAGCTTAAGCATTTTTATCGTAATCACGTCTTACAACAAATTTAGTCTTCACGGGCAACTTCTGCGCTGCGAGGCGAAGAGCCTCCTTGGCGATGTCGAAGCTGACACCCTCCACCTCGAAGAGGATACGTCCGGGAGTAACGGGGGCTACCCATCCTGCAGGGTCTCCCTTACCTTTACCCATACGTACATCAGCAGGCTTGCGGGTGATTGGTTTGTCCGGGAATATGCGAATCCAAACCTGTCCTTCACGCTGCATATAGCGGTTCACTGCCACACGAGCAGCCTCAATCTGACGGCTGTCGATCCATTTAGACTCAAGCGTCTTTATACCGAAAGAGCCGAATGCCAACTGTGTGCCACGATAAGCGTTGCCTTTGTTGCCACGGCCGTCTTGCGGTCTTCTATATTTTACTCTTTTTGGCTGTAACATGATAATCTCTACTTTTAACGGTTATTGTTTCTCTTTCGATTACCACGGTTGCCACGTCCGTTGTTGGAACCACCGTTCTGCTTCTCCTGCGAGAAGTTGGGTGTCAAATCGCGGTCTCCGTAAACTTCGCCACGGCAAATCCACACCTTGATGCCGAGAAGTCCGACCTTGGTGAGTGCCTCTGCCTGGCAGTAATCGATATCTGCACGGAATGTATGCAGCGGGGTGCGTCCCTCCTTATACATTTCCTTGCGTGCCATTTCGGCTCCGTTCAGACGACCAGTAATCTGGATTTTCACGCCTTCGGCTCCGGCACGCATAGTGTTCTGGATTGCCATCTTGATGGCACGGCGATAGGCTATCTTTCCCTCCACCTGACGCGCGATGTTGTTGCCAACGATGGTTGCGTCGAGTTCGGGCTTCTTCACCTCGAAGATGTTGATTTGGATGTCCTTCTTGTAGAGTTTCTTCAACTCTTCCTTGAGTTTGTCAACATCCTGTCCACCTTTACCAATGACGACGCCTGGACGTGCTGTGCAGATTGTAATAGTGATGAGTTTTAAAGTGCGCTCGATGACGATTCTCGAAACGCTGGCTTTCTCAAGGCGCTTGTTGAGGTAGGTGCGTATCTTGCGGTCTTCAACGAGATTGTCGCCGAAGCTCTTGCCACCGAACCAATTTGAATCCCATCCGCGGATGATACCGAGACGGTTGCTTATTGGATTAACTTTCTGTCCCATTCTACTTATTATTTTTCGTCATTAGTTTTGGAATCAACAAACAGAGTCACATGATTGCTGCGCTTGCGGATGCGGTATCCGCGTCCCTGTGGTGCAGGGCGCATGCGTTTCATGGTCACGCCTTCGTCTACAAACACGCGGGTGATGTAGAGTTCGCCGTCCTCAGCCTTGCGGTCGTTTTTAGCTTCCCAGTTTGCAATAGCTGAACGCAACAGTTTCTCAACGTCAGCAGCAGCTTGCTTCTTGGAGAATCTAAGTACTCCGAGTGCGCGGTTCACTTCCATACCACGAACCATATCTACGACGTAGCGCATCTTGCGTGGTGAAGAAGGAACGCCCTTGAGCTTTGCGAAGTACAAATTCTTACGGGCTTCTTTCAGTTTTTCAGCCGATATATGTTTTCTTGCTCCCATTATTTATTTCTTGATTTAAATGGTTTCACCCGCTTACTTTCTGTTTCCTGCATGGCCACCGAAGCGACGTGTCGGCGCAAATTCGCCGAGCTTGTGCCCTACCATGTTCTCGGTTACGTAAACAGGGATAAATTTGTTTCCGTTATGAACTGCAACAGTGTGTCCCACGAAATCCGGGGAAATCATTGATGCTCTGGCCCATGTCTTGACAACAGTCTTTTTGCCACTCTCGTTCATGGCGAGAATTTTCTTCTCAAGCGACACGTTGATATATGGACCTTTTTTTAATGAACGACTCATAATTTACTCTTGTTTGATTATTTTTTAGCTCTTTCGATGATATACTTGTTGGAAAGCTTCTTGGGTGCGCGTGTCTTGAGACCCTTAGCATACAAGCCCTTGCGAGAACGTGGGTGACCACCGGACTGACGGCCTTCACCACCACCCATCGGGTGATCAACAGGGTTCATTACAACACCACGGTTGTGAGGACGACGTCCCAACCAGCGAGAGCGACCAGCCTTACCAGACTGCTCAAGAGCGTGGTCGGAGTTGCCTACACTACCTACAGTAGCTTTACAAGCACTCAGAATCTGACGGGTTTCGCCAGAGGGGAGCTTGATTACACAATAACTGCCTTCACGAGAAGTCAATTGAGCAAAATTACCAGCCGAACGAACGAGCAGAGCACCCTGTCCCGGACGCAATTCAATGTTGTGAATCACAGTACCAACGGGAATGTTTGCAAGTGGAAGGGCGTTGCCGATTTCAGGAGCAGCGTCTGCACCCGACATCAGTTTTGCACCCACCTCAAGTCCGTTAGGAGCAATAATGTAACGTTTTTCACCATCTGCATAATACAACAATGCGATACGAGCCGAGCGGTTCGGGTCGTATTCGATTGTCTTTACTACAGCTGGAACACCATCTTTCTCTCGCTTAAAGTCGATGATACGATACTTTCTCTTATGGCCACCGCCCATATAGCGGACGGTCATCTTACCGGTGTTGTTTCGACCACCGGTAGAGCGTTTACCGAAAACGAGAGACTTCTCTGGCACGGATGCAGTAATCTCCTCGAACGTGCCAATAACCTTGTGTCTTTGTCCCGGAGTAACCGGTTTAAATTTACGTACTGCCATTTTTTAATTAAATATTGCTGTAAAAATCAATTGCGTCGCCTTCCTTGAGGGTAACGACTGCTTTCTTGAACGCGTTCTTCTGACCGTTCACAAGGCCCTTGCGTGTGTAGCGGCTCTGGCGTTTGCCAGCATAGCGGAGCGTGTTCACGTCTATCACTGTAACGTTATACAGACTTTCAACTTCTTTCTTAATCTCAAGCTTGTTGGCTTCGGGCTTAACGATGAAGCCGTACTTTGCTTCGGCTTTCTTCGTGCGTGTCTCACCCTTCACCTTATATTCCTTTGCTACAGAAGACTTGTCTGTGATTTTGGTCATTTTCTCTGTGACCAATGGTTTTATAATAAATGCCATGTTGCGTGTCTCCTTTTATTTTGTTAAGATTGAGTCGATAGCCTGAAGCGAATTTTCAGTCACGACAAGAACATCTGCATTCAACACTTTGTATGTATTGAGGGCAGAAGCCGTCATAACTTCAGTCTGCTGCAAGTTACGAGCGGACAAAAATACATTTTTATTTACTTCTGGCAAAAGGAGAAGCAGTTTTTTGCCTTCAACTTTCAGATTTTTAGTAATATTTACGAAATCTTTAGTTTTCGGAGCGTCCATAGTGAAGTCTTCCACTACGAGGATACTGTTTTCCTGTGCCTTGTAAGTGAGGGCTGACTTGCGTGCGAGCACCTTCACTTTCTTGTTGAGTTTGAAGCGATAGTCGCGAGGCTTCGGACCGAACACGCGTCCGCCACCTACGAGCACCGGTGAGTTGATGTCACCGCGGCGAGCACCGCCGCCGCCCTTCTGGCGACCGAGTTTACGGGTAGAACCGCTTACTTCGCTCCTTTCCTTCGACTTTGCCGTACCCTGACGTTGGTTAGCGAGATACTGCTTTACGTCGAGGTAGATGACGTGATCGTTAGGCTCGATTCCGAAGATGGCGTCGTTCAACGCAACCTTTCTTCCGGTCTCCTGACCATTGATATTTAATACGCTAACTTCCATTATTTCTTAATTAATACGGTTGAACCATTGCATCCAGCCACAGAGCCCTTCACGAGGAGGAGGTTGTGCTCTGGAATTACCTTTAACACTTTAAGATTCTGGGTTGTCACACGGTCTCCGCCCATTTGGCCGCCCATGCGCATTCCCTTGAACACCTTTGCAGGGTAAGAACAAGCACCGATAGAACCCGGTTTGCGGGCGCGGTCGTCCTGACCGTGTGTGCTCTGGCCTACGCCACCGAATCCATGACGTTTCATAACACCCTGGAAACCTTTTCCCTTGGAGGTGCCTACAATGTCAACGTACTCTGTATCTGCGAAGAGGTCAACGGTGATAACGTCACCGAGGTTGTACTCCTCGTCAAACTTGAACTCGGCCAAGTGCTTCTTTGGTGTTG
>CAYXGN010000116.1:0-6145 GCA_964464505.1 uncultured Prevotella sp.
GTAAAAAGGGGAGGGCGTTTGCATACCGTAGGAGGTGCCGAACGCCGAGCGGCACCATGGATAACGAGTACCAAAACAAAGTTCGCCCTGAAAAGGCAAAAGCATTATTGGAGTTATGCTTTTGCCCTTTCAGGGCGTTGCTTGTTGTTGTCCGTCTCCTTGATGGGTGCGCCTCGGAGATGCGCACCTACTAAGTTTGCAAACGTTTACTTCACCACTTTCTTTCCATTGATGATGTAAATGCCTCTTTGTGTGGCATTGACGCGGCGGCCTTGGAGGTCGTAGATGGCGGAAGAAGTGTTGGTGTTGGTCTTGATTTCGTTTATTCCCGACTCTCCGTTAATGGTGAGGAGGTAGGCGTAATACACCGTTTGGAGGTCGTTGATGTATTCCTCGGTGGGCTCGCTTACCGTCTTTGCATCGTTGACAGCCGTCTTCAACTGATTGTAATCATCTTCGTTGACAGCGTTTTTGCATGTCGGGTCGAGTGTGATGGAGTAGAGCTGGAACTCAGCCATGTGCCAGTAGCCGCGCATGAGAGGAGTCTTTGTCACGTTGAAGCGCAACTGTGTGTAGCTCACTCCTTCGGGAATCTCGAACGTGCATGATGCTTCTGCGCCGGCAGTGGCATTGGGTACCTCCACAACGGCAACATCAGAGAACGACGAGCCGTCGTTAGTTCCGGTGATGGTGAACTCACTTGGGTGGTCGGCACCGCCTCCGTTGCGGCGTGTCACGTTTATCTGTATCATCTTTTCAAAGGCTGTTCCGCTCACGCTTGTCACATCGAGGTAGTGGCTTCCCATTGCCACGGAGCCGTTGGAATAGTCGGTGTGGTAGAATGTTGAGGCGTTGCCGTCGATGAGAGCACCGATGTCCGCCTTGTCGCTGGTTGTCGTTCCAGTGTACTTGAAGGGGCAAGTGAGTTGGCTGTCGCTCTTGATGAGGGCGTCGCCGACGATGTATGACGAGTGCTTTGCCATTTCCTGCTCTATCTCAGTGACAAGGGCATTGAGCGTCTTGATGCGTTCTGCCTTTGCGAAGTCGATGTCTGCGCGCTTGTAAGAGAACTCCGTGTCAAACTCATACTTACCGTCTGTTATCACATCGATGCCCAGACGCTTGTAGACGATGTCGTAACCGTCGTTTCCGCTGTTCTCCTCATAGAGGAAGCCGAGTGTGTGGTCGTCCTGCAAGCACCATGTGCTGTAAGCCGATGTCGTGGTGCTCACCTGATAGGAGCCGTCCCAATCCTTTGCGAAGTCAGCCGGAGTGGCGTAGGTCTGCGGGTCGGTGAGGTCCTTATAGAATATTGAAACCTTCGTGCGGTTTACTATTGGCAGTGACTGAAGGGCGATGAATGTGTTCAGACCGTCTGACTTTCGCACTACGGGGACAATCTGTATCTCGCCGTTGCAGCCGTTGTTGGCTTGCAGTCCGTTGTTGGCTGTGCTCGAGAGAGCCACCTCCCCCCAACTGCCGCTCACACCGTCGTCGCTTGAGAAAGTGTAGATGTTGTAGCGGCGGCCTGCTATATTGCGGCTTGAGATGATGATGTTGCCATTGGGAAGTTCCTCCACTTTCGGCTCATCACCGCCGGGTACGGGTGAAGAGGTGCATCCTCCGAGGAAGTCCCAAGTCTCTCCGAAGTCGTCGGAATAGAGTACCCAGTTCTCAGTGTTGCCTCCTCCCTGCTGGCTTGAGCCTGCGCAGTAAAGGCGATAGTATTTGTCCTTCTTGATGTAGTTGCTTTGATGAATCTTTCCCGAGCCGATGAAGAAGCCGTTGATGTGGTGTCCTACGGCATCGAGGGGTTCATAGACGAACTCCTGGTCGATGTAGTCGGGGCCTTCCCAAGTCTCGCCGTTGTCATAGGAATACCAGCGTGCCCATCCCTGCACACGGTCGGTGGAGTCGAAGAAACCCGGGAATCCGGAGCAGGAGGTTATCATCATGCGTCCGCTCTCACGGTCGCCCACGATGCAGGGGTCTCCGTATGCAGCCTTGTCATGGCGCCATGAGCTGAGGTCACCGTCTCCGGCGAAGTTCTCCGGTTTAAGTACATCACCCCAAGTGAGTCCGTTGTCGGTGGAGAGACGAAGGTGAAGGTCCACCCTTCCTGAGCCGATGTCGGCGTGACTCGGGCGGCAGTCGGCTACAGCTACAATCGTTCCGTTCGACGCTTTGCCTATTGCCGGGATGCGATAAGGATATCCGTCGACCATGTTCTCAAACACCTTCTTCTCGCGGAGGTCGGGTTCGGCTTCCGCGTCAGGGTTCTCCTTGTAGCTGACGGTCCAGTTTGTTATCGTTATTCCCTTGTTTTCGCCACCCAGAGTGAATGCCACCACGCTGCTGGTGCTGAGGTTTGCCACTTCGATGTGCTGTGAAGAGGTTGTCGCTGTCGTTGTCTCTCCGTTGGCAGTGACCGTCACATTGGTGCCGGAAGTTACGAGAACCATGTCGAAACTGTAACCTGTGATGAGCCAACCGTTGCTTATCGAGAGCGTGTAGTCAGAGTCTCCCTTGCTGCCGCGATATGCGACGATGGCTGTGGAGGAACTGTTTGCCTTGTCGATGTTGTTGGCATCCTCTCCGTTGCAGGTGATGTTGAGTTCCACTTTCGGGCTTGTCTGTGTGGAAACCCAGTGGTTCATCCATGTGGTTCCGTTGTTCCAGGCGGACAGAGAACCCGTGGCTGTGTTGATGGAAATGCTTCCTGTGGAAGCCTGCGCAAAGGCTGGCAACGCAGCGGCGAACACTGCTACCATGCTCAATGCGGTCTTTACGAGTTTGCTAATTTTCATAGATTGAAAGATTAAATTTAATTATTGATAATTTGATTAAGCGAGGTTTGTAATTCAGTTTCAGCGTGTAAAGTTACGAAAAAAGCACGACCCCCCCCAAAAAAACACATTTTTTAACATAAAAAGAGGGGGAAAACAGATAGTAGGGGCGCATCTCCGAGGCGCGCCCAACGCAAGAAGTTCTCCCCATTAAAAGTTTTTCGGAGGGGTGCGCCTCGGAGATGCGCACCTACTATGGTATGCTTTTTCAGATAATCCCAAAGTGTTCGAGTGCGTTCTTCACCCCGTCGTGGTCCACATCGGTGGTGATATAGTGGGCAGCCTGCTTCACTTCGTCGAGCGCATTGCCCATGGCGACACCCGTGCCTACGCTTTGCAGCATGGTGATGTCGTTGCCTCCGTCGCCGAAAGCCATTGTCTCTTCGATGCCGATGCCCAGATGTCGGGCTATGGCGCGAATGCCGTTAGCCTTGTCGGCAGCGGCAGAAGTGAGGTCGCAGAAGGTGGGATGCCACCGTGCCGAAGCACATCCCGGCAGCGGAGGGAGCAGCCGTTGCTCCTCGTCGTCGGTGAGGAAGGGAGTCATCTGCAGCACGCCTTGCGCGATTACCTCTTCGAGAGACACGTCAAACTTGTTGTAACTCACCTTCAGCAAGTCGCGGAACACGCGGTCGTAGACCTCGTTGCGGTTTACTACCTGAAGGTCTTGCGTGCCCACAACCACCAGTGCCACATTCTCTTTCTGGCAGATGCGCACCACCTCGCGCACTTCTTCCTCGGGGATGACATCCTTGCGCACCACCTTGCCCTCATACAGACAGAGTGCGCCTGTGGCGAGAACGTAACCGTCCATAAGCGGCGTGACATCGGAGATGTTGTCGAGCAGTTGCGGAGGGCGACCCGAAGCGATGAACACCTTCACCCCGTTCTCGCGGGCACGGCGCAGTGCATCGCATGTGGATTGGGGTACTTTGTGGGTCTGAAAGCTCACGAGTGTGCCGTCGATGTCGAAGAAAAGGGCTTTTATCATAATTAGATGGTTTTGCGAAAGGAGCCTTATATATTATATAATGTGGCTGCAAAGGTAACGAGAAAAGCGCGTTCCGCAAAGAAAACGCCGCCATTTGGAAGAAAATGCGTAATTTTGTAGAAGTATAGACAAGTATTGGTCGCATCAACACGCACACAATGGAAACCAACGAACAGACCCGCCTTGCGTGGGAAATCATAGAGACTACCAACACCAACCTGTTTCTGACGGGTAAGGCAGGAACAGGAAAGACCACCTTCCTGCGCCGTCTCCGCCGCGAGTCTACAAAGCGGATAGTGGTGCTTGCACCCACCGGCATCGCCGCAATCAATGCCGAGGGCGTGACGATACACTCCTTTTTCCAACTCCCTTTCGCTCCCTACATTCCCGAAGCCAACTACAAACTCAGTGGCTCGCAACTCCATTTCAGTAAGCAGAAAATCAATGTCATCCGCTCAATCGACACCCTTGTCATCGACGAGATATCGATGGTGCGTGCCGATTTGCTTGATGCTGTCGACAATGCGTTGCGCCGTTACCGCCGCAGCAACGCTCCTTTCGGTGGCGTCCAGATGCTGATGATAGGCGACTTGGGGCAACTCTCGCCCGTGGCGAGAGATGAGGAGTGGGCGATGTTGAGCCGTTACTACGACACCCCTTACTTCTTCAGCAGCCAAGCCTTGCGGAAGTCCACGTTCACGATGATAGAACTCACCCACGTCTACCGTCAGAGTGATGCCCGTTTCCTCGAAATCCTCAACCGGGTGCGCAACAACTGCGCCGACAACGCAGTGCTGCAAGCCCTCAACAGCCGCTATATCCCGGGTTTCAAACCGAAGGAAGAGGAGGGCTACATACGCCTTGTGACGCACAACGTGCAGGCGCAACGCATCAACGATGCGCAACTTTCGGCTCTCCCCGGCAAGTTGTTCCATTACGATGCGCGCATCAAAGGCAAATACCCCGACATGCTTTTCCCCACCGAACAACGCCTCTCGCTGAAGCAGGGGGCGCAGGTGATGTTCGTGAAGAACGACTCTTCGCCGTCGAAAGAATACTACAACGGAATGATAGGCCGCATCAGCGACATCGACGACGAGGGTTTCTACGTCATACCCAAGGACAGTGAGGAAGCCATCAGGGTGTCGCCGGAGGAATGGACAAACAGCCGTTACGCCCTCAACGAGACGACTCGCGAAATCACCGAAGAGGTGGAGGGCACGTTCACACAGTTCCCTGTGAAGACGGCTTGGGCTATAACGGTACACAAAAGTCAGGGATTGACCTTCGACAAAGCCATCATCGATGTGCAGCACGCCTTCTCCCACGGTCAGACCTATGTGGCGTTGAGTCGCTGCCGCACCCTGGAAGGCATGGTGCTGAGTGCCCCTTTGCCTCAGAGTGCTATCATACGCGACCGCGCCATTGACTCCTTCGTCAGCGAGGCGATGCAGCACACGCCCACCGACGACTCCCTCCGGGGCATGCAGCGCGACTTCTTCATCGCTACGGTGAGCGAACTTTTCGAGTTCCGCACGGTCACCCAGACCCTCGAACGAATGATGACGCTGCTCGCCGACAACTACCGCCGCAACTATCCCAAACTCATCCTCGAGTACAAGGCGCGCTATTCCATCATGCAAAAGGAGATAACCGAGGTGGCGGAGAAGTTTCATACGCAGTATGTGCGACTCATCCTCTCCACGCCGGAATATGCCGCCGACGCCACATTGCAGGAGCGTCTGCGCAAGGGTGCCACCTATTTCGACTCCCATCTCTACGATTTCGTGCATCTGGCAGCCAACACCGAGGTGGCAACGGCAAACGATGTGTTGCGCCAAAAGACCGACGAACTCCTCGCAACGCTGCGCGAACTGCTCCGCCAGAAGCGCGAGTTGCTCTCCTTTGTCCGCGACAACGGTTTTTCTCTTCAGCCCTATCTCCGCAAGCGCGCCATGGTTTTGGAGGGGCAAAAGGATGAAAAGAAAAAGAAATCATCGGGCAAAAGCGGCACAAAAAGGACGAAGAAGAAGTGTTAAAACGGCGCAAATATTGGACAACAAAAAATGTTAAAAGGCGCCGAAAAAAGTTCATCGGAAATCGCAATTCTAGAGATTGCAAAGTCGGAAAATTGCCATTGCCGTGCCATTGCGTTGTCGTGAAAGTGCAAATATTGCGTGTTTTTATTGCAATGATGCTCATTTCATTCGCCTTTTATGTCTATTTTGCCTGTCAAACAAGCCCCTTTTGAACCCCAAACAATGCTTGTTTGCATCGCGATTAAGCCTTGTTTGCACCCCGAAGAAGT
>CAYXGN010000117.1:0-6100 GCA_964464505.1 uncultured Prevotella sp.
TGCATAAGATAGGCTGCACCTCAGCAATTAAAGTGAACTTTATTGCGTTCGGTTTGCACTATCTTTGCATTTCTTTGCGAGGGCGCGTCTCGGAGATACGCGCCTACTACGGTTTGTAATCTGTGGGAGAATAATAAGGACGCCCGTCCTCCTTACAGCGCCAAAATGTCTTGGGGGTCGGCGGCAAAGGCGGTGGCACCGTGGGCGAGGAGGAAGTCCTTGTCGCGGAAGCCCCAGAGGACGCTGATGCATGGGATGGCGGCGTTGCGGGCTGTCATGATGTCCACATCGCTGTCGCCGATATAGACGGCGGCGGCGCGGCTTGCGCCGAGTTGCCGCAGGGCTTCGAGCACGGTGTCGGGAGCGGGTTTCCTGCGGATGGTGTCGCGCTCCCCTATCGCCACGGGCACGAGGTCAGAGCCGAAGAAGTGTTGGCAGAGATGCTGCGTGGCAGCGTAAAACTTGTTGCTCACCACGGCGACATTCTTTCCCCTCCGCCTCAGTTCCTTCAGCAAGGCCATGATGCCCGGATAGGGCTTCGTGGTGTCGAGGTTGTGCTGCAGATAATGCTGCCTGAAGAGGGCGTAAGCGGCTTCAAAGCGGGGGTTGGCGAGCCCGTCGGGGACGGCGCGCTCCATGAGTTTCTTCACTCCGTTGCCCACAAACTGCCTCACCTCCTCCAGGCTCCGCTCCGGCAGGGCGTTGTGGCGCAGGGCGTAATTGCAACTCGAGGCCAAGTCAAGGAGAGTGTCGAGGAGAGTGCCGTCGAGGTCGAAGATATAAGTGTCGTACATCGTGTTCATTTTTTATCATTGCTTTCCACAGCCCGGATGTTTCTCATCAGTCCTTCATATTTCGCGCGCTTTACGGCACTCCCTTTGAAAAGCACCCTGTACTGCTCTGGGCTGAGACAGTGCCAGTCGTTTCGCGTCATTGCGAGGAGAGCATCGCTCGGCTGGAGTTCCTCCACCGTTGTGGGCACTGCAAAACTGTTCCAGGGGCAGCACCGCTGACAGCAGTCGCAGCCGTAGATGGTGTTGCCCATCTTGTGGGCAAGAGAGGGGGCTATCTCCCCGCGGTTCTCAATGGAGAGATAACTCAGGCACTTGTTGGCATCGAAGCCGGTGACATCATCGCCATCAGTCAAAGTCAAGGCCCCTGTGGGGCAGGCCTCCACACATTTGGTGCAGCCCGCGCAGCGCGACGGCAAAGGTTCGTCAGGCTCCAGTTCAATGTCGAGGAAGAGTTCTCCGAGGAAGAACATGCTCCCCGCGTGAGGAATGACGAGTTGGTGGTTGCGCCCGAGCCATCCTATCCCTGCCTTTGCAGCCCAATAACGCTCGAGCACCGGCGCGCTGTCGCAGAAAGCCCTGTAATGCTCAAAGGAAAAGTGGCGGGCGAGGCGGTGCAAACGCTGTCTTACCACATCGTGATAGTCCTTCCCGTAGGCGTAAGCCGCCAACTGATACTGCCCTTCGGGGAAGGTCTTGGCAGGGCAGTAGTTCATCGCCACACAGACGATGCTCTTCACTCCCGGCATCAACAGGCGCGGGTCGAAACGCAAGTCAGAATGATTGCCGAGCCACGCCATACCTGCGTTCTTGCCTTCCGCCACCCACTTGCCGTAACGCGTGGCGACACCGTCATCGACGGCTTCCGCCCGCGCTATGCCACAAGAAAAAAAGCCGAGATTGTGTGCCTCGGCTTTTATATCATTCGAAAGTCTTGAATTCATAACCTTGCTCTTTCAACCATTCCAAAGAAGCCGGCAAAGCATAACGTAGCTTGTCAATGCTCTTCAACGAGTCGTGGAACGTGATTATACTGCCGTTGCGGGCGTAGCGTTTCACATTGTTGAAGATTCCCTCGGCAGTCATCCATTTGGAGTAGTCGCGCGTGACGAGGTCCCACATTATTATGCGATACTTCCTTTCGAGCCAGAAATATTCGCCGAAGCGCATACAGCCGTGTGGAGGGCGGAACAGATGAGCATTAATCAACTCGTTCGCCTTTTCCACATCCTTGATATAGGTTCGCACAAAATGCTTGAAGCCTCCCAGATGATGAAAGGTGTGGTTGCCCACCTGATGCCCCGCAGCCACAATGGAGGAGTAGAGATGAGGATACTTCCTCACGTTGTCGCCCACCATGAAGAAAGTGGCGTGGACACCATACTTGGCGAGGGTCTCGAGGATGAAGGGTGTGGACTCAGGGATGGGACCGTCGTCGAAAGTGAGATAGACGGCGTGCTCCTTCGGGTCCATTCTCCATTTTGCGCGCGGATAGAACCAGCGCAACAGATTTGTGGGTTGCTCTATTATCATCGGCTCTCGTACGGTGCGCCACCCTTTGCCTGGTAGACAGAATAGAGAGTGTTAATGACCCTTGTCCGCGCTGCCGCCTCGTGTTCATCGAACAAAGCGGTGACCTCTGCCTCGTTCTGCAGCATATACAGCTGCCGCATGATGTCTTCCTGCGCCTGTGTAAACCGTGTACCCGAGAGCGACACATAATACTCGGCATACTGCTTTGTGTGGTTCCACACCTTGTCCATAACGCGCTTGGCATCGGCTTTCTTTCCGAGCAGAGCATAAGCCCGGGCGATGTCGGCACCACCGGAGAGGAAGGTAAGGGGAACATTGAAGTCGGGCAGCACCTTCTCGCACTTTCGCAACACCTTCAACGCCTTGTCGTACTGCTTCTCCACAATCAGTTGCAGAGCCAGTTGTGCGAAGATATGGCGGTGGGTGGTACACATGCGAAGCACCGTTTCGTCGAGATATACACCGGGCTTCTCCAGTCCGCCCCACTTGTAGCGGTTCATGAGGTTGTTGTAAGTCTTCTCGGTGTCGAAATTCTTCATTCCGTCCTTGCTTGTGGTGAACGGAGTGATGCGGTAAGCCAGTCCTTCCTGGATGAAGTTGTCGCCGAGGTTCATGTAGTTGTCGGAGCCGACAGTGGTAGCCACATAGACAGGGCGAGTCCAGTTGCACTGCGCAATCATCTCGAGCATCATAAGGTCGTTCTTGTAGAGGGCGCGCTTTCCTGCGAGCGAGATTACCATTCTGTCGGGAATAGAGTCCTGTATCAGCATGCCGCTCTTGCGGACAGCCTCCTTGTCGATGGTGATATAAAGGGTGTCCGTCGGGATGACATGAGTGTCTTCGTTCTTCGACCTCACCCAATACTTCATGATGTTCTTCACCTCGAACGGGTTGTCGCCGAACTGAGCCTTTGCCTCCGCAGGAGATGTTTTATAGAAATCGAGTATCTGCGCTTTGAGCGACGGCTGCACCTCCACATACTCGTTGGTTCCCGAGCAGAAGTCGAGCCTGGGCCAGGTGATAGGCACGGAAGGCGACCCGTAGGCAGGACGCTTCATCTGGTCGATATACCAGTCGGTCTGCAGATAGCTGAGGTTGCACACGCGGGCATCGGTACGCACGCCCTCCACCTCCTGGTTGTACCACAGGGGGAAGGTGTCGTTGTCGCCATTGGTGAAGATGATGGGATTGCCTTCGTCCTGAAGGGTCATGAGATAGTTCTGGCCGTAGTCGCGGCAAGTGTATCTGCCGCTCCTGTCGTGGTCGTCCCAAGTCTGCGAAGCCATCTGTATGGGTACGAAGAGGCAAAGGAGACCCACTGCCGATGCCAGCACGACATCGCCGGCGCGCAACTTCTTCTTGAGCAGGTCGTAGATGGCGAGGACTCCCAAGCCGCACCAGATGGCATAGGCATAGAACGAACCGGCATAGGCGTAGTCGCGCTCGCGCACCTGCTGGGGTGTCTGGTTAAGATAAATCACGATTGCCAGGCCCGTCATGAAGAACAGGAAGAACACCACCCAGAACTGCCGGATGCCGCGCTGTCCGCGCCACGCCTGCCAGAAGAGGCCTATGAGCCCGAGGAGCAGCGGCAGACAGTAGAACACGTTGTGACCCTTGTTTTCCTTGAGGTCATCGGGCAGTTTGCTCTGGTCGCCGAGCATCATGTTGTCGACGAACGGAATGCCTGTAATCCAGTTGCCGTGCTCGGGTTCTCCGTTACCCTGTATGTCGTTCTGACGGCCGGCGAAGTTCCACATGAAGTAGCGCCAGTACATAAAGTTGCACTGATAGGACAAGAAGAACTTGATGTTGTCCCACTGCGACGGCTTCTTCACCATTATGGTTTCTCCGCAGCGGTCGTAAGGCACTTCCGTGCCATTCACGCCGCCGAGCCAACTCTCGTAAGCCTGCGCGTGGGCAGAACTGTACATTCGCGGGAACAGCATGTTCTGTGCGTAGACGAGCTTGTCCTTATGGCTCACCACGAAGTAAGAGTCTTTCTCGTCCTTGCTTGCCTTCTCTTTCCTCTGCCATATAGGAGCACCGCTCTTGTGGCGGGCGGTACACATATTGCCGTCGACATCGAAAGCCACCTGCGAGGTGTAAGCCTGACCGTAGAGGAGAGGGCGGTCGCCATACTGGTCGCGGCTGAGATAACTGCCGAGGGTGAAGATGTCCTCGGGCGAGTTCTGGTCCATAGGAGGGTTGGCGGAAGAGCGCACAACGATGAGGGCATAGGTGGAATAGCCTATCATGAGCATTAGCAGGCACAGAAGCGTGGTGTTCTTGAAGCGCGCCGTGACGACCGGCACGAGTTTCTTGTCCACTGTCTTACGGTAGTTGAGGACAAACCACAACGCCACCATTGCCACGATGCCGATAATGGCCGCGCTCCATCCGTAGCCGTAGAACGGAATGCCGAGCATGCCGACAGAGAGGACGAAAGCCAGATTCTGACGCTTGAAGCTCCTGTCTACATAACTCTCGTAAATAGCCCATACCACGACGGCTACGAGAAGGATGATATAGACTATCACACCCGTGTTGAACGGGCATCCCAAGGTGTTGACGAAGAAGAGTTCAAACCATCCCCCTATGGTGATGATGCCCGGCACAACGCCGTAGAGCACGCCTGCCACGATGACAAACGACCCTGCCAGGGCGATGAGCGACCCTTTGAGTTCGATGGAGGGATAGCGGCGATAGCAATACACCAGCACTATTGCCGGGATGCAGAGCAAATTGAGCAAGTGAACGCCCACCGACAAGCCCGTCATGTAAGCGATGAGCACAAGCCAACGGTCGCTGTGAGGCTCGTCGGCATGGTCCTCCCATTTCAATATCAGCCAGAACACTATGGCAGTGAAAGCCGAAGAGTAGGCATAGACCTCTCCCTCAACGGCAGAGAACCAGAACGTGTCGCTGAAAGTGTAGATGAGAGCACCTACGAGTCCCGATGCCTCAATGGCAATGAGTTTGCCTAAAGTCAGCTCCGACCAGTCCTTCAATATCAGTTTTCGCGCAAGGTGGGTGATGCTCCAGAAAAGGAACAGGATTGTGACAGCACTGAGCAGAGCGCTCATCGTGTTCACCATCCGCGCCACCTGCGACGGGTCGCTTGTCAACTGCGAGAACAAGTTGGCAGTAAGCATGAAGAATGGCGCACCGGGCGGATGGCCTATCTCCAGTTTATAACCTGTCAGGATAAATTCAGGACAATCCCAAAAACTGGCTGTCGGTTCAATCGTCAAACAATACACAAAGGCGGCGACAAGGAATGTCACCCAGCCAAGCGCATTGTTAACTATTTTATAGTTAATCATATACAATATTTATTTCTGTTAATATCTTTTGCGAAGGGAATGTATCGTTCCCTATGCTTTTGCAAAGGAAATGCAAACCGAACGCAATCAAGCTTGCTTAGATTGCTGAGGTGCAGCTTTCCTTATGCAAAGGAAATGCAAACCGAACGCAATCAAGCTTGCTTAGATTGCTGAGGTGCAGCTTTCCTTATGCAAAGGTACTAAATAAATGCCAAATGACAAAAAAAAAACTGTGCCATTTGGTGCAGAAATATTGAGTTTTGAAAATAGACTTGCCGAGGGACGGATGCCGGCGAAGTGCGCCCACTAATGATTGTTGTCGGGCGAGGCTCAGACGCATCCTCGCTAGCGCGAATCTTTTTGCCTTTCCTGTTGAGGGCGCGTCTCGGAGATACGCGCCTACTACGGTTTGCGTAATTATTTTTACGCAATTAACACTATTTATGATTT
>CAYXGN010000118.1:0-6089 GCA_964464505.1 uncultured Prevotella sp.
CTTAAAATATAAGATGTGTGAATAACGTCAATCTCCGTTAATCTCTCATTAATCTTTTAATTCCTAAATTCTTGATAAAAACAACTCATGGGAGATTTTCTTAGGGGCGCATCTCGGCGATCTGCGCCTACTACGGTTTGCTTTGCTGTCTGGAAGGGCGCGTCTCGGAGATACGCGCCTACTACGGTTTGCTACAGTTTCACTTTTTTCTTCGCCGCCTTGCTCTCGTTGCTCATCCGGTCGAGGGCGGTGACAAGGTAGGTGTAGCGTGTGGTGCCGTCGGCATAGGGAAGGGGGATGAATGTCTGGCTCGTTATGGCGACGATGTGCGACGGGTCGTTGGTGGAGGGTTCTTCGCCCTGCGCAAAGCGATAGACCACATAGCGGCGTACTTCGTCGTTCCATTTGCGGCTCTTCGGCGCAGTCCAGAAGAGGAAGAGTCCGTCGGGAGTCCAAACGGGTTTCACCGCCTTGGGCTTGCCGGGGGCTTTGTCGTCGATGAAGGGCATGCGCGGCTGCAGGGCGGGATATTTCCAATAGTGTGTGCGGAGCATTGTGGCGTACTTCCCTATGTCATCCACCACGGCTTTGGAATACCACAGCACGGTGCCGCTCACATTGCCCATCTGGCTGTGGAGGGCGCGCTTGGCAGCCATCTGGTTGTTGGCAGGATTGGCGGGGTCGGCGTATTTCACGGTGCGCTCCACGTCCTCGCCTATGTAGAGTGGGCGCGCGGCGGCATTCTGGTTCCACCATCGGATGAGTGTGGCGTAGTCGGCGGTGGGGTGGCCTATCTGCCAGTAGAGCTGCGGCACACAGTAGTCCACCCACCCGTTGTTCACCCACATGAGCACGTCGGCATAGAGGTCATCGTAGTTCTGCGTGCCGTTGGTGTCACTGCCTATGGCTGCCGACAGGCGGTTACGGTAGATGCCGAAGGGCGACACGCCGAACTTCACCCACGGCTTGATGCTGTGGATGCGCTCGGAGAGTTGCTTCATGAACACGTTCACATTGTCGCGCCGCCAGTCGCCGATGTCGCGGATGCCGTTGTTGTATTGCCGGAACTGGCGTTCGTCCTGAATGGTGCAGCCCGCTGCGGGGTAAGGATAGAAATAGTCGTCTATGTGTATTCCGTCCACATCATAGCGGCTGACGATGTCGCCGACGATGTCGCAGATGTAATCGCGGTTGGCGGGAATGCCGGGGTTGAGGATAAAGAGTCCGTCATAGGTGAACACTCTTTCGGGGTGCTTTATGGCGATGTGGCTGTCGGCAAGGTCCTTCGTGCCTTTCGTCTTGGCGCGATAGGGGTTGAGCCACGCATGGAGTTCCATTCCCCTGTTGTGGCATTGCTCCGTCATCCACGCCAGTGGGTCCCACTTCGGGTTCGGGGCCACGCCCTGTGCTCCTGTGAGGAAGCGGCTCCACGGCTCATAAGGACTGTCGTAGAGGGCATCACACTCGGCACGCACCTGGAAGATTATGGCATTCACGCCGTCCTTCTGGAGTTCGTCGAGCTGGTGGGTGAGGTTCTGCTGCATGGCTTGGGTGGAAAGTCCTTGAAACTGTCCGTTGACACACTGTATCCATGCTCCGCGAAATTCGCGTTTGGGAAATGTTGCTGATGTTTCGGTTTTGCCTTTTGCCCATGTCCCCATACTGAGGAGGAGGCACATCGCGGCGATAACGGTTCGGGTCATATTTTTATTGATTTTTATGTTAATGTAGTAGGTGCGTATCTCTGAGACGCACCCTTAGCAAGCGAGAAACTATTTTGCGAGGGCGCACCTCGGCGTTGTGCGCCTACTACGGTTTGCACTATCTTTTAGGGGAGGTCGGGAGATGCTTAGACGCACCCTTTATGCTTTTGCCCTTACAGGGCGCAGGTCGTGGTTGTTTCGTTACCCAGGGTGTCGTCTCTCCGCTGTCGCTCCGAGACTTTGCCCTGGGCTATGTGCAGGTTGCCCCGTCGGGGCGCGAGGGCGCGTCTCGGAGATACGCGCCTACTACGGTTTGCCCACTTGCTTTATCACACTGTAGGCTCGGTACAGTCCCAGTTCGCCGGCCTTGCTCAAGTCGGCGATGCCTTCCTGCCGCTGTCCGAGTCGGATGTGTGCAATTCCCCGGTTGAAATAGGCTTCCGCAAGGCGGTGGTCCATGTCGATGGCGCGGGTATAGTCGTCGATGGCAAGGCTGTAGTCGGCGCGTGCCATGCGGGCGTTGCCGCGGTTGTAGTAGAGATACTGGTTCTGGGGGTCGAGGGCGATGGCATGGGTGATGTCGTCAACCACCATAGCCTGCTTAAGGGTTGGCGCCGTGCCGTGGGAGGCGTCAAACTCATTCATCATACTCTGACAATATGCCCTCTGCCAGAGCACTAGCACCGAGGTGGAGTCGAGCGAGCGGCAGACATCAAGGTCGGCAAGGGCGGCATCGTAGTCCTGGGTGACGCTCTCTGCCACAGCCCTTTGCAGGAGAAGCACCGGCAGGCGATGCTGGTCGCGGCAACCGTCGACGAGAGTGGTGAGCGAGTCGATGCGAGCGAAATATTGCTGCGAGGCGTTTGCGTCGAGGCGGCGGGGGTTGCAGTTGACAAAGAGCCGTGCCGACGCGTTGTCCATGTTGAAGCGTTCGAGTTGCGCGGAGAACGCCTGATAGGAAGTCACGCCGTTGTCGTAGGGCATGAGCGAAAGGTGATACATGGGCATGGGGTCGGCAGTGGTCTTGCGGTCCTGCACGCGTCCGCGGTAGGCATTCTTGTATTCGTGCTCGGTGTTGTTTTCGTCAGCCACCACCATGCGGTTGTACTTCTCCGGGTCTATGTCGCTGCGCTTTCTCATCTCTCTCCGCTTGCTCTTGCTCCAGCGCGGCTGTATGCCAAGGTGCTTGTCCATCTGTGCTTTCATGATGCGAAACTCGTCGGCTTCGGCTTTTGCGGTCATCCCCAGACGGCGGTAGCAGGCGGCGCGGCGCGAGAGTCCTGTCCAGAAGTTGGGAAACTGCGCTATCACCTCGGAGTAGTCGCGAATGGCGGCACGGAGGTCGCCGGTGCGGTCGAGCAGCAGGGCGCGGTTGAAGATGGCAAGCACGTTGTGCGGCTCCATCTGTATGACATAATCGAAATCGGTGATGGCGCGGTTGTCGTCGCCCAACTGCATGCGGAGGAGTCCGCGGTTGTAGTGGGCGAGGAAGTTGTCGGGGGCGAGGTCTATCGCCATATCGTAGTCTGCCATTGCCCCACGGAGGTTGTTGGTGTTGTAGCGTGCAAGGGCGCGGTTGACGTAGTTGCTTACGTTCTTGGGCTTAAGGTGGAGAGCCTTGGTGAGGGCTTCGTCGGCATCCTTCCATTTCGAGCGCGCCAGACTTATGGCGGCTTTGGCTGTCCAGGTGGCAGCGTCGTAAGGGTCGATGCCGATGCTGCGGTCGAGCCACTTCTCTGCTGCCGTGGTGTCGTTCTGCAAGAGGCAGACTTCTGCTTTCATGGAGTAGGCACCGGCAAACTTCTTCCACTTCGTGGCGATGGTGTCGAGGTCGAGTTGTGCCCGGGCGTAGTCCTTCGTCTCCACGCGGCAGAGGGCGCGGTTGTACCACGCACTTTGGTTGTAGGGGTTGATGGCGAGCGAGTGGTCGTAGTCGCTGATGGCGTCGTCGAACTTCTTCGTGCGGATGCGGGCAAGCCCTCTCAACTCATACATATTGGAGATGTAAGGGTTGAGTTCTATGGCGTGCGTGACATCGCTCTCCGCCCCTTCGAAGTCGTCGAGATAGAACTTGGCAAGTCCACGGTAAAACCAAGGCTCATAGAGGTGTGGTTTTGCCGTGATGGCTTGGTTGAAATACTGTATGGAAAGAACATAATCCTCATAGTAGAGCGCACTCCTGCCCGAAATGATGAGCCGGTTGGTGTTGAACTGCGCCTTTACCCCGAGCCACGGCAAAAGCGTGAAGAGGGCGAAGATTATGGTTTGCTTCATGCAGGCATTATTGAGCGTTATTTTTTTACCTTTACCCTGTAGGAGCAGCGCACCTTGCCGAGCAATAGGTCTTTCAGTTTGCCCCGCACCATTTGGCGGCGCATAGGCGAGATGCGGTCGATGAACATCTTGCCGTCGAGGTGGTCGAACTCGTGCTGCATGACGCGGGCAAGATAGCCGTCCACCCATTCGTCGTGCTCCACGAAGTCGGCATCCTGATACTGCACGTGGATGCGTGTGGGTCGCTTCACGCTCTCGTGTATGCCGGGGAGCGACAGGCAGCCCTCTTCCATGCTTTTCTTCTCCGACTTGTCGTCGTACTCAAGGATGTAGGGGTTGATAAAGACTTTCTTGAAGTCCTTATACTCGGGCAGGTCGTCGCTCAACACATCGAGGTCGATGACCACGAGGCGGATGCTGAGTCCTATCTGGGGCGCAGCAAGACCGATGCCTTCGCTTGCCGCAAGGGTTTCAAACATGTTGCCGATAAGGGTGGGCAACTCGGGATAACTGGCATCGATATCCTCTGCCTCTTTGCGCAACACCTGGTTGCCGTAAATATAAATAGGTAAAATCATTTTCTTGTATTAATAGTAGGTGCGCATCGCCGAGGCGCACCTACTACAATTGTCTGCTCCTCAAATAGTCCTGAAGGATGATTGTCGCACTGATTTCATCGACAAGAGCCTTGTTCTGCCTTGCCTTTTTGCCGATGCCGCTGTCTATCATGGCACGGTGGGCAAGGACGGAAGTGAAGCGCTCGTCGTAGTATTCCACTGGGATGGAGGGCATGGCTTTCTTCCATTGTGCTACAAACTGGCGCACGCGCTGCAGGTTCTCACTCGGCTGACCGTTCATCTGCCGTGGCTCGCCCACTACTATCCGCTCCACATCTTCGTGCGCAACGTAGTCTTGCAGAAACTTCATCAGCTCACACGTGGAAACTGTCGCCAACCCATTGGGAACAATCTGCAATGGGTCGGTGACAGCTACGCCAGTGCGCTTCTTCCCATAGTCTATAGAAATGATGCGGCCCACTTGGCTTGAATTGTTTTATTTGATTGGTGTCAGCAAGCCGAAAGGCTCGCCGGAAGACTTACTTCTTGTAGAGAAGCCATGCATCGGGATATTGTCCGCGAAGCTGGTCGCGCGAAGCAGCTGCCTCTGCCTTGGTGGCGAAGGTGGAAGCAACAACGCGGTAGAGTCCGCGCTCAGAGTTGTGAATCACCTGTGCCGAATAGCCGGCGTTGTTCAACTTGTGCTGCAAGCCCTCGGCATTGGCCTTGAGAGAGAACGAGCCTACGACAACGCTGAAGTCCTTCACTCCGGCACCGTTTACAACCTCGAAACTCTCGGAACGCACCGACACGTTGTCGAGATTGTCAACGACAGTGGTCTCTGTGGCTGCCTTTGTCTCGATGGGAGCCACGACAGGAATCTCTTCCTGGGCAGGTTGCGTGGGCTGCTGCTCTGCTTTTGCCTGAGCCTTCAGATAGGCTTTCTTATAGGCGCTTTCCTGCGATTTACAACTTGTGAAAGCCAAGGCTACGCAAAGTCCGGCGCACAATACAACACTTTTATTCATATTCTTTTGTCATTAAGGAGTTATACATTACTTGTTAAACATTGGCGAAATTACAAAATATATCATAGATAACGGCATTTTAGAGCACATAAAGTTTGTTAAATGTAAAAAAGAAGCCTTTTTAACAAAAAAAAGACATCACCATTGACGGGAAACGGAAGAGATTTACTAAATTTGCTGCCGATAACATTTTATAAACTTAAAACATTTAAATATGAAAGCATTAGGTTATATCGGAGCCTTCTTGGGCGGCGCAATCGCAGGAGCAGCTCTCGGAGTACTCATCGCACCGGAAAAGGGAAGTGAGACAAGAACAAAAATCAGTGACGCACTGGGAGAGTTCTGCAAGAAGCACAACCTCCGTGTGAGCAGAAAAGAAATGGACGACCTCGTGGACGACCTCGCCGAGGCTGCCGACACTGAGAACGCATAACACAACGAAGCGATGTTCTCCAACGACAGAAACATAGAAACAATAGGTCAGCTCGTTGAAACGCTAAAGCATTATATCGGGCTTCAGTCAAAGC
>CAYXGN010000119.1:0-6077 GCA_964464505.1 uncultured Prevotella sp.
AACCAACCTCAATTTCCTCGCCTGTGTCTTCGGAAATCAGTTTGTAAGCAACCTGTAACTTCAAGTTTGCACTGTTGTCTGGGTCGGGAAGGATAGCAGTGTAACTGTCGCTGCCGTTGGTCGCAGTTCCCTTGTCCCATGTAGGAGCATTTGATGCAGTGCCAACAGGTTTGTCTGCTGTGGTGCTGAGCCAGTTTTCACCGTCTGTTGCCAAATAATTAGAAGAATTGGAATTGCCGTCAGCTTCCACCTTAACCCTGTTTTGGTTTGTGCCTTCAGTCACATAAGTAACGGTGTATACAGTTTTGTCGCCTCCGACAACAAAGATTCCGTCTACGCCGAAACCTTTATCGGTGCTTGTCTTTTCAATTTCTTGGGACTTACCATTGCTGTTATACTTGATGCCGGTAATCACTACCTTGTAACCGGGAACGGTCTCATAGATACCGAAACGAACCTTTGACTGGAAGTTGCGGAAGGTAAGCTGAACAGGGTCGTGGGTGTAACCATTAGTAGACTTTGCGATGTTCACGCGGTCAGCATAATAGATGTTGCCGGTGTTTGCGCCCGACTTAACCTGAACGGTGTAACCCTTGTCGTAAACCGTCTTTCCAGTCGTTTCCGTATCAGTTCCAAGAGTCTTTGTGATAACAACATTTCCGCTTTCGATGTCGCTCTCCAAAGCAGATACCGCTGTGAAGGTATAACTTGTAGCGTTGTCATCCCAATATTTGATGGTCTGAGCCACGCCAGTGCCAACTGTGTTCTTTACGTTTGTGTCGTACTTGGAGTGGTCAATACCAACATATTCCCAGTTGTTGGTGTTGCTGACAGTGGTGTTTGCCGTGTTTGCGGCATACTTCACCACATAGTTCTGGAACACAGTGTTGGCAGCAGTAGCCTTAACACCGTTTGTTTCGTTCTTCTCACCCCATACGATGAATGTATTTCCAAGTTTGTCTGCGTCTGTAGCAGTGCCGTCAGCACGCGTCACTGCCGGTGTGTTCATGTTGAAACCGATGACAGTGTTGTCGCTCTGGGCTGTCAAGCCGTCGCCCACATAGTCATCGTTGGCGCAACCCACCATTGCCAAGGCGGTTGCTGCGATTAAAAGATAGTTCTTGTTCATATTTACATTATTAATATATTAATTCCCTTCAAACTTGAATGGCACAAAAAAGACGTGGAATCTTCAAGTTGTCCATTCCACGTATCGAGGCTCTTGCACCGCCTATCTCTGATGAATAGACAACGAAGAGCCCACGCTGATATGAAAACCGCTCCACAAAGAGACCTACATAAACACACTACAACCGCACCAAAGAGGAGCAATCCATGCTTACAAGGTCTCCACGGGATTGAAATATCACACCCGAGGACATCTACCGTTGGCTATATTCAAGACAGAGATAATGAATTTGCAAGATTCGATACGTCCCGAACACAGCGTCGTGTAAACGCCATATTTATGTTTGTCCAGCCCCGCCGCGCCGTATGAATGACGCACG
The DNA here is from genome assembly GCA_964464505.1 of uncultured Prevotella sp. Lineage (GTDB taxonomy): Bacteria > Bacteroidota > Bacteroidia > Bacteroidales > Bacteroidaceae > Prevotella. The sequence goes on from CAYXGN010000119.1 coordinate 1,509, forward strand.
ATGAGCGCATAGACATTGCAAATGTAGTCATTTTGTTTACACCGAATAACATTTGGAAAGATAAATTTGCAATATATATTTTATTTTAACACCCATTAAGAGGCGCGCATGAGTGTGCTTTTAGTTAAAGGATAGTAAAAAGCGTGTGCGGCAAAGGCGAAATCAAAACTTTATGACTAACTTTGTAAATGAAATCTCTCACATCAATGATAGCAACACTCATCATCCTTGCGCTTTCAGCCGTCTTCTTTGCTGTCGGTAAGGTGCGCTCCGATTTGGTGGCGCTGTGCGCCCTTGTATGTCTGTTACTCACCGGAGTGCTCACTCCCCAAGAAGCCCTGTCGGGTTTCTCCAATCCTGTTGTCATCATGATGGTGGGTTTGTTTGTTGTCGGCGGAGCCATCTTCCAGACTGGATTGGCAAAGAAGATAAGCGGAAAGATTTTGTCGTTGGCAGGCGAGAGTGAGTTGCGCCTGTTCATTTTGCTTATGGTGGTGACCGCCGCCATAGGTGCTTTTGTGAGCAACACAGGCACTGTCGCCCTGATGATGCCCATCGTTGTGAGTCTCGCGGCAAAGTCGAAGACGAGTGCGAGTAGGCTGCTCATGCCGCTGGCATTTGCCAGTAGCATGGGAGGCATGCTCACCCTCATCGGTACTCCCCCCAACCTTGTCATCCAGGAAGCCCTCACCGAGGCTGGCTACGAGCCGTTGTCGTTCTTCTCCTTCACCCCCATTGGCATCATCTGCATCGTGGTGGGCATCGTTGTCCTGCTGCCGTTGAGTAAGGTTTTCCTTACGAAAGGCGACGGCGACAAGGGTAAGCGCAAAAGGGGGAAGTCGCTTTCAGAACTCGTCAAGGAGTATCATATTAACGAAAAACTTAGTGTCGTCAAGGTCACTCCTCAATCGCCTGCCCTCGGCAAGACCCTCGCCCAACTCGACCTGCACAACCGTTACGGTCTGACAGTGCTTGAGATACGGCGCGAGAGGACTGCCCAAAGCCGCATTATAAAGAATGTGGAGCAGCGGCTTGCCGGTCCCGACACCGCACTTTGCGCCGGCGACATGCTCTTTCTCAGTGGCGACAGCGCACAGGCGCAGCAGTTGGCAGCCGAGCAGAATCTTGCTGCCGTGAGCGACCAAGGCGATGCCGCCGCAGCAAATAAAGGCGGACGACTTGCTTTCTACGACATCGGCATTGCCGAAATATTGCTTATGCCCAACTCGCGCCTTGTCAACCGCCAGTTGCGGGAGTCGGGATTCCGAGCCCTTTACAATGTCAATGTCGTGGGCATACGCCGCAACGACGACTACATCACCACCGACTTGCCCAACCTCCGCCTTATGCCCAACGACATTCTCCTTGTGCAAGGCACATGGAAGAACATCGGGCGACTGAGCGACGAAGCCGACAACTGGGTGGTGATAGGTCAACCTTTGGAAGAAGCCGCGAAGGTGGAGATAGACTACAAAGCCCCCATTGCCGGCATAATAATGCTCCTTATGGTGGCGATGATGGTGATTGAAAGCATCCCCATCGCCCCCGTCACCGCTGTGATGATAGCAGCACTGCTCATGGTGGCGACAGGATGCCTGCGCAATGTGGAAGCCGCCTACAAGACAATCAACTGGGAAAGCATAGTCCTCATCGCTGCCATGCTGCCCATGTCGGTGGCATTGGAGAAGACTGGCGTGTCGAGTCTCATCTCGCAAACCATGGTGACACACCTCGGTCCCTTCGGCCCTTACGCTCTTCTTGCAGGTGTTTACTTCACCACATCTTTGCTCACGCTCTTCATTAGCAACACTGCCACGGCGGTGCTCATGGCTCCCATCGCCATTACTGCCGCCCAAGGCATAGGCATAAGCCCATACCCCTTGCTCTTCGCCGTCACCCTCGGGGCCAGCATGTGCTTCGCCTCGCCCTTCTCTACACCTCCCAACGCCCTTGTGATGAAGGCGGGGCAATACTCCTTCGCCGACTATCTGAAGGTGGGACTGCCGCTGCAAGTCATCATCGGCATAGTGATGCTGGTGGCTCTGCCCATGCTGTTCCCTTTCTAAGGCAGCCAATTTTTAGAACCCTCCTTTCACAATAACGACAAAACAAAGAAAACATCATGATAATAAAGAAATCGGAGTTCACCATTTCATCGGCAACAATAAGCCAATGTCCTAAGGACAACAAGCCGGAATACGCTTTCATCGGCCGCTCCAATGTGGGCAAATCGAGTCTCATCAACATGCTTTGCAACCACAAAGGTCTGGCAAAGACATCGGCAACACCGGGAAAGACACTGCTCATCAATCATTTTATAATAAACAATGAGTGGTACCTGGTGGACCTCCCCGGCTACGGCTTTGCCAAACGCTCAAAGGTGGTGCAGAAGAAACTCGACCAGATGATTTCGTCCTACATCCTGCAACGCCAGCAACTTGTAAACACCTTCGTCCTCATCGACGTCCGCCACGACCCGATGAAGATAGATACCGACTTCATCAACTGGCTCGGCGAGAGCAGCATCCCCTTTGCCATCATCTTCACGAAAGCCGACAAACTTGGTCCCGTGAAGGCGAAACAGAATGCCGCCGCATGGATGAACGCACTGAAAGAGCAGTGGGAAGAGTTGCCCCCTTACTTCATAACGAGTTCGGAGAAGAAGACGGGACGCGACGAAGTGCTCGACTACATCGAGAGCATCAACAACTCCTTAAAAGCCGAAGAATGACACCTTACGTTGATGTGCAAAACCTCTCGAAGGCGTTTGGGGCGCATGTGCTGTTCCGCAACATCTCCTTCTCCATCGCCGAAGGGCAGCATGTGGGACTCATAGCAAAGAACGGTACGGGCAAGACAACGCTCCTCTCCATCCTGTCGGGAAAAGAAGGCTACGACTCAGGAAGCATCGTCTACAAGAAAGACCTTCGTGTGGGTTGCCTGGAACAGTCTCCGAAGTTCGACCCCGAAGAGTCAGTGCTCGACGCATGCTTCAACCATGACGGTAAGCCGGAGATGGTGTTGAAGGCGAAACAGATTCTCACCCAACTGAAGATAACCGACCTCGACCAGCGCATGGGGCAACTCAGCGGAGGACAGCAGAAGCGTGTGGCTCTGGCAAACCTGCTTATCACAGAGCCCGACATGCTCATCCTCGACGAGCCCACCAACCACCTCGACCTCGAAATGATAGAATGGCTCGAGGGATTCCTGTCGCGCGGCAACAAGACGCTGCTGATGGTGACCCACGACCGCTACTTCCTCGACCGCGTGTGCAACATCATTCTCGAACTCGACGACAAGACGATGTACACCTACCGCGGCAATTTCAAATACTATATGGAGAAGCGGCAGGAACGCATCGACACCACCCGGGCGGAGATAGAACGCGCCAACAATCTCTACCGGCGCGAGCTTGAGTGGATGAGGCGAATGCCTCAGGCGCGCGGACACAAGGCACGCTACCGTGAGGAAGCCTTCTACGACCTCGAGGCGAAGGCGAAGCAACGCATAGAAGAGCGGCAGATGCGACTCAAATCGAAGACAGTCTACATCGGGTCGAAGATTTTCGAGTGTCAGTATGTGTCGAAAGCGTGGGGCGAGAAGGTCATCCTCGACAAGTTCTACTACAACTTCAGCCGCTTCGAGAAAATGGGTATCGTAGGCGGCAACGGCGCAGGGAAGTCGACATTCATAAAACTCCTCCTCGGCATTGAGTCTGCCGACGAAGGCAGATTCGACATCGGCGACACGGTGAAGTTCGGCTACTTCTCGCAAGAAGGGCTGCAGTTCGACGAGCAACAGAAGGTAATCGACGTGGTGACCGACATCGCCGACTACATAGACCTTGGCGGCGGCAAGCATCTCACTGCCTCGCAACTGCTCCAGAACTTTCTCTTCCCGCCCGAACAGCAGCACGACTACGTCTACAAACTGAGTGGAGGGGAGAAGCGCAAACTCTATCTCTGCACCGTGTTGATGCGCAACCCCAACTTCCTCGTGCTCGACGAGCCCACCAACGATCTCGACATCCAGACGCTGGAGGTGCTGGAAGAGTATTTGCAGGACTTCCCCGGCTGCGTCATAATAATAAGTCACGACCGCTACTTCACCGACAAAATTGTCGACCACCTCCTTGTCTTCCAAGGCAACGGCAAGATAACCGACTTCCCCGGCAACTACACCCAGTATCGCATGTGGCAGTCGCTGAAGCCGAAGGAGACGGAACAGAAAGTCAGCACGGAGAAGCGCGAGAAGAAGAACTACCACGGTGAGCAGAAACGCAAGCTCACCTTCAAGGAGAAGCGCGAGCTTGAGCAACTCGAAAAGGACATCGATGCCCTCGAAAAGGAGCAGCACTTCATAGAGGAAGCCCTTTGCAGCGGCACGCTATCGGTGGAAGAACTCACCGAAAAGAGTAAGCGCCTTCCGCAACTGAAAGACGAACTCGATGAGAAAAGCATGCGGTGGCTCGAGTTGTCGGAGATAGAAGGGTAGGGCTTCACGCAATCAAATTCGCTGCCATCGGGCGCGTCTCGGAGATACGCGCCTACTAAGATAGCCATTTTA
>CAYXGN010000120.1:0-6071 GCA_964464505.1 uncultured Prevotella sp.
GCAATCCGTGGGGGCTTTTTGAATTGGTGCGTCTAAGCCTGAAACCGCTGCAAACCCGACCTCCATAAACGCAGCAAAGCCGCTAACTGTTAGCGGCTTTGCTGATGCTTTCTTCAATTTCCTTGCGGTTCATGTCGCCTTATCCGAAATTGTCGTACATGATGCTCTCCGGGTCCACTCCGAGGCTGTCGAGATAGTCGGTGACGGTCTTTATGAGCATTGGAGGGCCGCAGAGGTAATATTCGCAGTCTTCGGGAGCTTCGTGGTCTTTAAGATAGGTGTCGCGGATGCAGTTGACGGCGAAGCCCTCGTAGTATTTCACTCCCTGTGCGTCGGCTACGGGGTCTTTGCGGTCGAGCGACAGGTGGAAATGGAAGTTGGGATATTCCTTCTCCAACGCCCAGAAGTCCTCGAGGAAGAATGCCTCGCCAAGGGCTCGCGCTCCATAGAAGAAGTGGAGTTCGCGGTCGCGGGTGTGAAGGGTCTTTGTCATGTGCATAATCTGCGCGCGCAGCGGAGCCATGCCTGCGCCTCCGCCAATCCAAATCATCTCCTTGCCGGAGGTGAAGTTGGGATGGAAGTCGCCGTAGGGTCCGCTCATCATCACCTTGTCGCCGGGCTTCAGCGAGAAGATGTAGGAGGAGGCTATGCCCGTGGGCACGTCCTGGAATCCCACCTGCGGGCGCGGCAGGAAGGGTGTTGTGGCGATGCGCACTGTGAGGGTGATGATGTCGCCCTCGTCGGGATAGTTGGCCATGGAGTAGGCGCGCACTGTGGGCTCGGGGTTGTGGGCCTTGAGGGAGAAGATGTTGAATTTCTCCCATGCGCCGATATACTCCTCGCCGATGAGGGCCTTGTCGAAGTCCTTGTCGTAGTCGATGCAGTCGTAGGCAGGAATCTTGATTTGTGCGTAAGAGCCGGGCACGAAGTCCATGTGCTCGCCCGGGGGCAGTGCCACCTTGAACTCTTTGATGAACGACGACACGTTCCTGTTGGAGATGACTTCGCACTCCCATTCCTTGACTCCCATGACGCTCTCGGGCACTTTTATCTTCAGGTCGCCTTTCACCTTGCACTGGCATCCGAGTCGCCAGTGGTCCTTTATCTGCTTGCGTGAGAAGTGGGGCTTCTCGGAGTCGAGAATTTCGCCTCCGCCTTCAAGCACCTGCACCTTGCACTGTCCGCAACTTGCCTTGCCTCCGCATGCGGAGGGGAGGAAGATGCCGTTGTCGTTGAGTGTGGTCATCAGACTGTTTCCCTGCGGCACGTTGATGGTCTTGTCGCCGTTGATTTCTATGTTCACATTGCCGCTCGGGCTGAGATAGCGCTTTGCCACGAGCAGGACAACCACGAGCAGGAGTATCACAACGAGGAAGACTCCGATGCTTGCCAATATAAATGATGTATTTCCCATTTTCTTTAAGTCCTCCTGATTAAATGTTAAGTCCTGCGAAGCAGAGCATGGCCATGGCCATCAGGCCCACAGTGACGAACGTGATGCCCAAGCCCTGCAAAGGCTTCGGCACATCGCAATACTGCATCTTTTCGCGAATGGCTCCCATGAGGGTGATGGCAAGGGTCCATCCGAGTCCCGAGCCGACGGCATAGACGATGCTGTCCCACACATTGGTGATGGCCTGTGAATTGCCTGCGTCCATGAGGATGCGCTGCTGCATGAAGAGCGAAGCGCCCATGATGGCACAGTTCACTGCGATGAGGGGCAGGAAGATGCCGAGGGCTGCATAGAGCGAAGGAGAGTATTTCTCCACCACCATCTCCACCAGTTGCACAATGCCTGCGATGACGGCTATGAAGAGGATGAAACTAAGGTAGCTCAAATCCACTCCCTCTACAAGGCAGTCGGGGCCGAGCACCTTTGTCTGCAACAGATAGTCAATGGGCACTGTCACGAGCAGCACGAAGGTCACCGCCAGACCCAAGCCCAAGGATGTCTTCACATTCTTGGACACTGCCAGGAAAGAGCACATGCCCAGGAAGTAGGCGAAAATCATGTTGTCGACAAAAATCGACCGGAAGAATAAACCAATTGCGTGTTCCATCTTTATTTCTCCTCCTTATAAAAATAGGCACGGTGTACCCAGATTACACATCCAAGAAGTATCAATGCCATTGCCGGCATGGTCATCATACCGTTGTTCACATAGCCTGCGCTGTAGACGCTTTCGGGAATTATCTGGAAGCCCAGCAGCGAGCCGCGCCCCAGCAGTTCGCGGACTGTGCCCACGATGACAAGGATAAGGGCGTAGCCAAGGCCGTTGCCCATACCGTCGAGGAACGAAGGCCAGGGCTTGTTCATCATGGCGAACGCCTCGAGGCGGCCCATAAGGATGCAGTTGGTGATAATCAGGCCCACATAGACGGAGAGCTGCACGCTGACATCGTAGACGAAGGCTTTGAGCACCTGACTCACTATGGTCACGAGGGCAGCCACCACCACCAGCTGAACGATGATGCGGATGCGCTGCGGAATGGTCTTGCGGATAATGGAAATGATAACATTGGAGAATGCCGTGATGATGGTGACGGCGAGTCCCATGACAATGGCCGGCTTCAACTGTGAAGTGACAGCCAAGGCACTGCAGATGCCGAGCACCTGGACAAGGATAGGGTTGTCGAGGTTGAGCGGCTTGGAGAATGCCTCTTTATTTTGTTTGTTGAATAATGACATAATAGAATTATTTAATGAACTTCGAGAGTCCGTCCTTAAGCATCTTGTCCACACCGTCGGAGGTGAGTGTCGCGCCGGTGACGGCATCGACATTGTTCTCGTCATCGGCGGGAGCGTCCTTCTTCACGCCGAGGGCGATGCCCTGCACTCCGTCCTTGTGAATCTTCTTGCCCTGGAACAGCTGCTGCCATTTTGTGTTGTCCTTGATTTCCGCACCGAGTCCGGCTGTCTCGCCTTCATGGTTGAAATAGACTCCGTAGACGGTGTTGCTGTCGGCATCCACAGCGATGAAGCCGCTGATGCCGCCCCAAAGTCCCATTCCCTTTACGGTGTAGACGGTCTTTTTCTGCCCGTCAATCTCACACTCGTAATACTTCATTCCGTCCTTCTCCTTCTCTGCCTTCACCACTTCCTTGTATTTTGCGGAAGCCTCGGCGTTGTCGAGATTACGGAGATTGAGCGAATTGAGGATTTGCTTCTGGGTGTCGAGCGCCACGTTGACATCCTGCATAGGTTTGAGCACCTGGAAGACGAACGCAAGAAGGAATGCCACGATGACAACGAGGACGATGGAATAAACTGTCGTGTAAGTATTTGAATTTGTTTTCATAACTGCCTTTCCTCCTTATTTTTTAATGGCACGTTTGGCACGTCTGGCGATGTTGCGCTGCACCACACAATAGTCGATGAGCGGAGCCACCATGTTGCCGAAGAAGATGGCGAGCATCATTCCCTCGGGATAGCCGGGGTTCATGACACGCACCACGACGGCGATTGTTCCGATGAGGAAGCCGTAAATGTATTTGCCTGTCTCCGTGCGTGCCGAGGTCACCGGGTCGGTGGCCATAAACACTGCACCGAAGCAGAAGCCGCCGAGCACTATATGCTCATACCATGCTATGGAGGTCATTCCAAGAGCGTGGAAGATGCAAGCCGACACGATGCCGCCGGCGAACACGCTCGCCATCGTTCTCCACGATGCTATGCCTGTCCACAGCAGTATCACTGCTCCGATGGCAATGGCGATGACCGATGTCTCACCCACAGAGCCGGGGATGAAGCCGCACACCATATCGAAAAGACTGGCGTCGGGAGTAATCTTCTGCGCCACCTGCTCCAAGGGCGTGGCAGCGGTGAGGGCATCCACCTCCAGGGTGTTGCCCAGTCCGAAGATGGATTCTTTGGCAATCCACACCTTGTCGCCGCTCATTGCCGAGGGGTAAGAGAAGAAGAGGAACATGCGCGCGCCCACGGCGACATTGAAGACATTCATTCCCGTGCCGCCGAAAATCTCCTTGCAGAAGATGACTGCGAAGGCAACTGCCAGCGCAAGCATCCACAGTGGAGTGGTGACGGGAATGATTAAAGGGATGATGATGCCCGTGACAAGGAATCCTTCCTGAATCTCCTCATGCTTCCATTGCGCCCAGGCGAATTCTATTCCCAAACCGACAATGTAGCTCACCAGCAGTTTGGGAAGGACAGCGAGGAAGCCGAAGGCGAACATCTCGAGGCACGTTGCCGAAGCCAGCGTGCCTGCTGCCTTGTAGTTTTGGAAGCCCACGTTGTACATGCCGAAGAGCAGCGCGGGAAGCAAGGCTATCACCACGAAACTCATTATGCGCTTCGAGTCGATGGCATCGTGTATGTTGGCACCGCTCTTCGAAGTGGTGTTAGGCACATACAGGAAACTCTCCATTCCCTCAAAGACGCTCTCAAAGGCATGGAGCCTGCCTCCTTTCTGGAAGTTGGGCTTTATCTTGTTGAGATAATTTCTTAATGCACTCATTTCTGTTTTACCGTTTTTAATCTGATTAAGCATTCTCTTTACGCAATATGTCCAGGCCTTCGCGCACTATGCGCTGCACCTCCAGTTTCGAGGAGTCGACAAACTCCGCCACGGCGAAGTCCTCCGGGCTCACCTCGTAGATGCCGAGTTGCTCCTGCTTGTCTATATCGCCGGCGATTATCGCTTTCACGAGATACTCGCCGTAGATGTCCATCGGCAGCACCTTGTCGTATTCGCCGCTCATGATGAGATGGCGCTCGCCGCCTTTCACGCGGGCATCGAGGTTGTACTCCTTGTGCCTGCACGACAACCAGGAGAAGTAGCTGCGCGATGTGGAGAAGTCGTTTGTGCGGGGAAGAATCCATCCGAGCATCTCGTCGGCGTTGTCGCCTTCGGGGATAACTGTCAGCTCCGAAGTCTGCGCGCCGATGTAATCGTTGAGCGAGCAACGCTTGCCGGTAAGGGGATTGCCGTTGATGACGCGCACATGCTCCTCAGTCTTGAGTTGTCCGTCGAGCACGGAAGCCACGCTCTGGCCTACGAGCACCTCCACATAGGCAGGTGTCTTAACCTCGCTGCCGGCAACTGCCACACGATGCTTCAAGTCGACAACGCCTTTGTTGAAGAGTCTGCCGATGTAAATCACTGCGGAGGGGTTTACTGTCCACACCGTCTCTCCCTTGTTCACGGGGCACACATGGTTTATCTGCACGCCCACATTGCCTGCGGGGCAGGGACCGTCGAACACGTTAATCTCCACATCCCTGGCTTCGAGGAGAGCCTTCGCCGTCTGCTTCGCACCCACGCCCAAAAAGGTCTTTGCCATCTTCGAGAGGGCTGTCAGTCCGGTCTGGAAGTCAGCCTCGTTGCCTTCCAACTCATACTCGAAGTCGGCAGCGAGGGGCATGTCGCGCAGAGCGCTCACGAAGATTGCCTTCGGGGCGGTGTCGGGAGTTGTAGACACGGCGTAGGGCAACTGACTGATGTAGCCGAACAGTCCTGCCTCGAGCAACGCCGCCTTAACTGCTTCGCCGTCAAGGGCAGCGACGTCCTTCTTGCCGAAATCGGCATACTGCTGCTCCTCGTCGGCTTCGACAACCACACACTTCACCTTGCGCCTATCGCCTCTGACGACGGCACTTACTGTGCCGCTCACTGGCGACGCAAAGCGCACTTCAGGGAATTTCTTGTTCACGAACAGCGGCTCTCCTGCCTTCACCCTGTCGCCTTCGCGCACCGTCACCTTGGGCACAACGCCGACGAAACAGTCGGGCACAAGTCCGAATTGCCTGCACTTAACCGAAGCGGCGGTTCTCTTTTCCGCCCTGCCCTTCAGGTTAATGTCCAAGCCCTTTCGCAACTTAATTACTTTTGTCATAGTATAATGTGATAAAAACTTGTCGAAATAAAAGATTCCGTTTCATAAGGAAAGCTGCACCTCAGCAATTTAAGCAAGCATTACATAAGATAGGCTGCACTCGGCATAGTTCAAGCAAGCTTACATAAGATAGGCTGCACCTCAGCAATTTGAAGCGAGCTTGCATAAGATAGGCTGCACTCGGCATAGTTCAAGCAAGCTTGACTCTGCACTCG
>CAYXGN010000121.1:0-6061 GCA_964464505.1 uncultured Prevotella sp.
GTTGTCGATGTCGATGATTCGGAGTTGCAGGGCGCGCACCACGAGTCGTGTGGCATTCACCCCCACGCCTCCATTACCGCCGGGGAAGAGTTTTTGCACGAGTTCGTTCTGCCGCTTTTCAAGACTCTTCACGCCGAAGGGCATGGCACGGAGGTTGGATATTTGCTCCTTGGTGTAGCCCAGGGCGAGGTGGCGCAGGAAGCGTTCGTCATACTCATCGATTTCGAAACGTATGAGTGCGTCTTGATGCATAATCTGCACATTGACGCTGCGCTTGAAGCGGTCGACAATCTTCTCCAAAATGGGTTGGTTGAAGACCATTCGCTTTCCCTGCATCACGCACATCACATCGTTGCGCGTAAGGAGTTCGCCACTCTTTAGGATGATGCCGTCGCACCCTGCATCGAGCACGTCTACCCACAGCTTTTCGTTCAATATCTCGCCAGTAAAGATGAGCACCTTCACTTCAGGGTGGGTCTCTTTAAGGCTGCGGCAAATCTCCACTCCGACGGTGGTGGAGCCTCCCAGGCCCAAATCGAGCAACACGAGGTCGGGCAAACTCTTCTTCAGCAGAGCCCAGAATGCGCTCTCGTCGGCTGCCGTACCTATCACTTCAGCCTCGGGGATGTCGTTGCGCAGGATGCCTTCCGTACCTTTCAGTTCCAGAGGCACATCCTCTACGATGACAACTTTGAATTTTTCCATATTGTTTTTGTTATTTTTATTTCTATTGTCGTTACGCTGTCGTCACCACGCTGCGCCCTCATTCCGCAGCCGTGGGCATTGGTGATTTCGCCCAAGTCGCGCACTATCTGCCGACAGAGCAGGAACGAGAGGTCCATGGTGGAGTCGGTAAAGAGTTGGCGGCACTGCTCCTCCGTGAGCGGAAGATGCTCCATACGCACTAATACAATAATGTAGGTGTCGCCCGCTTCCTTTGTCTCAATGGTCGGCTTCTGTCCGGAGTTTGCCCGTTTCAGGAGCCGGAAGAGATAGTCGAGAGCCCCCGCGTCGAACGAGAAATGACGCTCCACAATGCGCACCGCCTGTTCGCTGAAGACGGAATAGAGCAAGGCGTAATAATGGGTGAGTTCGTCGAGTGCCTCGATGTTGCGCTCCCGGTCGTCAACGAGTTGCTTTATGCGCGTGGGGTAATACATCGTCTCGTGCTTCAACGTGGACAGACAGTTGTCGAAGACATTGTTGCCCACATAGAGTTGGTCGCTCTCCAGGCGCACCTTCCTTAACTGCTCGTTGAGTATTTCCATTTGGCGCTTGCGGTCACTCTCCTTTGCCACAGCCTCGGCGAGGGCTTCGCGGAGCGAGGTGACGATGCCGCGCAACTTGGTGAACTTCTCGTTCTTCACCATCAGGTCGTCGCGCTCCGTCCACACTTCTCTCACGGCAGCGAGTTTCGCGCTGTTGCTCTCCGTGCCGAGGATTATGTCGTTGATTTTCCGAATCTTGTCGACACAGAGGTTGTAATAGATGCGGTGGCGATAGTAAAGGAAGTAATAGGCGGGGAAGATGAGCAGAAAGAGGAACACGAGCAAGATGATTGCAACGTTCTTGTTGCTCTCCGACTGCTGCATGACGCGCACATAGTCGGCGAGGGTGTTGTCGGCTCCGCACTCGCGGAACAGCTGCGTGTAGACCTTGTTGTTGTAGTGATAGAGATTCCAGTCGTGGAGGGCGAGTGCTGCCACTGCCACCTCGTTGCGCACATCGAGAAGGATGCCATAGTCCGCCTTGATGCTGTCGTGAAACCATTCCAGCTCCGCCGCCGTGGAGGCATTGTCGCCTTTAAGGATAAGTCGGCGACGGTCTGCAGGATGACTCTTTGCAAAGGAGGCGTTGATGCACTGCAAGCAACTGTCGGCAAAGGCAAGAGTCTGGGCGTAGCGGCCGTCTATGTTGCAGAAATAGGCGCTGTCGGCGTAGGCACTCGCCTTGGAGACGGCAGACCCTCCCATCACCCTTGCCCCTTCGGGTGCACGCACTGTCAAACCCACCACCCTGTCGTTGGCGGGTGACGGAACGGCAATAGCGTTGCCTACAAACAGGAACAGGGCGAGAAGGAGATGCACGACGCCTTTCGGCAGACGGAAGAAGATGCGGCTGCCGCGCCCTTCCTCGCTCTCCGCGCCAATAAGGCACTTGTCGAAGAGGCTGCTCATCTTACGGTATTTGTCGATGATGCCCTTGCAGTTCATCAGTCCGAAGCCATGGCTTTGGCGTTCCCTCTCGGGCGAAAGCATTTCGTCAGCCTTCACATCGACTATCGCCTTGTGCTCGAACAGACGGTTGAGCGTCTGCGGCGACATGCCTTTGCCGGTGTCGGCAACCGACACCTCGATGCAGTCGCCCATATCGCGGCTGCTCACAGTGACCTTGCCTCCGCTGGGAGTGAACTTCCGTGCGTTGTCGGCGATGGTGTTAATCATGAAAAGGGTGAGCGTCTTGTCAGCCTTGACTATATCATTGCTCGACTCGACGATGAGCGAGATGCCGCGCAGACTGTACTCCATGCGGAGTTGGGCAACCGAATCGAAGACTTCCTGCAAGCGGAAACTCTCGATGTGGAGGTGCACCTCGCCCTGCCGCATCTGTATCCACCGTGTGAGGACGGCATTGCTGTCGGTTATCTTTTCCGTAAGTTCGGCGATATAGGAATAGCGCGCCTCGCGCACCTCCGGGGTTTCTTTTGCCGTCTTCAGTTTGTCCACCTCGTGCGTCATGCGACTTATCAGCGGTGTGATGCTGTTCACGAGCGACACCTTCGCGCGCTGCTCCGTGTTGCGCTCCTTATTGTTGTTGAGGGTGATTCGGACTATGGCGGTCTGCTCCTCTATCTGCGCGCACTCCTCTTCGTGTGCCGTCTGCTTCTGCTCCTCGCGCTTGCGCCACTCGCCAAGAGGGGCAAGGAGTTCTTCGCCGGAGAGTGTCTTCATGCGCCGCCGGCGCATCACGCCGAGGCGGAAAAGCAGTGTGCCGACGATGAGAATCATCAGTCCCACGCCGCCAATCATAATGTTGAGCACGCTGAGCGACTGGCTCAGTTGGTCGGCGCGGGCCTCAAGCATACGGTCCTGTCGCGTCTTTTCCTGTATGTCGAGGTAGAGGTTGCGGTTGAAGTCGCTTTTGGGCTTGTCGTCCAAAGCCGAATAGACGAGAGAGAGTTGCTCGCGAATGGACGCGACGAGGTCGGGGGCTTTCTCCACCGCCTTGTTCTTCGTGAGGGCAGACGACAGGCAGATGAGTGCCGAGGGATAGTCGGCGATGCTCCAATAGCACTCGGCGAGTGTGCGCCAGGCTCCTGCCGTCTGGTAGACATCGCCATACTGGGCGAACAGATTTAATGCCCTCTGTGCCAGGTTGCCTGCCAGAAGACTGTCCGGCATGGCATCGACATTGAGAAACTCTATCTCTTGCGGATTGTTGCGGAAGAGGAATTGGCGGCTGTCCTTGTTCTGAATGTGCTCGCTGATGGCTTGCATGGAGTTGGCTTCCCAATAAGGATAACCGTATTGGCGCGACAAAAGGTAGCACCGCATGAGGTAATCAAACTCCTGCTGTGCCACATTCTCTGTCGAGACATCATGGAGAATGCCACCGGCTCCCACATTATAATAATAGTTGAGCAACTGCGCCGTGTCCTTCACCACCTCGCCGTTGGCGTCAATAGCAGCAATGGCTTCCACCGACTTCGACTCCTGTCCCACATAATAGAGATAGGTGGACAGCGTGATGGCATACTCGCTCTGCGCGTAGACAAGGCGCATGTGCTGGTGGTGCGACAACGCATTGTCGGTCTCCTCAATGCGGTCAAGGCGCGAGACAGCCCTTTCGCGATAGCGATAGAAGTCCTTGTTCTCCGATTGCCGTTGGCAAATGCGCATCATCTGGATGTCGGCAATCATTAGTTCTATCTGGTTGTCAGTGATTTTCCTTATCTGCTGCAGCTGCTCTGTAGCCTTGGCGTAGTTCAGCTTGGCGATGTTCACAAACGCCATATTGTTCAAAGCCTCTGCCCGTCCGTCGCCGTAATGCTGCGAAACGTCAAACGCCCGCTGCGCATTGGCAACGACGCTGTCGAGGCAACGGTAATGAAAACTGTAAGCACGCTCATTCCAACGGTCGGCATCGGCATTCGCCCCGGCAGGCAAACACGACACCATGGCGTGCAGACAGAACGTCAGCACAACGACATAAAACCCTATTGACAGACTCTTTTTCATCAATATTCTTTTAGCTGCGCCTACTACGATTACGTAAGGAAAACCCATTACAAATTTAATGAAATAATTAAAACACAGCAACATTTACAATAAAAATTATTACCTTTGTCCGCAAGAAATAAACTTTACACACATTATAATTGTATGATTAAGCACAAATCAATCATCCTTACCCTTGCCATGACGCTGTGTTCGCTTGGCATTTGGGCAGCAACGCCGGGAGTGACACTTCTGTTCACCAACGGCAGCAAGGCAAGTTTCGCCTTTGCATCGAAACCAGTGATAACAATGAATGGCGACGAACTCACCGTCACCGTGGCAGACAAGTCGGCTGCAAACTATCAGTTTGCCGACGTGCAGCGTTTCTATTTCGAGGACGATGTCGTGGAGACAGGCATCGCACAAGTGGAAGGCACAGCCCAGGCGCAGCACCCTGTGTTCGCCTATAACGACGGCGTGGTGACTGTAAGCGGTATGGCAGCAGGCGAGCGCATCGCTGTTGCAACAGTCAATGGCAGCCTCGTGAAGGCAGCAAAGGCTGACAATGCCGGCAACGCAAGCCTTGACCTCTCGGGCGAACCCTCTGGGATATATGTTGTAAGCACCGGTAACGGCGTAAGTTTCAAACTGTTAAAGAAATAAACCATAAGACAATGAAAAAGATTTTTACCCTTATCTGCGGTCTCGTCATCGCAGCACAATGCTCTTTCGTTGCCGCCCAGACCAAGACGTTAAAGGTGTGGAAGAACGGAAGCGTGACCGCAACGCACAACGCTGCCGACATCGACTCGGTGACATTCTCCATCGTTGAGCAGGAAGCAGGCGAAGGAGAGGTTATCATCAACGGCCATAAGTTCATTGACCTCCAGTTGCCCAGCGGCCTCCTTTGGGCAGAGGTAAACATCGGAGCAAAGACTTGCGCCGACGACGGCATCTACTTCTCGTGGGCAGAGACCGACCCGAACACAAAGACTTCGTATGGTTGGGCTAACTACAAATACGGTAGTCCGCAGACAGCCCTCGAAAGATACAACGCCACCGACGGCAAGACGCAGCTTGAAACGGAAGACGATGCAGCCTATGTCAACTGGGGCGAGGAGTGCCGCATGCCTACTATCAAAGAGTTTGAAGAACTACGCAATGAGGCGAACTGCACTTGGGAATGGACAAGCATGACCAACTCCAAAGGCAATGAGATAAACGGTTGCAAGTTCACCAGCGTCAGAAACGGAAAGAGCGTATTCTTCCCTGCAACGGGCGACTTCACCGGCGAGGACCTCTACGGATACAACGAATACGGTTGCTATTGGTCGAGCACGTTCTATACCGCCAACATCAAGTACGCTTGGTATCTCTATTTCGACAACAAACAGAATGACGAGGATGAGAAAGGACCGAACTCCTCCTACTATTACCGCTTCGACGGATATCCCATCCGCGCCGTCGCCCAGCAGTAACACATAGAGCAGCATAACGAAAAAGCCCTGCACCCTTTGCCTCTCGACAAAGGATGCAGGGCTTTTTCGTAGTAGGTGCAGATGCATTTCTCCTCCCTTATAGGGGAGGTCGGGAGAGGCTTAGATGCACCCCTCTAAGTGAAAAAACTACAGATTACACAAATTACACGAAAGCAAACCGTAGTAGGCGTGCATCTCCGAGGCACGCCCCTCAAGGAGCATCCACCTTTGCATAAGCTGGGTTGCACTATTTTTGCGAAGGGTGCATCTCGGCGATATGCACCTACTACGGTTTGCATAACCAATTTATAAGCCTTACTTGTTGCCCTTTGCCCTGTTGTGCGTCTTGCAAAGCATTTGGCAGTT